>JAAYRV010000186.1 GCA_012518595.1 Bacillota bacterium
GACGGCTTGTGGAATTCCTGAGAAAGATATGATTTTCGACTTTGTTGTCGCCGGCCTGTAATAGCCTCACTAGATATTCAGGGTTTGTCCTCATAATTGCGACTTGCCTGGGAATAAATGAGGAGCTGCATACGAAGAACAACCGGTTTGGAAATGCGCTCTTCCCTCCCTGCGGATCTAGTATTATATGCCCAACATTCAGATGATAAAATATATTCCAAATAAGGGAGGGGGTAGGGTGTGCGCGTCGAACTATTTCACAGGCCGCTGGGATTATTGTCCATGGAATCTATCGGATGTTGCACCTGAGGTGTTCGATTCAGCACTGCACAGGCAGAAATGCTGCGGCCGTCTACCCACAGACTACTGGAGGTGCACGTAATGAAGAGGGTGTCTTTTCTACTGCTGATTGTGCTCTGTCTGTTCATAGCAGGGTGCGAAGGGATGGACTGCGATCCGGAAACCGGAGGTTCATACGCAGTTTCGGGGCGGATCACTAAGGTCAACGAACCGCAAGAGGGCATTGAAGGGGTTACCATTGCTTTCAGTGGAGGCTATGGTACTGCAACCACAGACTCGAATGGTTATTGGACAAAGAGCGGGCTTAAAGGCACCGTGACTGCTACTCCTGCTAAGCCGGGCTACTTATTTGATCCTGATTGCATAACAGCGTCAGGCCCATCGAATGCGATAAACTTCGAATACGCAGTTGAGCCTACGGCTGAGCAGATGGAGGAGTTTAATGCTACTACGCAGATGCTCTCAAATAGGGTAGCTGATCTGTATGATCCCGACAGGCCAAGTGCTGTTTTCGCCGCCATTGCAGATGAAGCAAGGGCCCTTGCAGTAGTTGAGCATGCAGCAGGTGACGAAACAGGATTGTACATAAAGTATCGTGACGGAGGCCTGGTGATGTGGTTGAACAGTCTTCCGCGAACCAAGCCTGTATGGATGACTACTGACGTGCAAGACCTTTCGACAATGAGTTCGGTTGATACGCAATATGTTACCGGTTTGCTGAAGCCGGGTAACAAGAGGGCTGCGATTGTCAACTGCCTGGCTGACGATCCGAACTTTGATTGGGAAGTACCGATATTTAAGAGCGTGGAGCAGAGCTTGACATCGCTCGGGTATGAAGTCGAGCGTATCGACGGGGAAGCTGCTACGCGTAAGTTTTTTAAGGCAATCGGCGATTACGGCGTGGTAGTGGTAAATGGGCATGGTGGCATAACTGACTGGTGGAATAAGGTTGAATGGCAGACAGGTGAACCCTGGCACATGCACCAGATCAGTATTAATTGGATGTTTGGCAAGGAGGACGTGATGCACGTGCCGTGGGGTAAGGGTGATTCCAAAACAAGAATGAGGAATCAAAGAGCGTTCTGGACCATATCAAGTAAGTCCCTTAAGGAGACATCATTTGATGATTCCATCGTAATCGCCATAGATTGCTATGGCTTTGCCAACTCCTCAATGGCTGATACGGTTATTGGGAACGGAGGAATTGCATACGTAGGATGGACTGATGTGGCGCGCATCTCAAGCTCGACCTCCAGCGCGTTAATATCACTAATGGCAAGAGGAGACACTCTAAGCGAGGCAGTGGAGAATCTCCCACCCGGGGCCGCGGTAGACAAGATTATAATAGAGGGCAGAACGATTACGTCGTATTTGAAATATCGCACGAGGAATGAAGGTCCTGTGACGCTTCTGAGTGGAAAATCCGGTTATCTTACGCCCCCTACAGTCAGTATAGACTATCCAAGCCCAGGTACTGTTACGAGCGCACACGATATCCGTATTGGCGGCACGATTCTTCCCTTGCCGTTCATCCCTGCTCGAGGTGACAGAGCTACAGTATCAGTCGGAGATTTGATGTTGAGCCTGCAGGTGAATGAGGCTGACGGCTCATTAGAGAAGGTGGTACCGCTGAAAAGCGGCTCAAACATCATCAGCGTCTTTGGCTTGGTAAATGGGGTGTCTGACTGCGTTAAGGTCTCAGTCACGGCTTCGTACGATACGCCCGACCTTTGGACCGGTCTAGTCTGGGATACCGGTGGAACAGACCTGGACCTTCACCTTGTTCCGAAGGGTAAGGAAAGAAGCAGTGAACATGATTGCTGCTGGCACAACAAGACGACAGACTGGGGCGGTGTTCTCGACTTTGACGATACGGATGGATTCGGGCCTGAGCACATTACCGCTGAGGACATTGATCCCGGCACTTACGAGCTATGGGTCTATTTTTACTCCTCAAGTATATCGGAACCGACCAACGCAGACGTGTACATACGCACGCGAGGTCAACCGTTGAGGCACTTCGAGCGAAGCAATCTCGCGGTACGCAGTTGGTGGCCGGTGGCTGAAATTACCTTCCCGGACGGGTCTATCGAATCAATAGAGGGAGACGCAGGCTTATTTGAAGCCTTGACATATCCGAAAAAGTGATGTTCCACCAAGAGCCGTGCTAGAAGATACAACTATATGAGTACCCCTCGGAAGGGCTCCAAGCTCGGGTCATGAGCGCGTCGAGGGGTATTTCTTTGCCCTCATTGGAACGTATCTCCATGGGGCAATACACTTGCGGATAATGCTATATAGACGGAAATGAAGCCAGCCTCGACAGTCCGTCATCTGCTGAAGGCATTGGTCAGGAAAGTCCCAAGTTCTTGAAGGCCACTGAGAGCATTAGCTTGATCCGGTTCAACTGGTTAACTTCGCTGGCGCCGGGGTCATAGTCGATAGCCACAATGTTAGCCTCAGGATAATTCTTCTTCAGCGCTTTCAGCATGCCTTTACCTGTAACGTGGTTGGGAAGGCATCCAAATGGCTGGACACAGACGATATTCGGCACACCCATTTCAATGAGTTCAATCATTTCAGCAGTTAAGA
>JAAYRV010000187.1 GCA_012518595.1 Bacillota bacterium
CACAAATATCCCGATATCGATTCCGATGTCCCTGGCACGGGGCCTGGCATTATTCATGTTTCCGCCCTCTTCTTCAAATAATCTGCGTGATCATTTCCATGGAAACATATTCCTCATGAGCATCAAGAATCCTTCTTTAGCTGGTCTGGGACACTTTGAACAATCGATTGCCCCGGAACAAGAGAGCGCCCGAAACCGGACGCAGCAGGTCATCAGAGTCCCTATTCAATTGATTCGTGACATTCACCTGGCCATCGTCACCAGGCATCCACGAGACTGGTGTACCCGGACCGTCTGGCGGTAATCCCTACCACAATTGAAATTTCGTCTGATCAAGTATCATTTTTATGGTCAAATAGTGATTCATGATACCGAAAGTTATGATATAATTCATTATATTCTGTATTATCGCAACGACGGCCAAACACGCTAGAGAGTCATTGTCTATCTACGGTTTTGTTTTTGGTGAAAAAGAGATTACTTGAACCTCGTAGCACGCTGATTCACTTCGATCCGGGCCTAAGGTTATGTGCCTAAACCGTAAAAAATCAACTTTTGGAGGTTATCATGAATGCATTTCCTAAACTCCATAAGTATGACGGATTAGGGCTTGCCGAACTGGTACGAACTAAACAGATCTCACCCGCTGAGTTAGTTGAATATACCATAGCTCGAATTGAGACGTATAACCCCAAGATTAATGCAGTAATACACAAAATGTATGATAAGGCTCGAAAGGCTGCAGAAAACAAATTGCCGGAAGGCAGCTTTATGGGAGTTCCTTTCCTCTTAAAGGACGCAACGGATACTGTAGAAGGAGAACCCACAAGCTCAGGCTCTAGTATTCTAAGGAATATCCCTCGATTACGAGATAACGAAATTGTGCAACGTTACCGGACTGCGGGTTTAATCTTTGTCGGAAAAACGAACTTGTCGGAATTCTGTTTATTGCCATATACTGAACCAAAAGCCTTTGGCCCAACCTGTAACCCATGGGATCTAACTCGCACTGCCGGTGGCTCCAGCGGTGGTTCTGCTGCTGCAGTTGCCGCTTGCCTGGTTCCTCTGGCAGGAGGCAACGATGGCGGTGGGTCTATTCGCACGCCTGCGTCGTGTTGTGGCGTTTTTGGATTAAAACCTACGAGAGGCCGTACACCTTCCGGACCAGAGGTGGGCGACCTGTGGCGTGGCTTTGCACAAGAACATGTTCTCACTCGCTCTGTACGTGATAGTGCTGCAATGTTAGATGCTATCGCCGGCCCGGATGTCGGCGCACCTTATTGGGCCCCGCCGATTGAGCAGCCTTATTTGCAGGAAGTGACCGCTGAACCTGGCCGGTTACGAGTTGCCTTCACATCCCATCCCTTCCTTGGCAAAGATGTACACGAAGATTGCAAAAAGGGATTGGAAGCCACTGTGCATTTACTGGAACAGCTAGGACATGATGTTGTAGAAGCAGCACCAAAGGTCGACAAAGAAGCCTTTTCACTTGCTTTTTTGACGGTGATAGCTGCCGAGACACGTGCTGAGGTGGATTCGCTTTCAAGTTTACTTGGACGAAAAGCGTCTTTGTCCGATTTCGAAACCGGAACCAGAGCCATGGCATTGCTGGGGAACACTTTAACTGCCGGCGAGTATGCTAAAGCGTTAAACTACTTATATGCCTCAGCGCGTGCGATAGGTAGTTTTTTTGAAAACTATGATGTTTTGCTTACTCCGACACTTTCCCAACCCCCAACGCCAATTGGTTCGTTGCAACCATCAAAAGCCGAGCATTTCCTGATTGGATTGCAGGGCCGGCTCAATGCCGCATGGTTAATGAAGGTATGTCACGTGATTAACGCCCTTGCTAATAAGATTTTTGATTTTATGCCATATACTCCCGTATTTAATGTGACTGGGCAGCCGGCAATGTCGGTGCCTCTGTATTGGAATGAATCCAATCTGCCAATTGGTATGCATTTTGTGGGACGCTTTGGTGATGAGGCTACCTTGTTCCGTCTTGCAGGTCAGCTCGAGCGTGCACAGCCATGGTTTAATCATACTCCACCCGGTTTCTCGGCATTGGGAAGATAATCAAAGAAGATCATTAGCCAAGGGGAATTACTCAAATGAAGAAGAGCGTTAATGGTAAAGCAATCCATTTTATTGTTGTGGTTGCGGCTCTATCAGTTGCTTGTTCCTGTTCATCTCAATCTGTTGATGATATTACAGTTCAACAACTGTCACCGCAGAGTTCTGCCGAAAAATCCATCCTACCATCGCAGGGAAGTATGGAGCCAACTATGCAGCCTGTTAGACAGAGGGACCTTGAAGGGACACCTAGGGTTTGGATGAACGTCTATCATCCTGCGGATCTGGTGGACACCGGCAAATGGGAGTATGTGAGCGCCAATGTGGATACCGTTTCTTTGTTTATTGATTATTTGAATCAAACCGACAGTGACACAATCAGGGAGTTTGCCAGTATGCTAAACAGAACCGGCATCAAACTCGGCGTCGAATGTGCAGGCATTTGCGACTGGTATACCGATAAATACGTAGCAGGTACCGACAGCTTGGGGAGACTGAGCGCCCAGTTGGAGATAGATAGGCTCAAAAGGTTGAAGAAAGCCGGTAAAAACGTAGATTATGTCATCTTTGACCATCCACTCACGCGGGCAATTTATCCCAATGAAGATTATAGCCTTCCGGCGCGCATGACTTACGCTCAGGCTGCCGAACAGCTCGCTTATGCGATGACTTATTGGAAGAAGGAATATCCCGATATAAGATTCATCTATTGCGTGAATTTCCCAAACCACGGATGGAAGGGTAGCCTGGCTTACTATAAGCTTGTAGATAAATATGGGAGAGGGGATTTTTATGAGGAATTTCAGGTCGTGCTTTCAGCTGCCGAAAAAGCGGGAGTCAAATTCTACGGATTGCTTGCAGATAATCCATACGAATATGCCACAGGAAAAAGATACAGCAGCCAAGAGGAGCTAATTGCAAATATTAATTGGATGGCAAGGTTATTGGATCTTGAAAGAGAGGTGAAGAGCAAAGGATTAGTCTTCGCATTATTCTTTAATTCCGAGACACCTGGCACCAAAGGCCCCGAAGGTGTATATTACAGGCAGACGATATCTTATATTAATGATTACACAAAAAACGGGGGTAAGCCAGATATCAATTTTATAGAATCCTGGTATAAATATCCTTTAGAGTCCGTACCCGAAAGCGAGAAGTATTCTATGACATACATCGTGAAGGATGTTATCAAACAGATCAAGTTCGGGCAGAAGGCTGACCTGTCCTCAATTGATTTGAGCAGTAAACACCCTGTCGCGAATACTGCTTATGTAGACAATTGGCAGTTTGAGGGAGGGGTGGATGGCTGGATCGACCAGTCAGATATTGAGGAAATGCGCTCGGTCAACGGTGCACTGTACATCAATTGCAGTGGGAACGATCCTTACATCCTTTCACCGGAAAGGTTAAATATTGATGCGAAAAGCTATAAAACACTGCACATCCGGATTAAGAATATGACACGTTCCACGTCATTGAGGGTATTTTTTATCACCAACGCTGATTCGAATATGGACGAACGGAAGTCCTATGTTGCACCTCTTACTTCCGGTGCCGGCGGGTATACAGATGTGTACATTGATCTAGCATCAAACAGTCTTTGGAAAGGTACCATTACAAGGCTAAGAATTGATCCGGGCGACCAACCAGGAGAGGTGTACATTGATTCCATTTCTTTGGAATAAAGTAATTACTTAATACCATCCATACAAAAAGGGGATCCGGCTGGATTGCACCTAATGAAATGGAGATAATTCCAAGAATTCATGCAAGTTCGGATAACACTGGTGGAGGCGGCGGGAATCGAACCCGCGTCCGAAGAGGCAACTCGAAGAGCTTCTACGAGCATAGCGTAGGGTTTTGGTTTCGCCTTGGAGGCTCTCCAACGCCAGTTCCTCCAGGGCTATCTCGATAGTCTTAGCTCAAGTCCTCCGAGAATTGGACCTGAGAGCGTCCTGGTTTATTTGACGCCCGCACCGGTCTCCCAGGATGAGCCCGGATTGGACGGCTACTTTATTTAAGCAGCGTAAGCGTAATCGTTGTTGGCACTTATCGTGCGTTCCACCGTTTTACGAGGTCGGCGGGATCTCGGCTCGCTACCCTTGTCGTCACAGCTCCCCGTCGAAACCATATCGCCCCCACAAACTTTATCGTTTCTTAAATTGTCAGATTTACTATATTCCTAAAATGTCAGGCTCAGTATTGTCCCCTGTCTTTAATTACCCGGTCAACCTGCCTCATGACATCGCGCTTCTTAATGTCTTCTCTCTTATCGTAAAGCCTCTTGCCTTTCGCAAGAGCAAGCTCCACCTTGGCACGACCGCCTCTCAAGTACACTTTCAGCGGAATCAATGTAAAGCCTTTCTCTTGCGTCTTCGTGGCAAGCCTTCTTATCTCAGACTTATGAAGCAAAAGCTTCCTTGTCCGCCGTGGTTCATGGTTATACCTATTGCCGGCATCATAAGGGCTCACATGCATGTCATATAGGAAAACCTCACCGTTTTCCACTCTGGCAAAACTGTCGCGGAGATTTACCATCCCTTGCCTGACAGACTTAATCTCTGTGCCGGTAAGAGCAATTCCGGCTTCATATGTCTCGCCCACATGATAATCATGGAACGCTTTTCGATTTGTTGCAACAATTTTAGTATTCGCCAAACTGTCTCACCTGCATGCCAATTATAGCATGAGGGATCCGGCGGTTCAAGGGACCGACATAAGGCGCTGCTGTAAGAGATCCATTAAAGACCGAGCTCAGATGAAATACCTTGCATCGCTACAAGGCCGATTTCCATAAATTCCTCAAGAATAAGTCCTAGTTCAGAACAAGACTTCATCTGGTCTCTGTTCGCGCCTCGCGCAAATGAAGATTCCTTAAATCTG
>JAAYRV010000188.1 GCA_012518595.1 Bacillota bacterium
GAAAAAGGCGTGACTCTTCTTTACATGTCCTCGCAACCGGTTTTTCATGCTTTGAGCGACGAGATCCAAGGACTCGTCGCTCTTGCTAAGGAAGTCGAAAGAAAAGACAGCCATACGCAAGAACACTGTGAACGGATCCAAAGCCTGTCAATGCTGGTAGGGGAGAGAATGAAGCTTCCCCCGGACAGGCTTGAGTTGCTGATATATGCTGCACTCTTGCATGATATTGGGAAGATAGGGATCCCCAATCACATACTGAATAAAAAGGGGCCTTTAACTCCGGAGGAATGGAAAGAGATAACTAAGCATCCTACAGCAGGCAGAGCCATAATTGAGAAGACATTTCTCAAGGATGCAGGACCGATTATTGAGCAACATCATGAACGGTATGATGGCACAGGCTATCCTTTAGGCCTGCAGAAAGACGAAATTCTGGTTGAAGCTCGGATTATTGCAGTAGTAGATGCCTTTGACGCAATGATTTCTGATAGGCCTTATCGTGCTGCAATGACAAACGAGGAGGCTATGGCCGAACTGAGGCGTTGTGCAGGCAGCCAATTTGATCCGGAAGTAGTTGAGGTTTTCGTTAATGTAATTAACACTTATCCCCCCGGTGTAAGTCTCAGCGAGCATAAGCGATTTTAGAATATTCCTGATGAATGTGTCAGTGTTCCGGCTTTGAGGCCTATCCCTGTAAGAATTCCAAGGGCAATGTCATTTTCCAGGATTACCCCGCTATCAATCAGACGTCCTAAGGCAGCCCCCACCACCGCTGACGTTGGTTCTACAAAGATCCCGTCTTTTGCTAATTTTACGGCAGCTGAGTTTATCTCTTCCTCACTGACCGCCATGACTAATCCATCTGATTTTCTTGCTGCGCGAAGGACTTCAGTTCCTCGGATAGGATTGCTGCATGCGATCCCTTCAGCTGCTGTTCCTGTTCCCCGAACAGGCGCAACTCTTGCTTCACCGCGTAAGTATGCATGGTATATCGGGGCGCAGTTTTCAGCCTGCACAATGATGAGTTTTGGAATCTGACTAAGCCTGCCCTGATTCACAAGGTCTAGGAACCCTCGATACGCGCCAAGGGCGCAACTCCCATAACCGGCCGGGACAACCACCCAATCCGGGATCATCTCGCTTCTTGCACATTCCTCCCAAATTTCATACGCCAGGGTCTTCATGCCTTCTAAGAAGAAAGGATTCCAGTTATGACTTGCATAAAAGGTTTCGCCGCTGCCGTCCTCTTCGACTGCTTTTTGACACGCTTCAGCTACATCTTGTCTTGTGCCGTCAATAGCCTTGATCTTCGCGCCATATGCCCTGATTTGTGCAAGCTTTGCAGGGGATGTGTCAGAAGGTACGAAAATAGTGCATTCCATACCTGCTCTTGCTGCATACGCCGCTACTGATGCCCCTGCGTTTCCCGATGAATCTTCCACTATGGAGCGTACTCCCATTTGCTTCAGGTGAGAGATCATTACTGAAACACCGCGATCCTTATAGGAGCCGGTGGGACAGAGGAAGTCCAGTTTGAACCATACCGGGAAACCATGCCACTTTGCAGTAACACAAGGGGTGCATCCTTCGCCAAGGGTCACAATATCCTCATCTTCCAGGCGGGGCAAAACTTCTCGATATCTCCAGATGGAATGTGGGCGCAGGGCAAGACCTTCAGGCGGTGGGATGTTGTCCTTATGTTGATTCTGATACTCCAGTTCTCCTTTACATGTGCAACGCCATATCTTTGTATCAGATGGATACTCGAGGCCACAGCGTGCGCAGCATATCATCTTAAGATACCTCCTTAAAGCACGGGATACGCCTGTAGCAACAGGATATTAACCGCCTCAGGCAGATAGATGGTTATAAGTAATAAAAGATTCGTCAGAATGTATGGCTATCCTTTATGTGCTGCTATCCTTTGGAGAAAAGAAAAAACACAACCTTGACAACTCAGCTGAAAGTGAGCACACTTAAGTCATGTGATGCAGACTTGTTTGGAAGCATACAATGAAACGATTGATAGCGGGGTGGCGACTTGACGGTCGTAATCGTCGGGGCGGGAAAAACAGGATTTCAAATTGCAAAGATGCTGGCAGAAGCCAGGCATAGCGTGGTAGTGATTGATTCCCGGGAAGAGGCTTTAGTCGAAGTACGCGAAAACCTGGATGTAATGACTATACACGGGAACGGCGCCAGCGGGAGAGTCCTTGAAGACGCCTCATTAAGAAACTCGGATCTGTTTGTTGCGGTAACTGACAGTGATGAAGTAAACATGGTAGCATGTGTGACTGCCAAGCGCCTTGGTGTCAAAAAGACAGTGGCCCGTATAAGAAATCCTGAGTATCAAGGGCTGTCAGGCAGTGCTCTCTCTTCAAAGCAGTTGGGGATTGACGTAATTATCAATCCTGAGGAAGCAGTGGCGTATGAGGTGTTTAAGTTCCTCAGAACTCCGACTGCCACGGAGGTTGAGTACTTTGCTGACGGAAAAGTTCAAATGCTCGGCTTCAAGGTTCAGGATAACTCCCCCATAGCCGGGATGACCGTGGCAGAGGCAGCTATCACTTCTTGCACCATCGGAGCGATTCTCCGTGACGGTGAGGTCTTGGTGCCCCATGGGGGCACTCGGATTCTGGCAGGAGATGATATTTTCATCATTGGGAAAACCGGTGTTCCAACAGAGATGGGTTGGCTCGTAGGGACAAGAGACCACGCTATCCGGTCCGTAGCGATCCTCGGTGGGGGAAGGACAGGTTTCTTGCTGGCTCATTACTTGGAACAACATAGGAAGTACATTCCGGTTGTAAGAGTAATTGAACATGATGAAGAAGTATGTCATCATCTGGCGCGCGAGTTGCGGCATGCTCTGGTAATCCGTGGGGACGGCGCGAAGCCGGATCTTTTCCAAGACGAAAGCATAAAATCCTTGGATGCGTTCGTAGCTTTAACAGGCCAGGACCAAACGAATTTACTTGCAGGATTCATGGCGAAGCATGCAGGAGTAGAAAGCATCATTATCAAGCTCGAGCGGGACGACTATATGCCGATAGCGTCACAGATGGGCATCGATGTCGCTGTTATCCCCAGGATGATTGTTGCCGGCACTATACTGCGTCTCATCCATAAGGTGAATGTTGTGTCCCTTACACTGCTGGGTGAAGGGAATCTGGAAGTTATGGAGATAAGTCTTCCACGTGCTGCGAGTATATGTAATAGACCCCTTCACCGCTTGGATTTTCCAAAAGGCGTGATAATCGGGTCAGTGATTCGAGGAGATTCAGTCATTATCCCCCGGGGAAATACCGTTCTCCTTCCAGGGGACAGCATTGTAGTTTTTGCCATGCCCTCTGTAGCGCCGCAACTCGAGGAGTATGTAAAGTAATATAATCGTAAATTCTGTGAGGGGACTTCATTTTGGATATTAAACCTGTATTCAATACAGTGGGGACGTTGGTTTTCCTGTTAGGATTGCTCATGTTGATTCCTATGTCCATATCTGTTTACTCCCATCAAGGGGATGTGTGGTCATTCTTTCTTGCTGCGGCTGTTGCTGTAGGTTTAGGTGTTTTGATAAAGAGAATTTCGCACACAAGTAAAGAGCCGGGCACTAAAGAGTCTTTTGCCATAGTAGCGTTAGGGTGGATGATTGCCGCAGCAATAGGGGCTCTGCCTTTTGTTTTCTACGGCGCATGTCCCACATACTCAGACGCTTTCTTTGAGGCTATGTCCGGACTTACTACTACAGGCGCCACGGTAATAGAAAACATAGACGTCCAACCTAATGGAATCCTGTTCTGGCGGAGTTTACTACACTGGCTGGGTGGTATGGGTATTATAGTCCTGTTTA
>JAAYRV010000189.1 GCA_012518595.1 Bacillota bacterium
ACGCTTCCAATCGCACCTCCACAGGCAGAGCAGGATCTATGTAGTTTAGCTTCGCAAAAGGATATTCGCCTGCATACTCAATTTCCCCAATCCGCGGCAGCCCCGCAATGTCTGCTGTCTGAAGCAGGCGCGCTACCGGTTCTGCTCCTTCAGCGCATCCAGACGCCCAGATCCCGAAGTGGTGGCCGACTCGCGCGTCAACATGGTTCAGGCCACCTTTTGAGCCTATCGGATCGTCCCAGTTATTCTGGTGTGTAAAGTTAGCCAGTGTCCCGTCAGGGAATATCTCAACCTTCCCTGCCCCGATACCGCCTAACGGTACCCCTGAATCAAGCTTATAGATGGAAGTGTAGTACGGCATGAAGCGTTCTCCTCCAGTTTCAGTATTGTCAATCAGGCGCCTATGCCCATAATTACTTCTCGGTTTTCAGCGCATCATCTACGCGACGGGCTGCATCGTCCAGATGCTTCTTAACGCCGTCTGCGCCCAGTTTACCTGTGACATAGTCAGTAAAGATAGCTTTGAACGCGACTGTTATGTCATTTTCCATTGTGCCCCACACCCCGAGCGGCGGATATGCAGTAGCGTACTCAAGCGCTGCTTTAAACGGCTTATACATTTCAGTAGCGAAGGCCGGGTCGTCAAAGGCTTCCACAGTCGCAGGCAGCATATAAGTGAGATCAGACGTATAGGAGACGAGGCTATCCTTTCTCAACAGGAACTTAATCCATGCTTTAGCGTCTTCCTCTGCTTTGCTTCCGGAGAGGATAGCGAGGTTGCTGCCACCTGAGAACGCAGCACGTGCTTTAGGGCCACAAGGAGGCTCTACTACACCGTAGTTAAGCGTAGGGTTATCATGCTCAATGTTCGCAATGTTCCAAGGTCCCATAAACGCCATTGAGACATTGCCATTGATGAAGGCAGCATCCGTGTCAGGTTGGTTGTACTCAGCGCACGACTTGGAGGCAAGGCCGTTTCGGACCAGATCGACGTACCAATTCATGGCTTCAATTCCCTCAGGGCCGTTGAATGTAGCTTTCTTCAGATCAGGACTTGTAAGATCCCCGCCCCAAGCCCAGAGCAAAATAGCCCAGTTATGGAGCAGGTCCCAAGCCTGGTTTCCTGCAATTGCAATGGCTGTCCCTTTGCCACGAACTCTTGAAAGTCGATTCCCTACAGCCACAAGCTCGTCATAAGTGGTGGGGGGCTCAAGCTTAACCTCTGCAAAGTGGTCTTTATTGTAGAACAGGCAACGAGTCTCCGCAAACCACGGCACTCCATAAGATTCGCCTTTATATGTAGTGGACTCGTAGTTTGCCGGCATGAAGGCACTAATCCCGCCGAATTCGGAAGGATTGACCTTCTTAAGACCCGTCATAGCTGCAAGCTGCGGATTCCATGTAGTGCCCACCTGAACCACATCTGCCCCCTCACCGCCTGTAATTGCAGTAACCAGCCTGGTCCAGGCATCACCCCACCCGATCACTTCATAGTGAACAGTGATACCTGTCTCCTTCTGGAATTCCGCTACTTTGGCATCCAGCCAGACAGTGTGCACATCATCAGGAGCGTTAGGCATCAGCCAGAATGTAATCGCGCGAGGCGCTCCGAATGTCATCGATGTCAATAAACCCAATAAGAAAACAACCCCCACAATCATACACAGAAACCGTTTCATTTTTCTGTAACCCTCCTTTTTGATATCGGGTTCCGGATTCTTCACTCTCGGTTTGAAGTCTGACGATCCATCAGTTAAAAGGGATTCGCGCGCCATACTCTGCCTTGGTTCTACACGCATCACCCCCTAGTGTGCGGGCTTCCGGATTATCAACTCAACCTTTAGTAGCTCCTGCAATCAAGCCTTCCACAATGTAACGCTGCATAGATGTAAACAGCACCAGCACAGGTATGCTTATGACGATACACGCAGCCATCATGCCTCCCCAGTTGGCCCCTGTCGCAGTCACATAATCCATGATACCTACAGCCACAGTCCTGGTGGACCTGCCTGTTAGCACAGACGCAAACAAGACTTCGTTCCACGCCATGATAAACGCGTAAATGGCAACTGCAGCAATGCCCGGCGTCGCCAGGGGAACAATCACTGTCCAAAGAGCCCTAAGTTGTGTGCAGCCGTCTATCATGGCTTGTTCATCGATCTCCAGGGGAATGCCGTTGAGATAGCTCCTTAGCATGACTATGGAAAAAGGTAATGCGAAAGACGTATAGGTGAAGATCATCCCACCGTAGGTGTCCCGTAGCGGAATGCCTGTGCGCTGAGAAACCGTGGTGAATATCAAGTAGTACGGTATAAGAAACAAAATCCCAGGCAACATCTGCGTTGCCAGAACTGAAACCGTGTATACCCCACGTCCGCGGAAGTTGAATCTTGATAGGGCGTAAGCTGCAGGCAAGGCCAACACAGTTGCTGCTATCATCGTGCCAAGACTAATGATGATTGAGTGCCTGAAATATCTGAGCATAGGGACGGTAAGGTTGACTTCTCTATAGTTGCGGAGAGTCGGGCCCCTGGGAATCCAGGACGGTCTGAGTTCAGGCACGGTAACGTCAGAGGATTGCAACTCCAAGGTCTCCTTAAACGAGCCTGATACCATCCACGCATATGGCACCAGGACTACCAGGGCAACCAAAACCACGGCCAAGTATATCAGCCCTTGCTTCAATATCTTCGCTGAACGGGTACGCATTTTGCGTGCCTTCATTTGCTACACCTCCTCCGCGCCTGCCGTGCCGCGTAGGACATACAGGTAGACTGTGGTGATAACCAAAAGAATCAACATGAGCACTATTGATAACGCAGAACCTATCCCGTATTTCAGATTAGTAAAGGATTCTCTCAGTATAAGTGTGGACGGCACTTCAGCTGCGATACCCGGGTCACGGCCGAGCATGATGAAGAACTGGTTGAACGCGTTGAAGTTCCACAGGATGGACATAAGTATCAGCATTACTGATACGGTTCTAAGCTGCGGCATTGTAATCATGGTAAATTGCTGCCACGCGTTTGCCCCGTCTACGCGAGCAGCTTCGTAGAGTTCAGGAGGGATCTTCTGTAAAGCTGCCAGAAGAATGAGTGCTGCGAAAGGCCAACCCTTCCAGATGCTTGCCAAGGTCACCGCCCAAAGCGCGGGAGGCCCCACCAGCCAAATAGGAGGTTCTGACACAAGATTCCACTGGACCAGATAGCGGTTGAGCAGGCCTATTCTGGACTGGAATATGAATTTCCAGACATTAAATGCCACGCAGTCAGGGGTGATGTAAGGAAGAAGGATTAAGCCTCTCATGAAAGTTCTGCCGAAAAACTCTTGATTAAGCAAGATCGCGACGGCAAGGCCTATCACATAGCCTGCGCTAATCGCTACCACAGAGTAGACCGTGATATTCCATAGAGCCCTAAGCGCACGGGCGCCGGTGGTTGTAGCAGGGTTGAAACCGTCAATGAAGTTTCGGAATCCCACAAAAGGCGCATGCATCCAATCGACCATTGTAAACAGGTTTACATCATGCATGCTGATGTAGAAGCCCCAAAGCATAGGTATATAGTGCACTAAGAGCATAGCTGCTACAGCCGGCAGGATCATCCAGTAAGCTATGGCCTGTCTGCGCCGCGACCATCCTGACACGCCTTTCATCAGACCGGCTCCCTTCCCGTCTAAGTTCGGGATCGCACTGACTGACGCACTATCAACTCGCCTCTAAGAAGTTTTCCGGGAACCTTCTTTCCTGATTGTATGTATTCGACTATCATTGCCCCTGCATGGTACCCTTGCTCGTAGAGTGGCGTTCTGATTGATGTAAGGCCCGGCCACATCGCTCTGGTAGTTGCAAAATCGTCACCTGACACAAAATCAATGTCAACACCGGGTGTCAAT
>JAAYRV010000190.1 GCA_012518595.1 Bacillota bacterium
CAAGCAAATGAAGCTAGTTTTCGTAGACACCTCAGGGATCGTGGCTGCCATGAATGCTCAAGATCAGCACGGTTGGGAATTGACACTGCCATCACATTTGATCGGCATTTTCAGCAATACGGATTTAAGACTCTATAGAGAAAACCATGGTGAATGCCCTTGAAAACACTATGGTGCGAGAGGAGGGAGTCGAACCCTCACGGGGGTTGCCCACTAGATCCTAAGTCTAGCGCGTCTGCCATTCCGCCACTCTCGCACCTAAAGAGGCTGCTTTACATATGCGACTACCGAGTGTATTCGAGAATCTCGGGGAGCAATCTCATTTTGCCTGTTAAAACCTGTAACAAGCTCTGAGAGACAGGTCAATTCTATCAAAGGAAACGCAAAAAATCAATTGCGATTCAGTCAGTTCGAATGTCGCTCCTTTTGATATTGAATTTTAAGACCCGTTTACCAAAATCACGGCGGCTACCACCTTCAGCCGCAACTCTCCAAATCGTATCATCCACAACCACCGTGCCTGCGAGCATATCCACGCCATAATCAAAGAGGACGGGAGCAAACGGAGTACTGGGACCCACTAAGACCACATACGCATCTTTGCTCAACTCCAGCAACCGCGGGAGCGTCTTATTGATCATTGTAGACCCTGTCATGAAAACAATATCTTGACGAGGCAAGAGGTCCTCACAAGCAGGATCCGGGAAATCCCCGGGTTGAGGATTACGCTCCAAGATGGAAAGCTCACAAGTATCAGCAAACCGGGCAAGACGCTTGAAGTGTCCAATCACTGCCACCTTCTTGCCACGTATTAGTTCACCGAGAAACTCGAAGGCATCTACCTCCTGTTGAGCATTGATGGAGCATCCTGTAACCCTCTCTATTCGCTCAGGAGCATTCAACACTGAATTGATGGCTGCCATGCCCAAAGATGCACGTAAAAAGTCCCATGACTTTACCTGTTTCGCCAACATATGCACCGGCATTCCGGTGATACGCCCAGCAATAGTGTCACTATGGTGGAAGCGCGTCCCTACCGTGGTCATGGCCACGCCGGTGGCAACTGAGCGAACCAGAGTCCAGTGCAACCCCATCAGGCAGTTCTTTACAGAAAGATCTTCAGGTATTTCAGTAATTATGTGGTCATAAATCTCCCACACCTTCGTTACCTCCAGAACCAACTATTTACTTTGCCACAGTCAGGCACCGGCAACCTATTGTTCAGTTTTTAAGAGTGAGTTGGCAACTAGAGCCTCATATTGGTCTTTTGTTAGATCGCAGTGATAGAACAGTTTATAGTATTTAGCCACTTCTTCATAAGCATCGTACTCTACCTTGTCCGGATAGAGCAACTGAGTAATCCAAATCATACCCAAGTAGCGGTTAACAGAAGGAGGAAATCCCATCCAGTTATAGGGACCCATAGGCACTTCGTAGTAATTACCATTCTTAATTGCGGTAAGTTGCTGCCACACTTTGTCCTCTCCGGCACTGCTGTAGTAACTCTCCGGAGCAAAAATAATCACATCGGGATCCCACAGAAGAATCTGCTCCATATCCACCGGGTTTCCCGTGCCCTTGCTGGAAATATCCTCTACCACTGCCACGTTGTTGCTAACCATATCAAGAAGCTCTGCATGAAAAGCTCCTCTGGCAATTACATTAAGTCCGTCCCCACCTGTGCAGTATATCAGATTAACTTTCCCGTCGTCACCCACTTCTCTCATAATATCCTGAGTTCTACTGTAAATCTCTTCGCAGTACTCAGCCAAGACCTCAGCTTCCTTCTCCCTGCCGAGGAGTCTACCTAACATCCTGTATGCGTCTCCCATTGTATGCAGTGTCGCTCCAATATGGACTGCAGGTATCCCCACCTGTTCGGTAATACCGTCCATATCCTTGACAATAGAGGACTTCGCTTCACCAATGTCAATGATGACTTGAGGGTCTACCTTGGCTATTTCTTCCAGATTCAAAGTGGTGCCTTTTCCGTAAAACTGACCAAGTACAGGAAGGTCATAGTATTTGGTCTCCAGATACTGTTTGGCATCGGCATCCCATTTGCTGGAAAGACCGACCAGCATGTCCGGCGCCAGAGGGAATAGCACCATTTGAGCCATAGCGCCGGATGGAACGATCCTGGTAATCTCAGCAGGAACTTCCACTTGACGCCCTGCAGAGTCAGTAAAGCTTATGGTTTTCGGCCCGGAAGCCGCAGCAAACTGGTTTAAACTGCTATTGCCACACGCCGCTGCCACTGACAAGACCAGACTTAAACACACCGCAACAACCAAAGCAAAAGTCTTCTTCCTTTTCACTAACTTTTCCTCCTTGCTAGTTTATCAAGAGCAAAATCTGCTCACATGATTCTCTTCCACTATACTTTTGGGAATACATACCCTTGCTTTATCATGATAAAGACTCTCCATTGCCACCTCCACTCCATAGAGGCTGTAAATCAAATCTGCCGTATAAATCTCATCAGGTGGGCCCCAGGCCAGAACCCGTCCGTCCTTCATAGCCATTACTGTATCTGAGAACAAGAAGGTCTGATCAGGATTATGGGTCGCCTGGATCACGGTATAGCCCTCTCTTGCCAAAGACTTTATCTCTGTCAGAACACGAACCTGATTGCCAAAATCCAAGTTTGAGGTAGGTTCATCCAGAACAAGGATTTTAGCCTGCTGCACCAGAGCGCGCGCCAGTAAGACGAGTTGCCTCTCACCACCGCTTATTCTGGTGTATCCTCGGTCTTTCAGATGATAGATCCCAAGCCTCTTCAAGGCTGTCTCTACAAGCTTTCTCTGCTTTCTGCCGGGTGTGGAAATGGCGGATACCTGAACGGATGTGCCCATGAGCACCATGTCAAACACGCTGTAATTAAATGATGGATAGTGAATCTGAGGTATATAGGCTATCAGTCTCGCCATTTCCTCAATCCTCAGCCTCTTGATATTAATCCCGTCCAGTAGTATTTCACCCTTGTACCCGGTGAGCAAGCCAAGGATGCAACGGAACAGCGTGGTTTTCCCCACCCCGTTGGGTCCCAGAATAGACAGCAATTCATTGCTCTCTGCCGTAAAACTTACATCCTCGAGAACAGGCTGTTCCCCATAGCTAAAACTAAGATTTAATACTTCAATGCTCACTAGGTCTCCCTCTCTCTTGTTATTAAGTAAATGAAAAAAGGAGCTCCGACAAAAGCGGTGAGTATGCCCAAGGGGATCTCTGTGGCAAGAAGGGTCCTGGACACGTTATCCACAAGCAGCAAAAAAATAGCACCAAATAAGATGGTGGCAGGCATCAGATGATTATAATTATTGCCTACAAGTTTTCTTGCCAAATGAGGGATAACCAAACCCACCCAGCCAATCATACCGCTGACAGATACACTGGACGCTGTGGTCAGGGTGGCGCAGATAATGACAATGAACCTGACTTGATTAGCGTCTACCCCCATTGTCCTGGCCTCATCGTCGCCCATGGTAAGTACATTCATACGCCATCTCAAGAGAAGCAAAGGAACAAGTCCGATAGTCATGGGTATGACAGCAAATTTTATATCACGGATCCTCGCTCCGGATAAACTGCCCATCAGCCAGTAGGTTATGGCAGGAAGCTGATCAGTAGGGTCGGCAACTAATTTGATGAATGATGTACCGGCAGAAACAAGAGAGCTCACAATAATCCCCGCAAGAATCAATCCTAAGATGCTTTTGCCCCTGACTCTCTTGCTGACTAAATAGACTAAAGATACTGTTAAAAGGCTGAAGAAGAATGCGCTGACTGTGATCATAAATCCGCTTCCATGATTAAGGATGGCAAGGGCGGCGCCAAAGGCTGCACCTGCAGAAGCACCCAAAATATCCGGAGCTGCCATGGGATTCTGAAAAATACCTTGATAGGCTGCGCCTGCGGCAGATAGACAGCAACCTACCAAACAGGCCAGGACGATGCGAGGCAACCGAATATTGATCATAACCGTTTCCATCCGGTCCGTCCAAAACGGCTCGATGGGATAGATTCTTGACAGCAAAATCCCCAACACTTCCTTGGTAGAGATAGGGTAGCGTCCCAGCCGAAAAGAAATAACAATCGCAATCATCAAGAGAAGCGCCAAACCTACAACAATCAGAGTATTTCGCTTACACCTTTCCAACCTCTTCCCACCTATCAAAGCTAAGAATCAATCAACCAAGACCTAAAGGTAATAGGCGCCCGAGCGCAAGCCCCGCATATGGAAGTCTAACTTTGTTTTCATCCTCCGGGTGACAAGAGGGAAAGGGTGACAGGGGTGCGCACAGAACAATCACATGACGTTTGCCCTGAAAACAAAATGACCGAAAACACTGCATGCCAAGAGTGTTATCCGGCCACCCAAAAAATAATAGAACCCACTCCTTTCCAGATACGGGAGGCATGATCGTTTCCCACCATACCCTATCGGCCAACACACCATGCCTATCCCAAGGTTTAGGTGTGTAGGCTCGGAGTGCTTCTCGAGCACAAAGTATACATCCTGACGTTTCCGGCCAAACCACGACCCGTAATTCCTCTTAGAAACAAGGTCACTATCTAAAAGATGCCAACTGACACGAGATGCCAATAAGCACAGTACATATATTTGACACCTTCTTGTAATCTCCTTCTTGCACATGGGATTCTATTGCGTTTTTTGAAGGATTAGCTGATTTTTTGTCAGCTTTTGCAATTACACGGTTGAATTCAGTTCATGACCTTCCCCCAAAGGAGAAAAGCGAGAAGGGCTTCAAAGCACGCCTAATTTCAGGAATCGCATCACGAGCAGCCTGCTCACCACATTCAATAATACGCCTGGCCTCCCAAAATTCAATTCCTGATGCAAATGAGACGGGAGGTTCAATGACAATCTTTGCGAGAGACTTATTTGCTTCGTAGAGCCTTTGCTGCATAATATCGAAGGCATTAAGGAATATGTCAACAGTCGTCGGTCGTTCCGCTTGCTTATGCTCAACCTTTGGAATGACGCTTACAGCTACCGGAACTGCCCTAGGGTCAAGTGAAATGACTGCATCAACCGGCACAGGGTTTACCACTCCTCCGTCCACAAGCGTCCTCGCTCCCACACGGACAGGCACAAACACAACAGGAATTGAAATACTGGCGCGAATAGCGTCCACTACGCCCCCTGTATCTTTAAACACCAATTCCTCACCGGTGAGTATATCAGTGGCCACTATAGCTAAGGGAATCCTGACCTCGCTGAAATCCTTGTTCCCAATGAAGGAACGAAGCATCTCCTCGATCTTCTTCCCTACCATCAGGCCTTTAAGAGATGGAATAGGATCTATATAAGCGAGCACCGCCCGTCTTGTGACTTTGAGGGCGATACTTTCCAGCTCTGCAAGAGGCATGCCTGCAGCATAAAGTCCTCCTATTAAGGCACCCATACTTGATCCGGAAATTGCATTTATGGGTATTCGCTCTTTCTCGAAAACCTTGAGCACCCCGATATGGGCCAATCCTCTTGCTGAACCGGATCCCAGTGCCAAGCCTATTCCCCGCTTGTGTCTGTTGAACAAGTCTTCCACCTCTCTAGTCCACTGAATCTGACTCGATCACGAACAATTCGAACGCCGGTCTTTCTTCTTCTTTATCTAATAATGAACAGAGTAAGGTCCCCCTTGTACTGCTGCCACTCAACAGATACGTTATCAACTCTTGACCAGGGCGTACCCTCCTCAAGAAGTCTTATATAGTGCAAGATCCTTTTTTTATCTCCTTCTGCAACTACTTCAACACGACCGTCGTACAAGTTCTTGACCCACCCGTTTAGCTTAAGGGCATTAGCATATCTTCCTGCGAAACTCCGGAAACCTACTCCCTGGACACGGCCTGAAACAAGTAGCTTTGCCCTAGCATAATCGCCGTGCATGTCACTGTTTGACCCTGTCATAACCAGGCTTCCTCCTACCCCTTGATTCCATTCCATATTATGACGCTATTCCCACAATGTATCGTCAAATATTTCAACATCTCAATGATTAAAACCTTCTCATGTAGGGCATGAATATGGTTGCCGACGGTTCCACGGCAATCGAGAAGGGATTATGACGAGAGTCATATTCTTAAGGAGAACATACCTTTCACTTGTTGTGAACATGCGTTCTCTCACTTCAAGAACGCCGTCACCGTCGGCCAACGTGTCGATGTAAGTAAGCAAGACAAGTAGCAAGTAAGCATAGTAGGTAAGCAGCAAAACCACTCGAAGAGAAATCACTCGGCGACAAGAACGGCAAAGGCAACTCGGCAAGAAAAACACTCGTAACGAGCCGTCAGGCGTAAATGCCTGACGGCTCGTTATTGCTAAAAACATAAAAAAATGGTCGGAGCGGCGAGACTTGAACTCGCGACCTCCTGAACCCCATTCAGGCGCGCTAGCCAAACTGCGCTACGCCCCGACCAAGCTTAAACGCATCTCATATTCTCAATGTAGGTGTATTATATCAGACCTAAGCTACGTCTGCAACCTATC
>JAAYRV010000191.1 GCA_012518595.1 Bacillota bacterium
ACCGAAGTAGATGTAAGAGTCTATGCATAGGATGGCATCGAAGAACCCATCCACGAAAGGCAGATTCCGCGCGTCGCCTTTCTCGGGGACGACAAGATGGTCCACTCCGAACGATTTCGAGTGTTTCCAGGCCTTCTATCGTCCGTCAAGAACCGACACTACCCCTTGGCTTTGCTAGCTAGTGGTCGCCACCAACAGTACTATCATACTACAATTGGCGTGCAAATAGGTTACGATGTTGCTAAATTCAGAAAAGTCTGCCGCCACTTAGAGCGCTGTCTCCCTAGTTCTCTCCTCCAATCTGTTACCAGACTTAATTGACTATGGTGGAATGTGTTAAGCAACCCGGGGACCGGCTTTTGACATAGACTCAAGCCTGCGGGGGCATGTGATGGAAACATTTGGCAAGCCGATTGGGGTTTCAACTTAAACATAAGCAACGATGGTACTCAAATAGTAGGATGGTTTTTGTGGCCTTTGAACAAGAAGGAATCCTGACATTTCTGCAGAATCAATTTACAAATCATATAGAATTTTACAGACATATGTCGTGTCCAGCCAAAAAATCGCAGGGAAATAGTTGAGCAAACCCCTTAGAGACACCGTCAAAGGTGGGCGCGATGTCAGCCCGGCCACAGTGGAAACCCTATCTACTTCGGATCCTGCTGAGAAATAAGCAGGGATGTCCTATTGTATGAGAAGGAGAGATGACAATGAAGAGAATCCTCATCTTTAGCATGCTGGCTTTTGCTCTGTTTCCCTGTTTGATTACTGAAGCTGCCCCTTCTTTGCTGCCTTTCAATCCTTGGTGGACCGCAGCCGAGGTACGCGACCTGATAGCAGCAGGCGCTGATGTCAATGCTGAAAGCAGGGAAGGTTTTACACCACTGATAGACGCGGTGGGGTCGCCTTTTGTAAACCTTGAGGTCGTTAAGGTATTGATAGCCGCAGGCGCCAAAGTGAATGCGCAAGAGGAACGGGGCCTGGCACCGCTAAGGATGGCTGCGTTATACACTAATAACCCCGAGGTTATCAATGCATTGATAGAAGCAGGCGCCAAAGTGAATGCAAGAGATCCAAAAGGTATAACAGCGATCATGGTCGCTGCACAATTTAATGAGTGCCCCGAAATCATGACGACGTTGATAACAGCAGGAGCAGAAGTAAATACAAGAGACGATAATGGCTGGACACCGCTGGATCATGCGGTGGTATATTCCCATTCTTCCGACGTTGTCAAGGCGTTGATCACCGGTGGTGCCAAAGTCAATGCAAGAAACGAACTAGGCATGACACCTTTGATGATAGCTGCGATACTTACCCGTAACCCTGAGACTGTGGAGGCGCTTGTTGCAGCAGGCGCCGAAGTCAATGCGAGAGACGACAACAGCTGGACACCGCTGATGGGTGCTGCAGCATTTAGCCAAGACCCCGATGTTATTAAGGCGTTGATAGCAGCCGGCGCTGATGTCAATGCGAGGCACGAAAGCAAATGGAACACATATGTTTATCCCATGCTGCACCTTCTCACTCTTGAAAATGTCAAGGCAGAAATAGCGAAGAGCATAAAATCCGGCACAGCAGGCGAAGGCGGTTTGACGCCGCTGATGAATGCGGCAAGGTACAATGATAACCCTGAAGTTGTCGAGATACTGCTTAATGCCGGAGCTGATGGCAAGCTGAAATCAAATGAAGGCAAAACTGCTTTCGATTATGCAGAAGAAAACCAGCACGTTAAGGATAGCGAAGTGTACTCATTGCTCGAGAATGCCTGCATCTAGTGTAGAACTGTCATCAGAATTTCCACCTGTAGTCTCTAACGGTCTGTTAAACTAAAAGCTGCGGGCGGGAAGAAATAAGAATGGCGGAGAGAGGGGGATTCGAACCCCCGCGCGGTTTGTTGCACCGCCTAAAGGTTTAGCAAACCTTCCCCTTCAGCCAGCTTGGGTATCTCTCCGCTTAAGTTAATTTATTCGTTTCCGTTAAAGCGAAACCCGTTCCCAGGTTCCGCCCCATTACTTGATAATATAGCATATCCAATGCCTAAGGGCAAGATCTTTCATGGTTTTTGTGTTCTTTATCCGGATCATTGCGACGGGTTGGCCCCAGCCTCAGGGGGCGTCAACAGTTCAAGCTTCAGGGTGAACATGACGAATATCCCTGCTGCTGCTGCCAGCACCGCAGGAGGCACAAAAACAACAAAACGTCCGTGTTCCATGAGCCACCCAAAAGCCGGAGGTCCCAGCGCCACTCCGAAGAATCGCACAGCGCCATAGACTGACGTCACCATCCCCCTGGCCTGTCCACTGGCTGCGCTGGTTACCATTGTATCCAGAGACGGCAACACAAACCCACTGCCAAGCCCGACAAATGCCATGGCTACCCCAAGCCACAAGGCTTCCTTAACAAGCGCTGATACTCCAAGGGCGCCTGCAACCACTAGTAAACCCACCCATGTAGCCACCTTCAGCCAATTCCTATGTGTCTGCATGAAAAGCCCTACTAAGAATGAGGTCACTGACATGATCAGTATTGGGACAGCTATTATGATCCCCTTCAGCAGTCCCGTTACATCAAACCTGGACTCAAGCAAGTCAGAAAAATAGAATAGCACGCCAAACAGAATCATCAGCACTACTCCACCTGCAAGATAACAAGCAGCCAAAGACCAACTTTTCTTCTTCAGAATCCCGCCTAGGTCATGAAAGTATTGGCGTATCGGGGTCGTTACATCCTTCTGCTTTGGTTCAGGGATGAGAACCCAAACAGCAACTGCTGCAGGTATTGCAATAGCAGCGTATAGCGCAAACGGTGCCCACCAACTAAGGAGTCCGCTGCCTGCTCCGAGCACCGGACTCAGGACTTTACCCAACCCGTTAGACGCTTCAAGCAAGCCCTGGGCTTTGCTTCGCTCTTTTGACTGGAATATATCCCCTGTCAATGCAATGGCTATAGGAGCTGTTCCTGCAGCGCCAATACCTTGGACTACTCTGGCAGCTATGATAACCGGGTACGGTTTCTTAAGGAATGCCCCGGCCAAGGCCGCACCTGCGCCTCCTAAACCATATATGACCAGAGCCGGTGAAATCACCTTCTTGCGGCCGATCCTGTCAGAGAGAATGCCTACAAACATAATAACCAGACCTGCCGGAACAGAAAAAGCGGTTATGATAAGACCCGTCTGAATCTGAGTCAGGTGAAGCGTAGATTTGATCTTTGGCAATACGGGAATGAGCATGGAATTACCAAGTACCATGACAAAAGGAACGCTGCACAGCACTGCAAAAGGTAAGATATTCTTAGACTTCACTCTATCCTGACACCTCTGCTTGGTTATCATTCGTCTTGTAGTGTAGCCTTCCAGCGCTATCTGAATTCAACGTGTTCAATCTCAATCTCTTCTCCTTGCGGTAGTGGGTGCACCGGCAAAAATCTCGCTTTTATAGTCAACCACCACCTTCTTCTTGCGCTATACGATACAGTTGGTCCGAGGCCGGAGGCAATCCAGGATCGCAGTTGATCCAAGGCTGCAATTGCTCTAAGTCACGAAACATGCAGTCTCTTTTTGCAGTTGTACAAATAAGTATGTCATGGAGGCCTCAAATTGGTAAGTCTCAGAAAGGAGCGAACACAGAGTGGGCACCGGTTTGCCTCTTCTAATCATCCTGGTTGCAGGCCTTGCTTCCGGCAATTCGCTGGTAACAGGGGCTTCCGCTGTCTTGCTTTTTATGGAATCAGCCGGTTTCACAAGCGCCATTGTTTTCCTGGAAGAAAAAGCGCTCCAGTTAGGCCTTGTCTTCCTTACCATTGCAGTCCTAGCCCCTCTTACCAGGGGACGGATAACTACGGAGCAAATCTGTGACACATTTCTTACATTGCCGGGCATTCTTGCGATTATCGGAGGCGCAGCTGCCACTTACATAAGCGGACAAGGTATCTCTCTCCTCACCCGACAGCCTCATATCGTATCCGGCATTATTCTAGGTACTATTATCGGGGTAATCGTCCTTCGGGGAATCCCCGTAGGACCTCTGGCTGCCGCCGGAATTACCGCGCTTCTTCTCAGAATCTTCGGATACCGTTAGCCTTCGCTCTTCGGATACCGCTAACTTTCCCTAAGTGGTCCTGCACAACAACATGTATATTCTCATACTTAATGATAGTGTAGTTTCCATTTCATAGGCACGCTATCATGCGACAAATGGACTTTCTATTAATGAAAGCGGGAGGATTGGTTCCATGAGACGATTTATCGGGGTCGTGATGTGTATCCTTTTGCTTGTAGGTGGCCTTGGTGTTATCGGTTTTGATTCGATACTTGCTGCGCCAACCAATGAAATTCGGATCGCAGGACAGTTCGGACTGGTGTATGCCCCTCTTATGATCGCCCAGAAACACAAGATTTTTGAGAAGTACGGCCTGAAGCCTGTTTGGAAAGAATACGGGTCAGGAGCTGCAGTTCGCGAAGGACTGGTATCCGGCGAAGTAGATGTAGGATTCATGGGTATTCCGCCGTTTCTCATTGGCTGGGATAAAGGCTGCCCTTGGAAAGCGGCTCTCGGATTCGTAGTTATCCCGGTAGGGCTTGTAACTTACGATTCGTCAATCAAGAGTCTCAAAGACTTCAAACCTACGGACAAGATTGCCCTGCCGTCACCAGGAAGCGTTCAACATATCCTCCTTGCAATGGCTGCAGAAAAGGAGCTAGGTTCCGTATCTGCGCTGGACCAAAACCTTGTTGCAATGGCGCATCCGGACGGAGCTGCTGCCTTGATATCAAAGCGAGGCATCACTGCGCATTTCACTACACCGCCGTATCTATTCGAAGAGCTTAGCCAACCAGGCTTTCACGCGGTAACTGACGACATCGAAGCCTTTGGTCGACCATTCAGTTTCAATGTGGGTGTCGCATCCGAGAAATTCCATAACGGAAACCCCGTAGCGTATGCTTGCTTCGTCAATGCAATTAGCGAAGCTATGGCTTGGATAAACGCAAACAAGAAGGAAGCAGCCAACCTTCTGGCGCCGGAATTCGGACTTACGCCTGAGAAAACATACTCATATATGACTTGGCCGGGTATGGATTATACGACTGCCCCGTACGGTCTCTTAGGCTTCGCCGATTTCATGAAAGAAGCAGGTTATATAAGCCGTGTCCCCGGCAATCTCAGTGAAATCGCCTGGGAAAATCTACTTGCGTTCGTAGGAAACAGGGCAGGCGCGCCTTCGCCTATAGAGGAACTCCAGTACCGCCGGTAACCGGGTGGACCATGGCGAACCACGGCAGATTGTGGCAATACCTTACCTCGTTAGCCGGCAACCTGTCCCGGATCATAAGGTGCTCGTAACGAACGAACGCACGCGGCGTATCAGGCGTGACA
>JAAYRV010000192.1 GCA_012518595.1 Bacillota bacterium
CTACTCTATTCCCAAGTACTCAAGCATCGCGTCTAGATTGCTTGTGGCCAAGCAAACAGTGGAATCCGCAGCCCCGTAGTATACCCGTACCTCCCTGGTTCTTCTGTTGGAAACGGCTCCCGTCAAGAAGGTCACCCCGGGGACATCCCCTGTCTGCTCATAAGCTCTACGAGGTCCGAAAACCCAGTGGCTGCTACGGCGAATGACCTTCCAGGGTTCATTAGGATCCAGTAAGGCCAGGCCTACCCGGCAGCAGTTGCCTGATGCAGTTTCCCTCACACCGTGGTAAAGCACAAGCCAGCCCTCATTTGTTTCAATAGGCGGTGGTCCCAGAGTAACCCTGGAACAATCCCACCAACCCTGCCTCACAGGAAGCACCATCCTATGATCGCCCCAGTATTTCAAGTCAGAAGAGAAAGACATCCAGATATGAGCCTGGTCCCGAACAACAGGACGATGGAGCATCACATAACGGCCATCAATCATCCGAGGAAAAAGCGCAGCATCCTTATGCTCAGGAGGTAAAAGTATACCTTTTTTCTCAACAGATTCAAAATCCTTGGTCGTGGCCAAAGAAACCGTAGGCCCACCTGAGGAAAAAGACACATATGTTATTGCGTATTCTTCCCTGTCCTCCATCCAGACAATTCGAGGGTCTTCTATCCCCATCTGCTCTTCACCGATATCAGGATCAGGCTGCAGGAAAGGCTCCTCATCAATTGACCAATCGCTCCTGCCATCCTTGCTTCGGGCAATAGTCAGATGTGAAAACCCCCGCATGTCTTCAACTCTGACGAGAAGCAGTGTTTCATCGTCATGTTCCACAGCACCCGGGTTAAAAGTAGCATTGACCAAGTACGGCCAGCCATCCGGTGTAATAATAGGGTTATCTCCGTAACGATCAAAAAGCACGGCTGCAGTTTGATACTCAACATCTTGACTCATGAACAGAACCTCCTGTTTAATCAACCGATAGTGTTTTGGGGAGTCCGGTATTTAGCCAATAGCAATCCGCTGCCGCTAACCACCGATGAGGCTCCTAAAACAAGCTCTTTAGTTCTCTTCCTCCAAGAATATGGCGGGTGAATGAGTATCATGTCTCAATGGCCGTATCCACTGGTATTTAAAGAACCTTACGGCCGCAGGTATTGCGCTGCCGTAGGTCAGATCTGCTTGCGGATCCTTTAAAAACTATGGCCGGCTCCGCAATATGCTGGTGGAAAAGACAATCTGAAGAAGTCAAGGTATCAGTTGTTGTGACTTCTGAACAAGCAGTATAGACCTGAATAATCTTACTTATAGAATATCAGAAAAGCAATATGTTGTCAATTTTCGCACAATCGCACATTTATACAATGCTCTCTGCACGGTTGCCTAAACGCACTGATGACGACAGCCTGTCGCCTTCCTGGTTCTCGACGACAGTAGCATATTACTTTTTCCTGTATGAAAATACCGGAAGATCCTCGCTGGAATACGAGGAATAGGCCTGGGTTAATTCAGATACGTTGAAGGAAAACATTAAGGAAGGTTGTATAGGAGGTAATTCTCTCGTACTCGGCGGAACTCCGCAATTTCAGGCGCCCATGAATTGATTATGTCTGAAGCGGGCTCCTCACCCTCCAAGAGATGCCTCACCTTATCCGTCCCGATAAGGCGATCAAAATGGCTTCCTTTATATGCCCATGTGGCTTGGGCAGGATACATGCTAACGATTGCTTCCACTATATAGAGGCCGGTAGCTACAGGCTCAAAGCGAGAGCGGTCCTTAACCGAAACCTCTATGCCGCTACAGCGTTTCCCTGCATTCTTTGAAGACTTAGGCGTGAATTCACATGGGCTGAAACTGACCCCGGGCAGCCTCATCGCGTCCAGCCTTTTAGCAAGGGCTTCACCGTCAATCCAAGGTGCGCCAATCCACTCAAAGGGATGATCCGTGCCTCTGCCTTCAGAGACATTGACAAACCCCTCAATAAAGCAAGTCCCAGGATAGACAGTGGCGCTGTCAAGCGTAGGAATATTCGGGGACGGCTTGATCCACGGAAGTCCTGTATCATCAAACCACATGTCTCTTTGCCATCCTTCCATCTCTACGACTTTGAGTTGCGCCCGGATTCCGAATTCCTCGTTGAACAGTCTGGCAAGTTCGCCTATGGTCATCCCGTATCTGACAGGGATTGGATAGAGCCCGACAAAAGACGAAAACTCTTTCCTCAAGATAGGACCTTCAATTGCCATGCCTCCAATGGGATTAGGCCGGTCTAAGACTACAAAGTCCAAGCCGTTCTCTCTTGCAGCCTCCATTGCGTAGGCCATGGTGGAGATGTATGTATAGAATCTTACACCCACATCTTGGATATCGTAAACCAAAACGTCAATGCCCTGTAACATCTCACGAGTAGGCTTTAGCGTTTTTCCATAGAGACTATGAATGGGCAACCCGGTCTTCGTATCTCTGTCAGAGCTAACCTTCTCGCCTGCCTCAGCTTCGCCCCTGACCCCGTGTTCCGGCGCAAAAATCGCTACAAGCTTTGTCTTATCGGTCTCTGCAAGTATGTCTATAGTACTCTTGCCTTTTGAGTCAATGCCTGTATGGTTTGTGATAAGTCCAACCCGTTTTCCGGCAATTACGTCAAAATCCCTACTCGCTAAGACATCGATTCCGGTTCTAACCTTCACTTCTTTGCGCCCCCCTGCCTTGACGGATATCCTTGGCATGACTGCCGGAATAAGCAAGCAAACAAGCAGAATGATAACTGCTTTTCCTTGAATATAGGTAATCCGGTGCTGCATTCCGAGTAAACTCCCTTCAGAGACTCTGTCCGTTGCTACGCCTAGCCCTTTAAGACATCACCCACGGTAAAGCCTTCAATGAGATACCTCTGGAAGAAAAAGAACACTATAATCATGGGAATTGCTGCGAGCGCAGCGCCTGACATCAGCACTCCGTAGTCGGTAAAGAACTGTTGCTGCAATGTAGTAAGTCCTTGTTCCAGGAGGAATTTACGCTCTGTTTTCAGCACAATCAATGGCCAGAGGAAGCTCTTCCATTGCCCCATGAATACTGAGATCCCAAGGACAGCCATACCAGGCTTGCAAAGTGGAAGTATGATTCGCCACCATATTCCGATTTCCGAACAACCGTCAACTCTGGCTGCATCTTCCATGTCAGCAGGCAGGGTCTGAATGAACTGTTTCATCATGAAAATCCCGAAAGTCTGACACATACCGGGCACCAATATCGCAGCATAGCTGTCATACCATTTCAACTTATTGATAAGAAGAAACATAGGCACAAGCGTAACTTGACTGGGTATCATCATTGTGGAAAGTATCGCCCAGAATATGATATCCCGCCCCGGAAAGTCCATCTTCGCAAAAGCGTACCCGGCCAGCGTATCGAAGATGAGGTTGGCTACAGTAGCTACTGAAGCTATAAGAGCTGTATTTAAGAACCACCTAGGGAGCAAAGGCGCTTTCTTCAGGAGATCCTTGAAGTTTGCCAAAGAGAAATTCTTCACGCTAACCTGTGGAGGCATTTTTACCAATGCGGATGAAGGCGTAAGCGCCGAAGTAAACATCCATGACATTGGTAAGAGTGATAACACTGCCCATGCTACGATAAATAGAAAAACCAGTACAGCGCCTATCCATTGCAGTGTCCCGCGGGGACGCCAGTGAATGCCGCCTGTGGAATCTCTGTCCGTCTCCTTCCGCGGTCTTAGCGCCTTACCAAGAACTGAGCTACCGGTAGTATTAGACACTTCCCTCACCTCCTAGTACTGGACATCCGTTGAGAATACCCGGAAGTTATATACAGAGATAAAGACGATAATAGCTGCAAGGACAATAGCTTGAGCGGAAGCGAGTCCAAATTCAAAATCGCGGAATGCAGTATTGTATATGAGATACACAACTGTCATTGTGGAGTACCCGGGACCGCCTTGTGTCATTACATAAGCTGAAGTGAATATTTGAAAACTCCCGATAATCGAGGTAATTGTAATATAGAGCGTTGTCGGCTTCAAAAGTGGCAGCGTGACATTCCACCACTTGGCAAAAGGCGTCGCCCCGTCAATATCCGCCACTTCGTACAGCTCGCGAGGGATCTTCTTCATCGCTGCAAGATACAAGATTATGTAGTAACCCGGCGCTGTTAATATGCCCATAAGCATGATGCTGGTGAGTGATGTTTTCGGGCTTGTGAGCCAAGGATACGGACCGAAGCCGAACGTACCGAGGATGAAGTTAAAAAGGCCAAAATTCGGGTCGTAAATCCACTTCCAGACCATGGAGATCACCACAGCAGAGGCAACCCCGGGCAAATAGTAGGCGCCTCTGAAAAACGTCTGCACAGCCTCAGGCAAATTCCGCAAGATACTTGCAAGTATCAATGCCTTCAAAACACCCTGTGGAACCATTACTACTGTATAGAAAGCGGTATTACGCATCGCTCTGTGGAATACCGGGTCAGTCAAGACATACTTGAAGTTTTCAAGCCCAACCCATACGTTTCCCATCAACCTGAATTCTTGAAAAGCAAGGATAAAAGACCTAATTACGGGTATCACCGTAAAAATACAAAACAGTATTGTGGCAGGCGCTATAAAGTAATAAGCCCATCTCTTCTTGTAGAGTAGCTTCAAAACGGGGTGAACGCGGTTGTTCTTGCGTGGCTCAGGGTCTTGACTTATCCTTGCTGATCCATCCACCATTTCTGACACCTCTTTAGCAAATGCCTCTCCCGCCAAAGAATATGCCTATTCAGTAGGTGCCGGCGAATTCCATAAGCCAAGCCGGATCCAGTTTGTGCATCCATAGCGTATTACCATGATCCGGCAGTAATGTGACGGCAGAGTAGGAGGCGAGGACGCATACGCCGGTAATATGCCGGCTTTACATCCTCGCCTTCAAAAAGCATTTACTCTTAGTACTCGAGAAGTCTTTCTATCTGACGTTTAGCTTCCTTCAGAGCAGCATCAATTGTCTTCTCATTAAGGACTGCAAGCTGTAGTTCCCTCATGATTTTCTCATCAATCTTGTTCCAATTGGGATGCATTGGCGGATAGACTGCATACTCTACAGCAGGTACAATGTGCTCAAGATTCTTATTCCCGGCCCAGACATTGCCTGCTGACTTGCATGACGGGAATACACCGATAAGGGGCACGACTTCCTTCTGTCCCTCGCCTCTTGTGATGAATTTTGCAAGTTCCATTACGACTTCGCGCTTTGCGTCATCCTTCTGTTTAAACACTGCCCAGCTTCCTACGCCAGGGCCTGCAGCTATAGGCTGGCCATTCTTGCCTCTAGGATACTGCGCTGTCACGAGGTTAATCTTTTCCCCTTCGATTTCGCCTTTTTCAACTTTTTCATTGTGGGCCTCGAAGGAAGAAATGATCCCTGTCGTGTCAACAAATGCCGCAATAGACCTGGTGTTCAGGAAGGCGTTATTGACGTCTGTAGTCGTAAGTCCGCCTGCTCCTGGCAGAGCGCACTTGTGCTTCCATACCATGTCACAGAGACGCTGGATGCCGACTACTGCCTCAGGGCTGTCCAGAATGAATTCATTCTTGTCAATGTCAAGGACCCTTCCGCCTTCAGCATAGATAAACCCAAATGGCTGGAGATATGTGGGCTGGAAGGTGAAACCGAAACCATACACGTCTATCTTCCCGTCGCCGTCACGATCAAACGTCAACTTCTGCATAGCGCTGAGGAACTCGTCCCATGTCCACTCGCCGTTCTCAGGAAGCGGGACTCCTCTTTCATTGAAGAGGTCTGCGTTCAAGTACATTACATAAAGTGTGTTATACCAAGGCCATGCCCAGTACTTCCCATTTAACTTGACCGCATTCAGAGTTTCTTCGTGGAAGTCCTTCAGATCTTCTGCTGTAAGAAAGTCATCGATAGGCTCAAGAGCTCCTTGGAGTATGTAAGGAAGTCGCAGCCCGCTACCGCAAATATCCGGGGGCTGACCTGCCGCTACTGAAACGTCGAGTTTTTCATTGCCACCCGCCCAGGTAAGTTTTGTGTACTCAATTTTCACGCCTGGGTGTAGTTCTTCAAACTCCTTGAATGCTTGAAGTTCCCACTCTTCTGCTGCTGCAGGACGCGGGAAATCCCATACTTGAATTGTACCTGTCCACTTGCTCGCCGCGCCAATTGAACCAAAAGATACTGCCAGGCTCCCGATTAGTAACACCAATACCAGCACCCAACAAGCCCTTCGCATTATATCCTTCCTTTCCAAAAATCCTAGTTGCTGGATATTACTATACAGTTAATTCTCCGCAAAGAACGAAATCCCTTCCAAAAACTCGAAAACTTTATTCCAATATGTAAATTGGCAGGCAGGAATTATTCCATCGTCATAGAAGAAGACTGTTACTATGCTTTCCTCCGGTACGCACCTGGCTGGGACGGGAAACCGGCGAAGCGCTGCATAGCAAAGGACTGTTGTTTTGAGGAAAGGGGCGCTTGGTCTTGCAGGATACCATACGTAAAACGCAAAAGCTTACTCTGTCACAGTCGGTCTTAGCCCAAATGAGCCTTAAAGAGAAAATCGGCCAAATGCTAATGATCGGCTTTAATGGCCCGGTGCTCACCAAGTCTGACCTGGAGTTCATAACAGATTATCATATAGGAAATGTCATTCTGATGGGACGAAACGTTCCGGATCCTTTGCAAACCCAATCGCTCACTGCCCATCTACAGCAAATTGCAGCCGCGCGGTGTTGCCCCATAGGTTTCCTCATTGCGATCGATCAGGAAGGTGGGGTAGTAACCCGATTGACTAAAGGCGCCACTGTCTTCCCGGGAAACATGGCCTTAGGCGCATCTCCTTGCGTAAAATCAGAAAAGTACAGTAAGCAAGCTGGTATGGCAATGGCCAAAGAGATGCTGGCTCTTGGCATAAACATGAACCTTGCGCCTGTCCTCGATATTAACAACAATCCTGATAATCCAGGCATAGGTGTACGCTCATACGGAGAAGACGTCAATCTGGTAACAAGGCTTGGAGTCGCTGCAATCCAGGGCTACCAGGAATCCGGGGTAGTAGCCACAGCCAAACATTGTCCGGGCAAGGGAGATGTTACGATAGATTCCCACATAGACCTTCCGGTTGTGCCCCATCCCCTGGATCACTTGGAGAGAACTGAATTCGCACCTTTCATAGCAGCGATACAGACAGGCGTCGACGCAGTCATGTCTTCCCATGTTGTGTACCCGGCAATTGATCCGGGACAAGAAATGCCTGCTACATTGTCACAGCCGGTGCTCGAAGGGTTAATCAGACAGAAATTCGGTTTTCAAGGCATCATAATCACTGATGACTTATATATGGGAGCAATTGCAAGGATATGTTCATCTGACGAGGCCACGGTTCAAGCAATTCAAGCCGGAGCCGACATTGCGTTGCTTTGCCACCATCGGGAATGCCAGATCACAGCGGCAAAGGGGTTGTATGAAGCCGTAAAGTCCGGGCGTATCAGCGAAGAGAGAGTAAACCGGTCAGTCGGCCGAATCCTTGCGGTCAAGGCTAAACGAGGGCTCCTGAGTCCGCTGTCTGCTTGGCCAAAGAAGCCTACGGCTTCAGACTCAGACCTTTGTGCCCTTGAATCGGTAGGATGCGCGAATCACCGGGCACTCGCTCTTGAAATTGCCAGAGAATCCGTAACACTGCTAAGGAACGTAGACAATCTCATCCCTGTTGTGCCTCATCCAAACATGAAAGTTCTAGTTATTAGTCCGGACATCGGATCCATCACCCAGGTTGAAGATGAGCAACTCTTGAGTTCGCCGCTGGCAGCCGGCATTCGGCGCTTCGTCCCCTATTTGCAGACACTCACTGTCTCACAAGAGCCCACAGGGGAAGAGATTGATTGTGCTATAAGACTTATCAATACCGGCTGTATCAGCACGGATGCCGTAGTCATTCTCGGAACATATAATGCCCATCTTTACCGACAGCAAGGCATTCTTGCTCGGGCCGTTCTGGAGACAGGAGCGCCTTGCATAGTCGTGGCCATGCGAAATCCTTACGATATCAAGGAATTCCCTGAGGCGGGCACCTATATAGCAGCCTACGGGTTCAGAGACTGCACAATGCAAGCGGTGGCAGAAGTCATCTTCGGACTGACACAACCGTCAGGGAAACTGCCCGTCAGCATCCCGGGATTCCATTGCATTGGAGATGGCATTGTTTCAACTGACGCCAAACACTGATACTCCTCATACCTGAAAGGCGCCGGGGGCGCCCCTTGCTTATACCCACGCCTGCGTACGCAGGCCCGAAAGGGCTATTGTCGGCCGGCGCCCCGGGAGACCGCACTTTTATTGCTCTCGAACCTTGTATCTCGTGCTACTGTGGGTTGTACATCCCGTGTTGCTGCATATAGTTGAAGATTCCTTCGCCGTGCTGCTGTTCCTCCTTTTGGATATGCTGCAACGCCTGACGAATATTGGGGTTCACTGATTCGAAAACTGCTGTGTCATAAGTGCTGGACACGTATTTCTCAGTCATCAGCATGTCGTTACAGAGCATAGCGTCATCTTGCATAGTCATACCTGTGCGGGCTTCTTGTCCCTGAAGCTGACCCTTCTGACCCATGCCTTGCCCTGCCTGCCTGCCTTGCTGTTGGGCTTGACCTCCCTGAACATTCACCTGTTGTCCTTGTAGCAATTGGTTAATGGTATTGTAGTGTTGCTGCTCATGGGATCCGTACTGATTAAACAGCTGCTTCAATTGAGGGTCTCTTGCCTGCTCCGCGTAGTTGCTGTACTTCTCGATGCAGACTTTCTCATGGCTTAACTGATCCTTTAGTAGTAGTTGTTCCTTTTGGGTAAGTTGAAAACCCACTTGAACCACCTCCAGTCCAAGTGTGGTTCACTTTAAGGCTGTTTATACACAGGGAAAAACTTGAGTTTCGGCCTTGTCTCCCTTGCCTGTTTCCGAAGGAAGGTTTCTTGCGCTTGTCACATGAATCAGATCCTCTTGCCATGAGCCTCCGACTACGAGGAAATACCTGATTCTTCACCCAGCTTTTTTACTGCCTCACACAATTCAAGCGCGAGGAGGTTTTGTCCTAACCGATCACGAACAATGCGTGACAGACGCCTGTAATAACCAAGTTGCCGGTCCCGTCCCCTCTTAAATCGCGTCCAGATTTCGTCCCCGATAATCCGGAGGTCCCGAATGAGGCAGTCCACATTGTGTAAGGCATCAGCAGCTTTCAACGCCACTACCTCGTCGCTTGCGACATCCATATGCCGGAGAGATTCCTCTTTCCTGACTTCCCAGGCACGAGGCCTGCCCTTAGTATCCCTCTTCTCTTCTGTGACACCTTGGACAAGCATAGTAACATCAGATCCAAACCTCTCTTCCAATTCAGCCGCAGCAACAACAGTATCTTCAAGCACATCATGAAGCAACCCTGCGATAACAAGATCCTCTCCGTATCCGTATTGCGCCAAAATGGCGGAGACTGAAACCGGATGAGTTATGTAAGGGATGCCCGATCCCTTACGAAACTGGCCATTATGGGCATGCAAAGCAAATTCCAGAGCTTCTCTGTAGCGATGTGGATTCATGGTGAGTTCCTGCTCCTTCTCTCTCTTGCGTTTAGAAGCAATCGCCGAAAGACATACTTCGTCCTTTCGCCCCTATCATATCCTGCCTCCACAACGCCGCTTGTACACGAAACAGCACAGCCTGCCCCTTGGGGTTTGAACCTTGAAGCTCTCTATGCACCGACGAGCAGGAAAGGCATGCTGTTTAAAGAAGTCATGAACCCGACAGCTGGATGGACGAGGAGATCCTATTTCGCGGATTTATCGGGAAAAGACTAATTGACCGCTTTGGCTTTCAAATAGGCAATACAACACGGACTGTCATATTCAACAGCTGTGTTCCTAGCCTAAGCATTAACAGAGCGGAAATTGACAGACATCTCAGCCGTAATTACGGGAGCAAGTTGTCAAACTTCTTTATGGGAGCTACAGGTCTAGCCAGGTCATCTACAGGGACCTTGTACTTTCGGCCAATTGCTTCCCAACTCTCGCCTTTTCGCCATTCGTTAATCATAGCATTAGGGTTGACCTTTGCCCTGGCAGCAAGATTCAGTGCAAACAGGATCTCTGTCTCGCTCATCCCCAAGGACAGCCATTTTCTTACTTGAGCAGGAGGAAAGTCGTAGTAGGATGTAACGAACGCCACAAAGCTATCGTCTTCAAAATCAGAACCTTTCTTAATCTTGTTCTTGTTCTTGTTCTTTTTGCCTTTAGCCTTCTCGTCAGCTATCTCATCCCAGCCATGTCCCTTTCTCCTCATATCTATGACAATCAGTGGATCTTCGTCGTAGTACTTGGACATGTAAATAGCAGAGATGAGAGCCTTCGGTTCACTGACTGTGATTTTGGGAGTCGCGACCTCAACCGTAACAGCGGGAGGCGTCGGAGGAGAGTAGAGATTCGCGACAACCTTCACGTCCATGCCAAAGAATGCAGCAGCTGCACCAATAAGCAGTGTCTCCTCCAGGCTCAAATCTGGCGCGGGAACAGTGATTGAAACGTCAACAGACACATCAGGACTTGTCTTGGTCGCGGGCGCCAATGCTTCAGCAACCCCCATAACCGGCACCACAAACGAACCCATGAAACTAACACCCAGTACCAATGTCCACGCAAACAACAATTTCTTCTTCATCCAATTCCCCCCAAACTTTGGTCTGCCTATATTATACCCACCAATAAATCCAGTGACAATTGGAGTCAGTATCTCCTTAGCAATTCACCGCATCCTTCATGGATTTCTCCTCACTCAATTGTCGCCGAGGATTGGAAAGAGAGGAAAAGACAAGACAAACAGTGGGGTTTCCAAAGAGAACGCCGACCACCCTGAACTCCCGTTCCGGAAGGTCGGCGTAGAGAACACTGCGCTGCTAGGTAGCTTTCCACAATCCATGTTTATCGCAGTATCCCCGTGCCACAATATCCTCTGCCTCAATCTCAAAGAGCGCCTCCGGGACATCGCCTGGCGCCAGGAACTCCCGGTAAGCCTTCCCGTCAGCAATTACTTGTACCCATTCAATGTAATGATTCTCATCCATCGGATGAGGGACACTGCCCACTGTAACCTTAACGCCTGTAGCCTCACGCTCAACCACAGGAACGTGCTTCTCCTTGGAAGCGTCCTGGGTATTCTCCGCCATAAGCACCATGGGTTTTCCACAGCATACAAGCTTACCTGCGCCCTCATGGATTACCTCCACGATATTTCCACAGACCTCACACTTATAGATTTCAAGCCTTTTCGTCATCGTGCATACCTCCTATCTAGCTAACGTGGCACATCCCAGTGGTTTTACAGCTGCAAGGCGTTCATTTCGCCGATTTCTTAAAGCACAGGAACCAATCAAGACAGTAGTAGTCTTCTCCTGCCTTCTCAACGCGCTCTTTGGCAAGTCCACAGGATCCGGGGGGCGGAATAATGACGTCGTCACCGGGCTCCCAGTTTGCCGGAGTAGCCACCCCGTGTTCACTGGAGGTCTGGAGAGCTATCAAAAGACGCATGATCTCGTGCATATTTCTGCCGTTAGACATAGGATAGTAGAGAATGGCCTGAATCTTTCCTTCAGGGTCGATAATGAATACAGCTCTTACTGCCTGAGTATCACTGGCTCCAGGCTGGAGCATACCGTACTTCTTAGCTACATCCATCTTGATGTCTTCAATAACCGGGAATCTGACTTCGACATTCTTCATATTCTTATACTCAATCTTCTCTTTGATCGTCCTAATCCACGCTATGTGACTGAACAGGCCATCTATTGATAGGCCAATTAGTTCACAATTGCGATTGCTGAAGTCCTCCTGCATTGAAGCAAATGTCATAAACTCTGTTGTGCAAACCGGTGTAAAATCTGCAGGATGGCTAAATAGAATTACCCATTTGCCCTTATAGTCATCGGGAAAATTAATCATGCCCATCGTAGTCCTAGCTTTAAAAGCGGGGGCTTGTTCGCCAATCAACGGTATACGATATATAATTTCTTCCATGTTACTAACCTCCTAGTTTTTCTTTTCGTATGTACACATCTCACCTTCGCACTCGGCGCAGTATCCATAGAATCTGCAATCCCTGTCGACAATCCGTCCATTGATCTTATCTTTTAGCAGTAGATCAATTCGCTCCAACTCTTCGTCTACAGCCGGCCTTAGATCCTCTACCCGCCCGCACCGTATGCAGACGAAATGCCCATGGGGAGCCGGATTTCCATCATACCTCGATATGTTCTCCTTCATGGCGAGCTTCCTGATAAGTCCTGCCTCAGAAAATGTCTGCAACGCATCATAGACGGTATTAAGGCTAAGACTGGGGAAATCGCTCTTTACCGCTTCATAAATCGCTTCCGCTGTAGGGTGTCGAGTCGTCCCTTTCAGGGTCTCATATATAGCGACCCTTTGCGGGGTAGGCCTAATCCCGACATCACGCAGCATATTTGAGATACCGGTCTTTGACATATGTTTCTCTTGTACCCACCTTTCTCATTTGGATCCGGCTTCCCCGTGATACATAGCACTGTCAATACCTGCAGCAATCATAATAAAATGTGGTAACAATATAGTAATGATTATTATATAGTAAAGGTTATTGAACTAGTCACATTATAATAACAGATTTGGAAGTTAGCAACCCTGTACTTTTCACGTAAGACGCCATATATAGCCAATTGACACGGTTTACACTATATAAGTCTTGATAAGACCATATTGCGCAGTATTTCGCGCCTGCGCATTCGTGGGCTTTACCATGAATGGATTCATCTCCAATCTGGCTTGGATATGTTACGGTCTACCACCCAGCGCGAGCCAGAGCCTCCGGTCCGCTTCTTCCCTGGCCTTTCTCTTTCGTTTTTCGTGCTGCTCTATTATTGCCTCTTCATGTCTTCGCTTTGCCTCACGCTGATGGAATTCCTCAGGTGGCACATAGATCCCGTCTTCTATTTCCCTTACGATGCATTCTGCTTCGATGGGGTACTTACACTTTCGTGAACGGTGCATTTGAGCTGCTATAGAACTTTTCGGTCCCCCGCTGAGTATTGTTTGCTCTATGGATGCAAGGTCATTAATATACCCACGATCCTCCCAAGCTGTCTCTTTCATCCGATCTTTGATAAACTGTGTTTTTATGCCCTTCCAAGACATTCCACTCACACCTCCGCTTTATCTAAGACTTGTCTCCCATCACCATGCTCTACTTGCGATTCGCCACGCCATTTCATGAAAAAACCCCCTCCACATCGATGGAGAGGGTCTAAACTTATTGCTATCATCCCCCTCTCATCTCTCAGCCGAGGTCTTAAGCAAGCTCGGCTGCAGGACTTAGCACCTTACCAAGACTCCTCGGGGTATATCCAAAAGAATCAAAGTAGGTTGCCGGGCTTCATCGGGCCTGTCCCTCCGCCACTCTTGATAAGAGTTCTTTCGCCCACAAGATATAGCATTCGCCGACAGTTGTCAAGCTTGCTCCAACTTAAACCAACTTGAACTCGATCCCGAAGTGACCGCATTCTATCTGCTTATTTTCCCTCTGACTTGTCCTTCTCGGTCCAATTTCGGCAGGATTTTGCATATCAATGTCGAAAATTGCCACTGATACTTAATCTTCGATAAGTAACAGTCAACATGCTTGTCTACTGGCAGTCACTGCTCGCATAGTCCATAGATATATGATGCCCCTTCATAGCAGGCCATTCGATGAGAGTCAGAGGATATGGCGCAAACATCAGAGATAAGACCTGTCTTCACGTCACACTCCGAAAGACACTGAGATTTGCAGTCGGACCAATAGTAAGAGAGTCTTTGCTATTTGGAAGCATGGGAGTGTAAAGCGATGACGACCGAAGAAATGATTATCCGCGGTAGGACAGTGGAAGATGCTCTGCTTATAGCAAAAACCACCTTTGAGGTAGACGAAAACCAACTGGAAGTGGAAGTATTAGATGAAGGCCAACAAGGATTCTTGGGTTTCCTTGAACGTCCCGCTGTCATTCGAGTAGCCGTGCTCCAGCCGGATAGAAGTCAAATGCCGAAGGACCAAAATACTGAACCCGACTGTGATGGAACAGTCGAAGTGAGGCATGGAAAACTCTATGTGCGCGACCCTGTCGGTAACGGTAAGCCGGCAACAGTTGCCCCCACATCCGGAGCCATTCTTTTTGTAAACCAAGTCATTGCCCTTGATTCCACACCTGTATGGGAAAATGATGAAATTGAGATAGAGCTTATGGAAGAAGTCTATCCTGCTCAGGTAGAGGTTGAAATCTCAGATGACTTCCTTACCGCCTATGTCAAGGTAACCCCACAGATCACCATACGTAACGAACTAATGGATCAAGCCGCGCAAAACACACTTCAACTAGTCACCCAGGGTAAGGAAGAGAAAGTCAAAACCATCACCCCTACCCAAATAGAAGAGGCATTGCAAGCAGAAGGAGTGATCTTCGGTCTTGATCATGATGCAATTGAGAAAGCGCCATCAGAAGCTGACGGCACTCCTGTCGCAGTGGCTCGAGGCAAGTCTGTTCAGCAAGGAAAGGACGGCTTTGTTGAGCACCTATTTGACATGGATCCTGTAGAGGTTGTCTATGACGAGGATGAAAGGGTTGATCACTGGGAACGCTACGTTTTCCCCTCGGTAAACGAAGGAGACGTAATAGCAACATTGCACCCGCCTGTCCCCGGGGTCTACGGAATGAAGGTAACCGGAGAAGCAATCCCGCCCGATCCTGTCCGCGAAGCCGCACTGCATGCAACAGACGGAGTAAGAATCAGTGATGATGGACGAAAAGCTATAGCTGATATAGCAGGCCGGCCTCTGATGGAAGGCCGTGGTATAAAGCATCTAAAGGTAACTCAACTAATGACCCATTTCGGCGACGTAGATATCACAAGTGGGAATTTACGGTTCTCGGGCGACTTGTTGATTTTGGGTAACGTTACCGAAGGCATGCAAGTGTCCGTGCTCGGTGACGTCACCGTGAAAGGCAACGTAACCGGTGCAGTGATTCGTGCGGGTAATAGAGTAGTATGTCAGGGAAGCATTATCAAGTCACAGATCTATGCCGGTAATTTGACCAAGCTAAGGGACTTGGTCGCGCCGTTAGTGGATGATCTTGGGAAACTCATTCTTAACACGATCCAAGAAACCGCTAACTTACAGCAACTCCTAATAAGCAGAGGGAGATTGGAATCTCAGTCTGCTACTTCACAGGAGAAAAACACTGTCGGCCAAATCGTTCGTCTCCTCATCCAGAAGAAAAGCGAATCAATTAAAGCGATCATAAAACAGTGCACTGCAGCCTTGGACTTAACAGATCTTCCCCTTCCGCCCCCAGTCAATGAGTTGGTTCAGACTGCCTTAAATCTGATTCGTGATGTGGATAACACAGGCGGGGCTCCTCTGGAAACCTTGGAGATCATTTTGGATAAGACACGGGAGGTCAGCCGTTTACTCGACTCCTTACCAGACCGACCCAACGACATCGTCTGCAGCTACGTCCAAAACAGTGTTTTAGAAGCTGCCGACAGTATCAGCGTAATAGATAAAGGCGGATTCTATTCAACCCTCGACGCAGGAAAAGACGTATCGGTACAGGGTGTCTTCAGGGGTGGCGAAATATCGGCCAAAGGAAATGTATTTGTCCATGAAGCCGGTTCCCCGGGACTGTCATCCGGAGATGTGAGAATTAAGGTAAGAGGAGCATCCACCGTCAAGGTTCGTAAGGCATTCCCGGAAATCACAATCCAAGTGGGTAATCGCTCTCATGTTGTCAAGAATGAGCAAAACGTACTAAAACTACAGCTGGATGAGAACGGCGATATAAGTCTCGGGGCTTTCTCGACATAACGTAACCAGTTTGCCCGGTTTTGCCCAAGCATCCCTCTAACGCTATTCTCGCCCGGCAAATGCATAAAGCCGGAAACCCGGCCTTATCGTTGTTCAAAAAATGGCACGCCTGGCAGGAATCGAACCTGCGACCCTCTGATTAGAAGTCAGATGCTCTATCCCCTGAGCTACAGGCGCGCGTGACAATCACATTTTACGTGGGCTTTGGCATTTTGTCAATGGCATGGAGTCCCTTTTCCTTACTGATCTTGCCTGGTTCTAACTTTTAATGGCTGGTTAATCTCTCCTGCAGCATTATAATTTGCCTTCCGTACACGCCTATCCTTAGTCATAATTTCCAATTCAACATCCAACTATGAATCCCTTCAGTTATAAAAAGAAGCTAGTCAATTAGCTTCAATCTTTATGATAATCTTTTGATTTCTCATATATGACCACACCTCCATCTTCAATTTCTTGTATTATTAAGGAATCTGGTTCTATATGTGATTTATCTATTAAGTCTATGTCTGCTCCTAAGGCATCGACAAGAATTTCAAGTAATCCAACAAAATCAAGTCCTCTTAATTCCCCGTTTGTATCTATA
>JAAYRV010000193.1 GCA_012518595.1 Bacillota bacterium
ATTATGGTAAAAAGCGACTCCGCGGTGATGTCTATCCCGTTTCTCCAGGATGCAACAGGCTCTTCATCCGGCAATATGCGAAACTATGTTGAGTCTCTGAAGAGCCGCACGCTAACGGAAGCTACCTTAGCACGCCTGGGATGGCTCAAGTCAGAAGAACAAGTGAAAGCGTGGCAAAACAGCCTCTCAATTCAACAGGTGCAAGGCACTGATGTGGCCAAACTGTCAGTTGAAAGTGATGACCCTAAGAAAGCAGCTGTTTTCCTCAATACGCTTGTAGGGGAATTTCAGGAACGTACTCAGCGAATAAATCAAGAATCTGCTAAGGCAGCCAGAGACTTCATCGCAGAACAACTGGCAATCGCTGAAGATCGCCTGAAAGAAGCCGAAAGCGCGCTTCTTGAGTACAAAGAAACAAACGGGGTAATCGAGCCGTCAGCTGAGACCAAAGCCCGAATTGACAGACTCGCTAACATAGAGCAACTTCTGTCCCAGACCAAGATAGAACTCCAAGCAGCTAATTCAGAACAAGAGAAGCTTCACGAGATTGTACAGGAAATCGACCCTACACTTGTTACATCCACGACCTTGATCAATAACCCGATAGTTCAGCAGTACAGAATAATACTCTCCCAACTTGAGACGGATCTCGCTGCTGCGCTTAAGCAATATACAGAGAATCATCCTACTGTGATTGGACTCAGAGCTCAAATAGGCGAAGTCTCCGCTAAGCTTGCGAAAGAGGTCGACAGGATAGTTGGGGCGGAGACTATGTCTCTCAACCCGATACACCAGGATCTCACAAGAAGACTTGTCTCTTCGCAAGCAACAATAGTCGGGCTTGAGGCGAAATCGGCAGCGCTGGAGAATTCACGCAATGCAGTCGAGGTTGAGCTTGCGTCCATCCCTGAGAAGGAAATGGATATCGCACGACTGGCAAGAAACCAACGGGTAAACGAGGAAATATACGTCATGCTCCGTTCAAAGTATGAAGAGATGAGAATCTCAGAGGCAATGAAAGTCTCCGGCATTTACGTAGTTGATGAAGCCATCGTGCCTACTGCCCCTATCAAACCAAGAAAACTCCTTAATACGGCTATAGCAGGTATTCTCGGATTATTCGTAGGAATAGGCATTGCCTTTGTACTGGAGCAAATGGATACGACGTTCAAGACCCTTGAGGAAGTGGAACAAGCTGTATCTGCGCCGATACTCGGGGTTATTCCGGACTTTACCTCAGTAAAGCGCAAGAGGAAAAGACATAAACCACAAAACCGCAAGACAATGGATTAAGCGATATGCATTAGACCATGTCGGAAGGACGGATATAGATTTGGCGCGACAACATAACAATCTTGACGAATCTTCAAATCTTATCATGTATCACGATCCTAGATCACCTGTATCTGAGGCATTTCGCACCCTCAGAACTAATCTGGAGTTCACATCGCCCGGAGCACCGCTAAAGTCCATCCTTGTAAGCAGCCCCGGGCCTGGTGAGGGG
>JAAYRV010000194.1 GCA_012518595.1 Bacillota bacterium
CAAGATCCTGTTTCATGCAGAGGCTACCGGGCTTTCTCAAGCAGCCGGACTTGTGGTTTCTCTGGATAAGTCCGCTCTATTTGAAGATGTTAAATTGCTGAAGGTCACAAAGGTGAACGAGGAAGACGAGATTTTTAAGTTGGAGGCAACAGGGAAGTTGTCGCCTATAGGAGGCGACTAGGTATGGCATTTTTTCGGAAACTAAAAGAGATGCGGTTGCTTATCCTGGTAATATGTTTGGGTATTGTCGGATACTGCCTGCACAAAGTAGTTTTTGTGCCTATATCCGTGGAATTGGACAGTGTGAGGGCTGAGACTCTTGCGATTAATCATAGAATGGCTGCGCTACCCATGCAGATTCATAATTTCCGGCGCCTGAGAGATGATTACCAAGAAGCTTTATTTGCCTTAGAAAGCATTAACTCTCAGGTAACCCATGAGTCTCGGCTGCCATACTTCGTAAAGGACCTTGAGGACGTTTCGAAAGATGCAGGGACAAAGGTATCAAGCATATCCATAGGGACTATGGCTGCCGGGTCTTTCTATTCCAAGGTTCCGGTAACAGTTGCTCTCCGAGGGTCCTATGGGCAAATACGCCGCTTTATTCAGGGACTCGTAAGACTCGGACGGGCTTTCAACATAAGTGACCTTAGCCTCGAGTCGCCGGGATCTTCGGAGAGAGAAGACTTTGCCGAAGAACATGTTCTTGATGCCACTCTTTCACTGATTGTATATGTAGTCCCCAAAGGCGGTGACAACTGATGGCCAGGCGCTTTCGAGGGTTTGACATTAAGGCTGCGGTGGTCCTCATCATAGTGGTAGTCGCCATATTTACCTCTGTTTGGCTGACAAAGCAAATAAAGCCTGTTTCCGGGCGAAAAACCCTGGAGCCCAAAGGGGCAACTCTTCCTTCCGAACAGTTGGAGGGGCTTAGGACACCGCTTCCACAGGTAACGATTCAGTCTAAACAGGAAGCTCCTATGGCTTTTACAGCAAAGAAGAATAAGGATCCTTTTGTCCCGGATTGGCCTATAAGACCCAGAGAAGATAAGAGGGACGCCAAGGTATCTATTGAGATCGCCAAGGTTGCCGAGGACGCCGGTGAACGTGATTATGAAGACCTTCATGAGCCGCCGAAAGACCTTCATGAGCCGCCGAAAGAACCTCCTGAACCGCCTGTAACAGCATCCTTGCCTCTGCCGGATGAAGATTCTGCTGAAGGCATAGATGAAGAGCCAACCGCTGTAATAGGCGATATTGCACCGGTAAATGAGGAAGCCGCTGAATTCGAAGATGATTTGCCGGAAACGGAAGGAAGGCTGAAGGAAGCTGTGGCGGAGACAATGGAAGAGGTCCCTGCAGGCGAGATCCCCTCTTCGGATGTGCCTGTATCAGAAAGAGAGACTGCCATAGAGTTGAAACCGGAGGTCACTCCCCCGAAACTGTTCGTAACCGGAATCATCGTCTCGGAAGATGCGTCTTATGCGATTGTGGATACACTTACCGGCAGCGTAATAGCGCAACCCGGCGATGAAATTGAAGGCGCGACCGTAACGTCGGTGGAGGAGAAAACTGTCGTTGTCGTTAAGGAAGACAAGGAGTTTGTGCTTGAACTAGGCGGAGGGGGAGAATCATGATGTGCGGAGCAAGGAGCGCCGGGTGGACCAGGCTTATCGCAGTAGCCGTTGTAATGGCGTTGTGCATGGCAAATATAGGCTTTGCCGCGTCGGCGGAAGGAGAGAAGTCTCCGGGTCGTCCGGTTACCATCGAGCTTAAAGGCGCTGATGTAAGAGATGTCTTGAAGATCTTGGCAGAACTGGGTGGTGTGAATATTGTCTCCGATCCTTCTGTGCGTGGCGAGATTTCCCTGTCACTGAAGGCAGTTCCTGTAACTGATGCAGTTGAGCTGGTGACAAGGGCTACAGGGCTTGACTACAGGTATGTAGGAAACACGCTTGTCGTAGGCGTGCCTGATAGGTTTAGGACCGGGTTTGACCTTATTGAAACCAGGATCTTTAAGCTTGACTATGCTTCTCCTGAAGATATGAAAGACGCGCTTAAACCGGTAATTTCCCCGGACAAAATCCAGCTGGATTCGCGCACGAACTCTGTTATAGTAACAGGGGTGTCCGTGGAACTTGATGAGGCAGAGAAGATTGTCGGAAAACTGGATGTCCCCATTCCCATGGTGCGGATTGACGCAAGACTTGAAGAGATTGCGCAGGATGCATTGGATCAGTACGGGATCAGCTTTCAGGAAGTAGGGGAATATGGCGGGTTCGGGAAAGTGTACATAAGGACAGACCCGACAACCGGTGTTTTTCAGGGCCTTTCACTTGCGGTAGGCGCGTTCTTGAGGATGCTTGAGGATTCCGGGAAAGCCGTGACAATTGCCAGACCAAGCACAACCACGCTTGATGGGACAGAGGCCAGAGTATTCATAGGTGACAAGATACCTGTGATCATATCTGACGACGGCGGTGAGACCCAGTCCGTGTCTTTCATTGAGGCCGGCGTCAAGCTGGTCATAACACCTCGAGTGAATAGAAACGGTCTCATAACGGTAAGAATTCGTCCTGAAGTATCGTCGATTCTCGGGAAGGAGCAAACCCAAGGGTTTCCCCATGTGAGAACCAGGGAAGCCGACCTTGTTGCCACTGTCCGTGACGGCGAGACCATTGCGATAGCAGGCCTCATTCAGCGCGAGGAAATTGAGAGCATTTTGAAACTACCTATCTTAGGGGATATCCCCCTTTTGGGACTGCTTTTCCAAAACAAGAAACTTGACACGAAAGAGACAGAGATGGTCATATTCGTGACACCACGCATAGTAGAAGTGGATGAAGAGAACTTGCGCCCCAATTACGTTGATGATGAACACAATATGTATTTAGAGGAGTCAGAGTACGATGGTGAAAAAGAGATTAGCTGCGCTTCGAGAGGGGTTTTCCCTTGCGGGTATTGATGGGTTTCTAATAACGAGGCCTGAGAACAGGCGCTATATGACGGGATTTACAGGCTCCAGCGGAGTCGTGTTGGTTTCCGGAGACCGGGCTTATTTTATTACGGATTTTCGATATGTGGAGCAGGCTACCAATCAAGCGCCTGAATTTCACATTGTCAAGCATGGGTTGAAGATGACGGATACCATAAGAGAGGTAGCGGAGGAAGCAGGCATCGGCAGGCTGGGATTTGAGAAAGATGTAGTCACATATAAGCAGCATGAGACATTTTCCTCTGCGCTTGCCGGGATAGAACTCATTCCTACCGAAGGTATGGTCGAGGCATTACGTAAGGTAAAGGATGAACACGAAATCGAAGCTATTCGCCAGGCAGAGGCTATCGGTGATGCGGCCTTCTCCCATGTTCTTGACATAATGAGGCCGGGAATGACTGAGATTGACGTGGCCCTCGAAATAGAATGGTTTATGAGGAAGAATGGTGCAGAAGGTATTGGGTTTGAGGTAATCGTGGCATCGGGAGAACGTGGGGCGATGCCTCATGGAGTCGCATCTTCAAAGAAACTCGCTGAAGGCGAGCTTGTCGTTATGGATTTCGGCGCCGTGTATCAGGGTTACCGTGGAGATATGACTCGCACTGTTTCGCTGGGGAAGGCTTCCCCTATGCAGCGCAAGCTCTACAACATCGTACTTCGTGCTCAAGAAGCTGCCTTGGAAGGGATTCGTCCGGGGAAGACGGGGAAGGAAATTGACGCCATCGCCAGGAAGGTTATAGAGGATGCAGGATACGGTGAGAACTTCGGTCATGGGCTGGGTCATGGGGTAGGACTTGCAGTTCATGAAGAACCCAGGCTTTCTGTTACAGGTATGGAAGAGCTTGTTTGCGGAATGGTTGTCACAGTCGAGCCAGGCATATATGTCCCGGGTTTTGCAGGCGTCAGGATTGAGGATCTTGTGGTGGTTTCGGAATCAGGAATCAGGAATATTACAAGCTCGCCTAAAGAGCTCATAGAACTGTAATACCGGCTTGCGCTGTGTGTTTCTGAGGTTTGTCTGCCTGAGAGCTGACCTGCGGCCGGTGTTGCAGTATCATATATTTAAAGATTTAAAAGGACAATCTAGACTTGAAACGAATTAAGAAATGTCTGGTTTGTCTGTACCGGAGGTGGTTGCGTGATTTCAACTAACGATTTTCGTACAGGTCTCACTATTGAGCTTGACGGAGAAGTTTACTCGGTTGTTGAGTTCCAACATGTAAAGCCAGGAAAAGGGTCAGCTTTTGTCAGGTCAAAGCTGAGGAACGTCAAGACCGGGTTTACCATAGAGAGAACGTTTCGAGCAGGCGAAAAAGTCCCGAGAGCTCATATAGAGTACCGTGAGATGCAATTTCTCTATAGCTCCGGCGAAGACAATTTCTTCATGGACACCTCTACATATGAACAAATGAGTCTTAGCGACGAGAAGCTGGGAGATAACAAGGTATATCTTAAAGAGAACATGATAATCGGCGTGCAGATGTATGAAGGAGCTCCCATCGGAGTTGAGCTTCCAAACTCTGTAGAACTTACTGTCACAGATACAGATCCGGGCCTACGTGGTGACACTGCAAGCGGCGGGACAAAACCCGCTACCCTGGAGACCGGCGCAGTGGTGCAGGTGCCTCTCTTTGTCAGTATTGGAGATGTAATAAGGGTAGATACACGAACCGGTCAGTATCTGGAGCGAGCATAACCTTTCCTACTGCCTTGGTCCTTTGGTAAGAGGCTTGGCAGTTATGATAACCCCTTATGGTTAACAGGTCCAATGATTGTAGGTGGTATTTTCCCTGTCACGGCAAGGAGTTAAAATGTAACCATATAAGTCGGAATATTCGTGCTTTTAGAGGGTCGATTATCTTGCTGAAGCGTACGCAGTATCAGTCGGCCCTAGGGGGTAGAGTCGGAGGTCGCTGTAAGACGAGAACTACAGTAAGCGGTGAGATTATGGGGCTTCTTGCGGAAATCCGAACGAATCCCATCATCGCAGCGGTAAGAGACATCCGAGATCTGGAAAAGGCGGTTGCGTCTAAGGTTAATGCCATTTTCTTGCTGACAGGCGACATCAATAGCCTCTCAGAGTGCGTGGAATTTGTCCAGGAGGCCGGAAAAGGCGTATACCTTCATTTGGATTTGATTAAAGGTCTGGGGCATGATAGAGCGGCAGTTGGGTACCTCGCCCGAAAAGTCAAGCCCAATGGGGTAATTTCCACCCGGAGCAACCTGCTGAAATCTGCTAAGGCTGAAGGCCTTTACACGATTCAACGTATTTTCATGTTGGATTCTCTGTCGCTTAGGACAGCGATGTTCAGCATAAGGAAGACAGAGCCTGATGCTGTTGAATGCCTGCCTGCGATAATCCCCAGAGTGTTTTCTGAGCTGGTTCACGAGGTGAGGCAGCCAATCATTGCAGGAGGTCTGATTAAGCACTATTCTGAGCTGATAAAGACGCTCCGGTCAGGAGTAAAGGCAGTCTCAATAAGCAGTCAACAATTTTGGAATTATTCACTCAAGAAAGAGGATTTCGACGAATCACGGGGAATATATTAGATGAGAGGCAAGTACCATTCCCCTGACTGAATTACATACATTAGGACGGAGAATTTGGAGAAAGTCCTATCCTGGGCCCATTAACCCGGGCCCTGGTAGGGCTTTTCTTATTCGCTTCACTTACTCTCACAATGTTCGGGTAGGGTTACAGGCAGACAGGTCCTACGTTCATGCGCCGAGAAGAAGGTGCGCCTCTTTCGCTGACTGCAGAATCTTAGAGCGTTCGGGAGTCGCACGCCAAAACAGCCGTAATTTGCCACAACCTACCAAGTTGTTCGAGGACATGCATTGAAGGAGGTGGGTATCAGCAACACTCAAAATGTGTCAGTACACGGAATTGCCACGATGAAGCATGCAAAAATCAAGAGAAGGGGTGACAGACGATGGCCAACTACATACTGGCCTTGGATCAGGGGACCACAAGTTCACGGGCGATCGTTTTCGATTGCCGGGGGAACAATGTAGCAATGGTCAACAAGGAGTTTCCGCAGATCTATCCCAGACCGGGATGGGTTGAGCACTGCCCCATGGATATATGGGAATCTCAACTCGAAGTAGCCCATGCTGCGCTTCAGAAAGCAGGCATTGCCCCGTCCCAGATTGCAGGAATAGGCATCACCAACCAACGGGAAACGACGATTGTGTGGGATAGGGTTACAGGAGAGCCTGTGTATAACGCAATAGTTTGGCAATGTCGTCGTACCGCGCCTATCTGTGATGAGCTAAAAGCAAAGGGATGGGCAGAGAGAATCCGCGAGAAAACAGGTCTCGTGGTGGATGCGTACTTCTCCGGCACCAAAGTCAAGTGGATTCTGGACAGTGTCTCAGGTCTTCGGGAAAAAGCGGAAAATGGGGAGATCCTCTTTGGAAACGTTGACACATGGCTCATGTGGAAACTCAGCGGCGGCAAGGTTCATGCCACAGATTACTCCAATGCTTCGCGGACAATGCTTTTCAACATTCATGACCTGGACTGGGACGACGACATCCTTGGTGAGTTAGGCATACCCAGGGCTATGCTTCCCGAGGCACTGCCGTCCAGCACTATATACGGGTATACAGAAGAAGACGTGCTTGGCGCGTCTGTGCCGCTTGCCGGTGATGCCGGCGACCAGCAGGCAGCCTTATTTGGCCAGGCTTGTTATGGACCGGGTATGGCGAAGAACACATACGGCACAGGTTGCTTCATGTTGATGAATACCGGGGATGTAGCTGTTCCATCCAAGCACGGACTGTTGACGACTATCGCATGGGGTATTGACAGCAAAGTGGAGTATGCGCTTGAAGGCAGCATTTTCATAACAGGCGCAGCAATCCAGTGGCTCAGGGATGAGCTTAGGATAATCGACAGCTCCGCTCAATCTGAAGAATACGCGCTACAGGTACCGGATACAGGTGGCGTATATGTGGTGCCTGCCTTTGTCGGTCTCGGCGCGCCATATTGGGATATGTACGCCAGAGGCACTATTGTGGGGATTACCCGCGGCACTAAGCGAGAGCATATCATCAGGGCTACCTTGGAGTCTATATCATACCAAACCCGTGATGTGCTCGAGGCGATGATTCAGGATTCAGGAATAGACCTGCAAGAGTTGAAGGTTGACGGAGGCGCTGTAGGCAATAACTTCCTTATGCAGTTCCAGGCAGACGTGCTGGGGGTGCCTGTCCAAAGGCCTAAGATAACTGAGACTACAGCCCTTGGCGCAGCCTACCTTGCGGGACTTGCTGTAGGTTACTGGGACAGCCAGGATGAGATTGCTGAGATGTGGCAGATAGACAGGGAGTTTGAACCTTCCATGCCTGAGGAGACCCGGGACAAGTTGTACGCCGGATGGAAACGAGCAGTAGAAAGGGCAGTTAAGTGGGAGCAGCCTTAGGTTTTTCAGAGGACGGATAGGTGTCTTCAAATACCGAACGGGAGTGGGCCATACCCAGAGGGAGCCCTTGGGGTTTGGCCTCCCCGGCTTGCTTTCGAAGGGAGGCCTTATGGTGGGAAGGCTCAAAGCGGATGTGGTAGTCATCGGCGCCGGTATTACCGGAGCTTCGATAGCCCGGGAACTATCCCGTTATGAGTTGAAAGTCTTTCTTGTGGAGAAAGAGGCTGATGTCGCCTGTGGGTCCACCAAGGCGAACACAGCTATAGTGCATGCGGGTTATGATGCGCAGCCGGGCACATGGAAGGCAAAGCTAAATGTAAGAGGAGTAAACTCGTTTTTTCCCATGTGTCAGGAGCTTGGTGTTAGGTTCGAGAAAACAGGAACACTTGTCGTAGCCCTCGATGAGGAGCAGCTTCCCAAACTCTATGAGCTCCTTGAGCGAGGATACACAAATGATGTGAGAGACCTCGAGATTATCGGACGCGATGAGGTCCTTAGCCGGGAACCGAATATTAACCCGAAAGCCATAGCTGCCCTGTGGGCGCCCACTGCCGGAATTACGTGTCCATGGGAGCTTACTATCGCTTTGGTGGAGAATGCTGTGAATAATGGAGTAACACTGCTCCTTAATTCCCCTGTTTTGGGGATTGATGCCTCGGACTGCGGATCTGCCATGTGCGTCAAGACGCCGGGCGTGTACATTGAAACACGTTATGTGGTAAACGCGGGAGGGTTATACTCAGATGACATTGCCTGCATGGTGGGTCAGGATGATTTTCGCATAGTGCCTCGGAAAGGTGAGTATTATGTGTACGACAAACGTTTCGGGTCCATGGTGAGCTGTCCGATTTTCCCGGTTCCCACCGCTGTTTCCAAGGGGATTTTGGTGACTAATACAATAGACGGGAATCTCATGATCGGACCAAATGCCCAGGACTTAAATGATAAAGAGGATCTTGCGACTTCATGGACTGGATTGTCCGACGTCTTAACTGAGGCCCTCATGATGGTGCCGGGATTGCCTATGGTAGACTCCATTACCAATTTTGCGGGACTGAGGGCTATCGCAAAACCAAGCAACGACTTCGTGTTAGGGCCTGCGCCGGGAGTGCCGCGCTTTATCAATGCTGCAGGTATTCAATCGCCTGGACTCACTGCGGCCCCGGCTGTGGCTGAAGTAGTACGGGATTTCCTCTATGACGCTGATTTGGACTTAGTAGAAAAGTCAACGTTTAATCCTTGTGGCTCGCCACGACTCCGGTTTTCCGCTCTTTCCCGTAATGAACAAGGTGTTTTGATCGACAAAGACCCGAATTACGGGCAGATAGTATGTAGGTGTGAGACTGTGACGGAAGCGGAGATACTTGCGGCTATCCATGGGCCGATTCCTTGCACTACGATGGACGGCGTAAAACGCCGAACTCGGGCGGGTATGGGACGTTGTCAGGCCGGGTTTTGCACACCGAGGGTTGCCGCTGTCTTAGGGCGGGAGCTCGGTTGTGACCTGGACGAAGTGACAAAGAGAGGTTCTTCCACAGGTCTCTTGCTTGCCCGCACTTGTGACCTCAGGGCAGCACAAGGCGGTGACGACAATGCGGAAGATTGAGTGTGACGTAGCAGTGGTCGGGGGGGGGCCTGCAGGTTTGGCTGCCGCAGAACGTGCAAAGGATGCAGGTGCAGCGAGAGTCTTCGTCATTGACAGGGATCGCGAGCTTGGCGGGATCTTGCAGCAATGCATCCATAACGGTTTTGGCTTGCAGCTTTTCAAGGAAGACCTTACCGGACCTGAGTATGCCCATAGATTCATTGACTCTGCCTGCTTAAAAGGAGTGGAGGTATTGCTAAACTCCATGGTCCTTGAGGTGACTCCTTCCAGAACCCTTTATGTCATCAGTCGTGACCAGGGCATGCTGGAGATTACGGCAAAAGCCGTAGTTTTGGCCATGGGTTGCAGAGAGCGAAACCGGGGGGCAGTAACCATCCCGGGAACTCGTCCCGCCGGAATATTTACTGCAGGAACCGCGCAGCGCTTTGTTAATATGGAAGGTTTTATTCCGGGAAAACGCATTGTTGTTCTGGGTTCCGGGGATGTGGGGTTGATTATGGAAAGAAGACTCACTTGGGAAGGGGCAAAAATTGAGGCCATACTTGAAATAATGCCGTATCCCAGCGGTCTTATACGCAATGTGGCTCAGTGTGCAAAAGACAATGGCATTCCTCTATACCTCTGTCATACTGTGTCCCGGATCTATGGAGCAAAAAGGTTGGAAGGGGTGCAAGCAGTCAAGGTGGACGAGAAAGGTATGAGGCTCCCGGGAACTGAATGGGACATACCCTGTGACACTCTCTTGCTGTCAGTGGGTTTGATCCCTGAAAATGAGCTTACACGTGTTTCCGGGGCCAAGCTGGATCCTGTAACAGGCGGACCTATTGTCAGCGATGACATGCAGACTTCTCTCTCAGGGGTCTTCAGCTGTGGCAACGTAGTCCATGTTCACGATCTTGTAGACAACGTAACCCAAGAAAGCTGGAAGGCAGGGGAGTGCGCTGCCCGGTTTGCTGCAACAGGGCAACGCGATGGGCCTGTATTGAGGATCCGCGCAGGTGACGGAGTTCGTTATGTAGTTCCTCAGATGGTGCGAGCGAGCAGTCTAAGAACGCAGGAGACGACCTTGTATTTTAGAGTCACAGATACCCGGCGCGACACCTTAATCGAAGTTCTACTGGACGACAAGGTCATATGGCAGGCAAAGAAGCAGATAGTCAGGCCACAGGAAATGGTCTCACTGACACTGGAGCCCAGGCCCCATCTTCAACCTATGACGGGCGACAAGGTTTGTGTGAGGCTTTCACACAGGAAGGGTGATGAGGACATATGAGCGAGGTCCTTGAAGTTACGTGTATCGTGTGTCCTGTGGGCTGTCCCATTGAAGTTGAGTTAAGACAAGGTGTCGTGTTTGATGTCAGGGGGCACGAATGCAAGCGAGGCAAGGAATACGCGCTGGATGAGGTGTTTTCGCCTGTTCGTACCTTAACCACCACTGTTCGTGTACAAGGGGGAATCCTTCCTTTGGTGCCGGTTAGGACAGAGAGGCCTATACCAAAGGGATCAATCCATAAGGTTTTGGAAGAATTGGCGAAGCTCAGGATAGATGCGCCTGTGGAATATCATCAAGTCATTCTCGATAACCTTGACATTTGCGGTGTCCGGGTGATAGCCGGTCGCACGCTGCCTGCAGGCGTGCCTCCGGAGAGAGCCCGGGATAAATCAGTGTGAAGCAAGAGAAGCAAGGTGTACGCTCTGTATGAATTGAGAGGGGGTGTAGCCAGGCACTCTATTTAGCTGACGGTTGACGTAGTCTTCTAAGTCGTGTTTCGAACCTGTGTAAACCTTGCCGGTATGAATCTGACCGGTATGGACCCTTACTAAGACTTGAGGAGGGATCTCCATGTCTAACTTTCTGGCGGAACTCCTTGGAACGATGATCCTCATTATTTTAGGTGACGGTGTTGTCGCCAACGTCGTGTTGAACAAGTCAAAGGGTCAGAACTCCGGGTGGATTGTGATAACTACAGGATGGGGACTTGCAGTCGCTACTGCAGTTTATGCTGTCGGGTGGATTAGCGGTGCCCACATTAACCCTGCAGTTACCATTGGGCTTGCAGCCACCGGTCAGCTGCCATGGGCTCAGGTGGGACCATATATTGCAGGCCAGATGATAGGTGCGATTCTAGGCGGAGTAATTGTCTATCTTGCATACTTGCCTCATTGGGCTGAAACAGACGACGGCAACGCTAAACTTGCGGTATTTTGCACTGCCCCGGCTGTGCGAAATATCCCGGCAAACCTCATAACTGAAATTATCGGCACTGCCATGCTTGTTATGGGGCTGTCCGCGGTGAATCAGGCGAGTAATACTCTAACAGGCGGGTTGAGCCCGTTCTTGTGCGGACTGGTTGTATTCAGTATAGGCTTGTCTCTTGGAGGGCCTACAGGATATGCCATTAACCCTGCGAGAGACCTTGGTCCCAGAATTTCCCATGCAATACTCCCGATTCCCGGCAAGCGGGACTCTGACTGGGAGTACTCTTGGGTGCCCGTAGTAGGCCCTATCATTGGCGCGGTTCTTGGATATGCTATTTTTAGTGCGCTGTGGTAAGAGATAAGTGCGCTTGAAAGTGTGCTTGAAAGAGTAACTTTGCACAAGCGATGAAGTCTCAAACGATAGGTCATAAAAGCAGTCCCCCCGGAATACTTATTTGTATAAGGGGGGACTTGCCTTGGCAAATAAACCTTTAGGCAAAAAACCTGTTGCAGACGTCATAACAGATGAGATCCTGCCATGCCTCCCACCCGGTCTTCGCGGAGCAATTGCCGGCTTGCCTGAAGAGCAATTGGCGAGAGTACACGAGATCAGGCTTCGCTCGTTTAGGCCTGTGATGC
>JAAYRV010000314.1 GCA_012518595.1 Bacillota bacterium
CTTTCATTCAATAAGCGATTGCCATGTCAACTAATAAGCTTACATGTTTTGCGTCTTCTTATAAGCGAAATAACTATATATTACAGCGACTATGCTATCAAGAACCAGTAACCCCATACTGAAGAGAAGACACCCAATCCCCTCAAAATTGTCTTGCCTCCTCTCAACAGATATTTCGTGTCTACAACTAGTTTTGATTCTATCTCTTTTCATGTCCTATAGCATAAAAAGTGAGACATTTGGTGATAAGAATTTGATCAAAAGGGAATTGTGGTATTATGAGTAATAAGGATGTTTTTGAGAATAGCTTATTGAGCTAGGAGTGGCAATATGAAGGAGCGGTTCCATGGCCTCCCGCGCGGTTATCGAGACGATATTACTAAAGCGGTAGGAATTCTCAAAGCGGAAGGATGCAAAGAAGTATACTTATTCGGGTCGTTAGCAGAAGGCCGCGTTGACGAATGCTCGGACATAGATTTAGCAATAAGAGGCTGTCCACCTGGAAAGTTCTTTGAACTTCTCGGCAAGCTCCTTCTTGAGTTAAGCCATTCTGTAGACTTAGTTGATTTAGACAAGAAGAGCGACTTTGCTCAGTTTATAGAGCGGGAGGGAGCCCTCATAAATGTTCAGTGATAAAGTGGGATCCCAAATACGGTTTGAGATAGAGCAGATCGATAAGTTGCTCAACATGTATGAAGAAGTGTTGATGAAGTGCAAGGGAGATGAACCCAGCTTAACAGAGATTACGGCAGCTGCTTCTGTTCTCCACTCTTTTTATAATGGGTTGGAGAATATTTTCAAGATAATCGCTAAGAGAATTGACAATCGGACTCTTTCAGGTGAACAATGGCATAAAAGGCTCCTATCTGAAATGGCGCAAAACGCGGAAAACCGTGGTTCAGTTATTTCCGAGGATTTGAGGGAGAAACTGATAAAGTATATGGGTTTTAGGCACTTCTTCAGACATTCATATTCATTTTTCTTGGATCGGGAAGAATTAAGAATGCTACTTTTGCCGTTAGATGAGACTTGGAACCAAGTTAAGAGAGAACTAGGAAGATTTATGAATAGAATTGATTGATGGAATGCTTAGCCTATGTGACTGTGACTATTAAGTCTTATAGGTATGCCTACTTTTTTTATCTGAAGACCATGCTAAAAGACTCTCTAGCTGAACTCCAAAACCTAAATGCTGATACATATCAATATCTCCCTTAGAGCTTCCAACCCAAAGAGAGGTAATATCGTGCTTGTCACACCAATAAAACACACATTCTGTCAGGGAGGTTGCAATGCCTCTGTTTTGATAGACCGGAAGAATATAGAAGTCTTCGAAAACACCGCTTTTCTTACACTGATACGTAGAAAATGTCAGGCTTACGGAACACATTCCTATTAATCGGGTTTTTCTTTTGGCAACAAAAAAGAAAATCTCATGATTTTCAATTGCATTCTTTAGGGAGGCCTTCTGAGTGTTTGTTAAAAGTTCTTCTCCAATTGCCTTTTTATAACCTGCCATAAGCTGCTTGAGTTGATCAAAGTCCTTTATCTGAAACACCTCATAAGTTATTTCGCCACACTGCGCTGGTTTAAGCTGATACAGAATGCTACCATATTCATCAAAACCGTTATGTTCAAAACCAAGGGATGCCCAGAAACTCCTGTTGCCTTCATTTGAGATATTGAGCTCAAAATAGTCTGCGCCCTTCTTAGTCTCCCTTTCTTTCAAACCACGAAAACAGGCTTTTCCGTATCCTTGGCGCCGAAATTCAGGTCTAATGCAATAATCAATGATAAAACACTTGTTGTCCTCTGAAAAATAGGTCACATAAGAGCAAAACCCAATTCTTTCACCATTTTCTTCAAAGAATACGAAATGAGCCTTATCCTCGTCTCGATAGAAGATTTCCATCATATGATCTTTATATTCCTTAGAAAGAAACCAATCCAAGTCGTTCTGAGTCAACGGTTCCCCTAGTGTATCATTGGGGAAAACATCTCGTATCATATATTCATCTCGTTCTCTCCAAAATTCAGCAATCTCCTCGTTTGATTCCACTTCCCGAATGGTAATTAGTTCGTTCACCTTAATTCCTCCCTGCAGTTTCTTGGAGGTTTATTTAGAGTGATATCTTCCACTTACTCCAGAAAAGACTTCAAATAAGTACTACCGCAGCAACCATCCGTAATCCTGCCGGCAATCCACAATATAGTCAACGTATGTCGTCTGATCCTTGACTTGATATTGGTTCTAATCGTACTCATCTGCAACTGAAGATAGTTCGTTTTTTCGCTGTGTTTACAAGCGTGTATACTCTATCCGCTTCGTTGTTTTGAGCTTCCTGAAGGATATGATCTATTACGAAACTTATGTCGCCCGTGCGTATCTTCATCCACTTTTGATAATATTCATAGCTTTGCTGTCTGTCGGACTTTGCGTCTTCGACGAAGAGCTCCTGCATGTAATCGTTATCTATCCACGTGGTATGTCCGTCCTCGTCAGTGGTGAATAAACAATGGTATGTATGGTCGATTGAGCATACAACATAGCCGTTACTTGCAAGCTCGTGGTAGAGAGATTCATTGCTTGATTTACTGCTTATACCGCCATGTGAAAAGACGATCAGCGGATACTGGGTCTCTGTGTTTTTCGGATACCACATCTTGACATTCAGCTTTCTGTATTCACCCGTATCCGTATAGGTTTCAATTCGATTTGTGTCCGTGTACGTATAGGCTGAGGTTGCAACCTGATATTCTCCCGATGTCTCCACCATATTGTACTGGGGAAAGACGATTGACGGTAGGGTGGCTGCAAACACCAGCACTGTCATCCCTATTGCTTTCAAAATAACCCGAGCTGCTTTGTAAGGTCTTTTTTCTTCCTTTCTGCGAATTAAGTCAACTATTCCGATTACGGCCAATATAAGCAGCAAGATACCGAGAGCATAGTAACGAGGGCTCCAGTCAATTATTTGTAACACAATTAATGGCAGAAGAATTGTAAGAGCCGCTACTCTGATAATGCTTCTTATCTTTTGCTGACTGGATTCGGTAATCACGCAGAAAGCCGCAAATGCGATTTCAACAACAACTGCTGCTTGGAATATGAAAATGCCCACTTTCCCATAGCCCTTCTTTCCTTTGGAACCTTCTCGGTCAAGCACCAATACTATAATGCATAAATCTTAAGGTGGCGATAAATATGCAAGGATATCCAAAA
>JAAYRV010000320.1 GCA_012518595.1 Bacillota bacterium
CGCCGAGTGGCAGCGCTGATGCGTCGATTTTTCAGACTGTACCTGTGAACGGAGGATGTCCTTACCAACTCACTTTTGCAGGGTCGGGAAATCCTGGGGGTCCGATAGCCACCGTCCGGGTGGAGTTTCGCAGTAACGGCGTGATTTCTGCGTTTACCAGACGCATTACAACGCTGGGTTCAGGATACCACACTTTTGTCTATATGGCGGACGCTCCTCCCGGTGCGACTTCAGCAACAATTACGTTTTCAAAGACATTAGCAGGGGAGATCCTCATTGATCTCGTAACATTCAGCTCACAATAAGACAATCGGCCGTTGGATGGATATGGTCAATGGCATGAATCCGCAGGGTAAATAAGGAGGGGGCATAAGAAAGGTGCCCCCTTAAGATTTGGTCATTGTCTCCTTACCGAGGGTACTGCCTGGTGATGACAGGGAAAGCAGAATCCGGTAGGATAGCATTCAACCAGGTTTCTGACGGCATCTGTAGTCACTCTTATGAGAAACGTCGCTGTCACCATAACATCAAAAACCTGGCATTTAGCGCCACGCCGTGATGTCGTGACAATTGTCGTTCTTTGATCTGTGTGAATGACCTCATTTTGGACATGCATCCCCGGACGAACCCCTTCGATGTGAGCAGATGTCATGAACGGAATTTCGAGGCACGTATGGCGAACCAGGCCGTCACAGGATGCGAATATGATATCCACCTGAAACACGCCTTCTTTTACTACTTTGTTTTCAAATACTGTGTCAGTGGGGCCGACTATCTCTACCTGCGCCGCAATGATCTTCTTTGCAGGCGAGCCGCATACCGGGACCGGGTGTGCCGTTCTGTTTACTGTCTGAACTTCTGCCTCTCCTATCAGTTTCATCACTTTTACGGGTTCACACTGGGTATTCGGCACGCACCGAAATAGAGGTTTTATGACAACTTGTCGATTTCTTTGATTCATAGAGGCCAGCTCCTTGTACCTCAAGTCGGATTATTCTATGCTTCAAGCATGAACTGTGTGTCCAAGGATCCCCTTGCTTCATATCATGGACTAGACTGCGCTCACAAGAAGTGCAGTCAACAGGACATATATAGGGAGGTTTGACCCAGAATGCCAAGTAATGAACTGATAGCAAGAATCCTGAGCATAGTCGCAGACGAGCAGGGGTTCCTTGCGTCTATTTTGTCTGCGGAAGCGGATAAGGCGGCTGCGTCTGCTGCTATTATCACGGGCCTCACGTTCCCCGAAGACGAGGACCCCAACGTTCTTTTGAACAAAGCCTTGGCTATAGAAGATGCCGTTGTCGGGGTAGTTGGGGCAGTAGCGTGCAAGGAAATTGCAATTGCTGCGAAAGTCGCTGCAGTGCTTGGAAATACAATAGGTCCTATTAGTCTGACTGTAGGACCGTGCATCCCAGGTACTACAGTGCTAGGCACCCGCTGATACGTAACGGGTTGGGCGGAACTCCGCCCAACCCTTCCTAATCATTCACGGAGGTGCGAATACCTGTGAAGCTTGATAAAGGAGTCGCTATTCTAACAAGTATCTTCATTACAGAAGACGATAGGGTAATGTTCAGCGGGGCTGATCGGTATCTTGTGCATCTCTACGGATTTCTGGAGGAGTCAGGGTACGAACCGTGTGTGTGGCAAGTAGGTTCAGGAGATCGCTTACTAAACGGGATGAGAATCAGAGGGCTCCCCAAGGGTAGCGCTGAATTTGGCGGGTTGCCTGATCTCAATATTCAGTTCTTTGAGCACACAGTAAGTTACGGGAAGGCCATCTATTTTGCTTTGCCTCTTGCTTTTCCCCGGGTAAAGCCAAGGTCCATTGTGATTTACCACGGAATAGGTTGGGATTATCCGGCTCACCCATGGTCACCTCTGTCAGGGCCGCTGAAAGATGAATGGCTCAGGAGGCTAAAGTACGCTGTAACCGCAGCCGATCTGGTCGTTTCTGTGGATACCAATACCTTGAATTGGCTCCGGGCTACATGGCCCGGGTATGAGCACAAGCAAGTGTATATCCCGAATTTCGTAGATCAAGGGGAGTTCTTTCCCAATGAAAACCGGCGGGGAAGGGAGTCGTTGATAGTCCTCTATCCCAGGCGATTGACTTGGATTCGAGGGCTGGATGATGTGAAGGTTGTTGCTGAGAGATTGACACGAAGATACGATTTTCTCGAGTTCCATATTGTGGGCCGTGGCAGAACTGATGATTCTGAAGCGGAGATGCGCATGTGGGCAGGGGAGAACCCGAGATGCCTATATTACTGGGTTTCCATGGAGAACATGGCTGAGCTGTACCGGAAGGCAGATATTGTGCTCATTCCCACCAGGGGAGCGGAAGGCACATCCTTAGCATGCCTTGAAGCCATGGCTTCCGGAAAGCCTGTGATATGCGGGCATGTAGGGGGCCTGACTGACCTCGTGATAGACGGATATAACG
>JAAYRV010000195.1 GCA_012518595.1 Bacillota bacterium
TAGAGTCCGAAGGAACGGAAGAAAGGTCATCATATGCGGAGGCTGATGAAATGGCAAGAAGAAAGGCAATCATAAGTGTTTACGACAAATCCGGCGTGGTGGAATTCGCCAAGGCCTTGACAGACCTGGGCTTTGAGATCTTGTCTACAGGAGGAACTGCAGCAGCACTCTCTAAGGCAGGAATTCCTGTGACTCTGGTGTCTGAGGTTACGGGATTCCCGGAGATCCTGGGGGGTAGAGTAAAGACCCTACACCCGATGATACATGCAGGGATCCTTGCTCGCGCAACATCTGAGCATCAAGAGGAGTTGGCGATTCACGGGATCGATCCTATCTCACTTGTGGCAGTGAACTTATACCCATTTGAGAAGACCGTAGAAAAACCCGGTGTAACCTTGGAAGAGGCAGTCGAGAACATCGACATTGGCGGGCCGACTATGGTGCGGGCAGCTGCGAAGAATTTTGAGCGTGTTACAGTCGTGACGGATCCCAGTAGATACAGTGAGGTTATCGCAGAGCTCAGGTCGAAGGGCGAGGTGTCAAAGGCGATGCGGGCAAGGCTGGCTCAAGAGGCTTTCCGGCATACTTCTCAATATGATGCTGCAATTACGGAATACCTCAGCACGTATTTGTCTGACACTGCTGATGTGGAAAATCGTGTTGAAGCTGTGAACAGGCCTGAAAGCTCCTTCGGTTCTGTTGTGAGGGTCAGTGGGACGAAGGCTTTTGACCTGAGATACGGTGAGAACCCACACCAGATGGGGGCGTTCTACGCAATCGGCGAACCTCCGTACTCAGGCATTGCCGGTGCCGAGCTACTCCAAGGGAAGCCTCTGTCATTCAACAACATACTTGATGCTGACGCAGCCCTTAGGATCATGCGGGAATTCAGAGAAGAGCCTGTGGCAGTTGTGATTAAGCATACAAACCCTTGTGGTGTTGCAGTAGGAAGTAATCCGGAAGACGCTTACGTAAAGGCGCGCGAGGCTGATCCTGTATCTGCATTTGGAAGCATAGTCGGTTTGAACGGGATTGTTTGTCGTGATACAGCCACAAGAATCGTGGAAACCTTTGTTGAAGCGGTTCTGGCAAAAGGCGTCACTGACGAGGCCCTCAGTGTGCTTGGCAAGAAACCTAATCTTCGCGTTCTCATGCTTCCTCAGAATTTTGAAGAGGACCTTCCCACGCTTGATGTCAGATGGGTGGACGGCGGATTCATCGCGCAAAGTTCTGATGCTCCTCAAAACCTTAATATCGAGGATGTTAAGGTGGTGACTGAGCGATGTCCCACTGAGCAGGAAGCCAGGTGGCTGCTGTCTGCGTTCAAAGTGGTGAAGCATGTCAAGTCCAACGCAATCGTGTTTTGGAAGGACGACGCAACTGTCGGCGTCGGAGCAGGCCAGATGAATCGCGTAGGGTCTGTGAAGATAGCAGCGGAGCATGCAGGCATCAAGGCAGAGGGCGCGGTTATGGCGTCAGATGCCTTCTTCCCGTTCAGGGACGGTATAGATGCTGCTGCGAAAGCAGGCGTAACCGCTATCATACAACCCGGCGGATCAATTCGGGATAAAGAAAGCATAGACGCTGCCAATGAGCATGGGATAGCCATGGTATTCACAGGCATTCGTCATTTCAGGCACTAATGACGACTCCGCCTACTACTTCTACTACTTGAGCCAGGTTTCCTGACGGTATCCGGGTGGCAGTAGGTAGAATAAGTGCAGCAAGAATTGACAGAGATATGTGGCAACATACTCAGACATAGGACAGGCGCTTGACTTAAGCGCTTGCCTCAGGAGGGAAATCAGTGAAACGGGATAATCTTTGCATACTTGTGATTGGCCAAGGCGGGAGGGAACATGCTCTGGTCTGGAAGCTTCGAGGCAGTCCACGCGTGTCCA
>JAAYRV010000196.1 GCA_012518595.1 Bacillota bacterium
AGCAAGAGGTTATCCCCAACGTTCGTCCATGCGGAACTCACAGACCGCTACGAATTGACAGTATGCATCTGGAGGCTTTCCGAGAGGGCTGACGAGATATGACGCGCTATGCTTGGAACCAAGACTGTTTCTTGTTGATTTCACCTATCGAGGATAGTATGATTGTAAGGAATAAAGGACTCCGTACCTGGTGGTGACAAGTATGCAATACCGAGAGATTAAGGTGACCTCTAAGGGGCAGATTACTCTACCTAAATTCATCCGGGAACGCCTTGGGATATCGGTAGGGGACTACTTACAGGTAGAGTTACGTAGCGGGGAATTGGTGATTAGGCCTTCTCCGAGGCATAACGAGCGCGAGCTTCTGTTAGCGTATGCTAAGGAGCATAGCAAAGAGCAAGTTGCTATCGAAGAAATCCATAGGATGTTTTCAGGGCTTCCTTTTTCAGTGGGAGAAAGGGTAGGTAGCCTAAGAAGGGAGGAGCCTTGAACGAGTGAGGACGTTCTTCCTTGATACCAGCGCATTTTTCAAGTTGTACGTTCCTGAACAAGGAGCTCAGGTTTTGCAGCAGATCTTCCAAAACGGTGGTCTGCGGCTTATTACCAGTCTGACGATTACAGAGATGATGTCCAATCTTCGGCGGCTTCTTGAAGTCGATCAAGTGATTGACGAGAAAGCGTATCGCGCGATAAAAGCAGATATGATGGGTAAGATTGCAGACGGGTCTCTAGAGGTCATCGAGATCACATTGAGGGACATCCTTGACAGCATCGATTTGATTGAGAAACGTTACATGTCGCCTATCGATTCTATTCAGCTGGCTTCAGCGCTGCGAGTCTTCCGCCGGACTGAAAACCTTGTCTTCGTGTGTGCAGATGCGAAGCTTGCCCGGCTTGCTTCAGATGAAGGGTTGGAAGTCCTCAACCCTTTGCAGGCTTCTTCTCTATAGTAGCTCCTTAGCCGCAAGATGCGATCTGGTAACCCGTTCGAGTTCCCCATGACGAATAGGCCCGGAGAAAGGAGCGACCCCATCGATATATAGATTTTCCTTCCAGGAAAGCCCCAAAGATTTTTGCTCCCACGACAGCTGCCTGCCTGTGTGCTTCTCGGCTTTCTCCTAGGATGCTGAGGACTGCTTCAGGTTCAGAGCCGGGCATGATGCACATATTGTTTAACTCAGTTGCTGTACGATTCAATTAAGACCGGGATATTCCTGCAGAGAATTCTTGTCTCTTCAACTCCTAGCTTAGCTTCCATTCCCAATCGACTACTCTTGTTGCAGAAGTGGTTGTGCTGAAATCCATCCGATTGGAATTCGTCAAATTAGGATGTGTCATGTCGAAAGTCATTGTGTTCAAAGTTATCCACAGGCGTTTGGGATGAGGCAAGCATTGGCATTCTGTTATCTTTTAAAGGCAAAAAAGCGAAATTATTGAAGGAATTAGCATGTATATTCCGAATATAGTCTATGATTTAGATTATTGTGTCCCGTAACGGTGGCCGGATTTCTAAAGTTGAGGCATGCCATGACTAATAGTTCTCAGAGATCCTATGGCTTTATGAAGGAGTAAGATTTTAGGTGGGCGGAAATGGAAGGCGCGCCTACCGTCGGCAGTGAAAGTGAGTAGCAATAGGCCGGATATCGGAGCACGGGCGAGGATCAACAGCTGAGGTCCGGAGAGTGATGTAGTTCAACGGTTGAGGAGGGAGAAGTGTGTCTGACCTGAGGGAGAGACTGAGGATTGACAGGCTGCAACTTGAGAAAATCAACAAACTGTTTCTTGATCCTGATAACGAGGCAATCAAGGCCTTGTTGGATGTTGTAGCAAAGTACGGGACTCCGGAGGAGATTAATGCCAAAGCCCGGGAAGCGCGGAAACTCGAGAACCTAATGACTCGCTTAAAGGAGATGGATTCGCCTTACCTGACTGACGTTGAGTGGTTAATTGAGCAGCGTAATGCGGGGGTTTTCATTACAGAAGAAGAGTATCGCCGGAAGGTGCTTGGCGACAAAGCTGATAGTATCCAATTTAAGGATGACCTGGCTGTGACTTTGGAGATCAGCGCAGCGCAGTATTTCCCTTGGCTTCGCCTGGAGGCGGAACAAGCGATAACTAATGGTGAATTGATGCCCGGGCGGTTCATCAGAGTTCGAAAGATGAAAGAGCAAGAGAAAGACAACGGGGACATTATAGCATTTGCCGCAGCCATGCAGGTGATGGGTGCAACCTATGTCGAGACTCTGGACACAAAAGGGACTGACGGCTCCAATGTGCATCTTGGCGGGCCTGAAACCATTACCGGATATTTCGGAGGCATAGGAGCTCCCAACGATTACGCGCTTAAGTGGATTGATGAATTCCTGTACTACCATACGACTTATGGCATCAGTGAGGTCCTTAACACAAATCCCGGAACGGTAATGCTAGGCTATATCCTTTATAAGCTGGGAGTTGACATCAAGTTCAAAATCTCCGTGTTCATGGGGAACGATAATCCGTTTGCTGCTCTCTGGACGTTAATCGGTGCGAAATTGTTTGCCCGGGCGGACGGGACCAGTCCTTTGGCCGGCTTCAACTGGAGCAACTCCACAGACAATGACACGATTAAGACTACGTCGTATTTTAGGAAAGGTTTGGATCTGGAAGATGTTGTGCGCTTCGAGCACCATGTTGTTGAGACGTGGAGGAGCATTGTGCGCCAACCGTACGACAGGAGGAACGATGTTTTGGAGCTTGCTGAAAGCGTCCCGAACATCTCAGCCAAGCATGAAGGCGGCGATGTCGAGGTTGAGCAGAAACTGGCTGAAACCGGGGGACATACATCCAGTATCCTGGACTATTTCAGGGATAAACAAGAGATTATCGACAGCGGTGATTGGGACGCCTTGACCCATAATTATCTGGAGAAGCATAATGCAGTGAACAAAACTGCTAAGGAACTTACAAAGCACGGATTAGCGTTTGTTGCAGCTCCCAAGCTGCATCATGTGCGCCGTTAGGCCAGGCATTTTGTGGGCGATCAAGGGCTCTTTACGAGTAATTAGGGCTGCTCACGGTAGTGTGAGCTGTCATGGCTGGCCGGGGCTGTCGACAGCTCCTACATTGCGCGTCAGACGGCGTGCGTCTCGGTTAGCATCTCTGTTAGTTAACATATAGCTCGATGAGCGTGTCTGTCAGTTGGCCCGTTTGTCCGGTAGCGCCTGTATCCATTGGCGCAGCATGACTTAAGGAGGCGGAAAATCGGATGAGCAAAAAGACGGTTCTCGATTTTTTGGACATGAAGATAAGGAGCGAGAAAATTACATTTCTCACAGCTTATGATTATCCTCTGGCGTCCTTTGCTGAACAGGCAGGAATTGAGATGTTGCTTGTAGGCGATTCCCTTGGTATGGTCGTATACGGCCTCCCAGGCACTATCCCGGTTACCATGGATGAGATGATAATCCACAGTCGCGCTGTGAGAAGGGGTGCGCCTAACACGTTTGTCATCGGGGACATGCCTTTCATGTCTTACCAGTCATCAGTGGAGAAGGCCGTAGAAAACGCAGGAAGGTTTCTGAAAGAAGCAGAAATGGACGCCATCAAACTTGAGGGTGGAAGGAGAGTCGAGAAGCAGATAAGAGCAATTGTTGAATCAGGTATCCCTGTTATGGGGCACATAGGGCTTACTCCCCAGAGTTCAGGACAACTCGGCGGCTTTAAAGCCCAGGGGCGTACGGCTGAGGCTGCGCGTGAGCTGATGCTGGATGCCATTGCGATTGAAGAAGCAGGCGCGTTTTCCATCCTTCTTGAAGCTATTCCGCCTGAAGTCGGGGCGGCCATCACTGAGAGACTCGCCATTCCCACCTTAGGTATAGGCGCAGGGATCCACTGCGACGGCCAGCTTCTCATAAGCGGTGACATGCTGGGATTAGTCGAAGCCTTTACCCCGAGGTTTGTGAAGAAGTATACGAACCTGTCTGAGCTGATCATGAAGGCGATATCTGAATATGTAAGCGACATAAAAGAAATGCAGTTTCCTGAGGAAAAGCATACCTACAGAATGAAAGAGGGAGAAGCGGAAAAGCTTGGGGAGTTTCTTAGATCCCTGGATAAGTAAACGAATCATATGTCATATTATTCATAGTGCCGGCTCTATAAGTTCGCATGTAGCTCTGTACTAAGGTAGGTTTCTATCCTTAGTGTAACCTACGAATTTGCGACAACGGAGCCGGCCTCGTTTGTTGCTGCCGTCCTTAGTGCAACCTACGAGTTTGCGACAACAGAGCGGGCTTCGTTTACTGTTACTATGCTACATGTAGTCAGCGAGTCGGGATAATCAGGCAGGTGTCGTTTGATATTGCTGTGTGCAGCCTAGGAGTCGGGACAATCAGGCCGGTCTTGTTCATTGTTGTTACCAATAGCCTCAACAGTGTTGCGGACGGAAACGGAGTCACTACCAATAGGCGCCATGGCACTGCGGACTGAAATAGAGTCATTATCTATGACCGCAACCGTGCTGCGGGCAGAAGCTGAGTCGCTGCCAATAGCCGTGACTGCGCTGCGCACTGTAACAGACAACAGAACAACCGCCCCACCTACCAGCGCCCAAGCGCCGGGCTTCTCGCCGATTGCCAAGAGGACCCAGACCGGATTTAAGATAGGCTCGATTGTAGCAAGTAGTATTGCGTCCAGGGCGGTAATATGTTTGATGGCAGTAGTATATAGGAGATACGGAAGACCGAGTTGAAATATGCCTGTGACTGCAAGGAGCAACCATCCGCGGGAACCGGGCGATGACCCCAACATAAAAGGGACGCTTATCAATGCTGTCAGGATGTTGCCTAAGATTACGGTTTCCAAGGGAGAGCCGTCCTTCTGTTTCCTCAGGAACAGGGTGAGGCAACCAAAACAGAAGCCACTGGCAATGGCAATGATCGTGCCTAAGAAGCTTGCTTGTGTCAGATCATCTGCAAAGAACAGTGCCATTCCCACCATGACTGTGGTGATAGCTAACCAGTCAGCCCACGCGGCACGTTCGCCAAGGAATGCGGCTCCAAGCAACGCAATCCAGATTGGCGAGGTGTACTGCAGGAGGATGGCGTTTGCTGCGGTAGTCAACTTGTTGGCGATTGCGAACAAGCTCACTGTGCCGACATAAGCAATAGCTCCGCCCACTTGAGGAAAAGACCATGTAAACTTCGGACGTCGGACAGCTACTAACAATACAATAGCAGCAATACCGGACCTTGCTCCCGATATTGCCATAGGGTTCCACTCCACCGACTTTATCAGCACGCCTCCGAGGCTCCACAGCAGTGCGGTAGCGATCATAAGGCATACAGATACTCGATGCGGATTATTCAAATTGTCTATCTGTCTTAAATCTAACATTTGCTCATTTCCTGACATCATACAATGCGGCCTTATCCTAGGGTTGGGTCCTAATGTTACGTCTCAAAGCCATGTCTTAAGGTTATATCATATGGCTATATTCTACAATTGTATGCCAAAGTCAAGTTGTAAGGTCATGCCATACGGCTATGTCCCACATTCAGGCCCTAAGTATGAGTTCATTGATTTTCGCTCGTTTTCCCATCAGTCAGCCGGAACTTGCTGTGTCTTGCAACCGGTTTGCCGCCTGTAAAACAGTTTCTGCTGCATCGCCAAGAACCAGGGTTGCGTTGTCCATGGAATACAATGGATTATCGACGCCTGCATAACCCGGTTTCGTATCCAAATTGAAGATAACGACACGCTTCGCTTCGTACGCCCGAAGTATCGGCATGCCATATATCGGTGTCCCTTCAGCAGTATTTGCAGCAGGATTAATGACATCATTTGCTCCTACCACTATGACTACGTCTGTTTCTCTGAATTCATCATTAATGTCGTCCATTTCAAAAAGCTCGTCGTACGGAACGTCAGCTTCGGCAAGAAGCACGTTCATATGCCCGGGCATCCTTCCTGCGACAGGATGGATGGCGAACTTGACTTCCTTGTGCATGCCTTTTAGGATGTCTACAAGCTTCTTGACCTCATGTTGAGCTTGGGCCAACGCCATTCCGTATCCGGGAATAACGATTATGGATTTGGCGTTCTTGATTTGGGACAAGAAGGCCCCTTGATCTCCCGCGCCTTTTGCGCGCCTTTCAAGAGAGAGGTGGTTTTCATCAATTGAACTGACTCCTGGGACTGCCTTTTTATCCATAAGGACAGTCCTTCCCGCCAACACCTGGGAGAGGCCCCTGTTCATTGCCTTGCACATCAGCCGGGTCAAGATAAGACCGGATGCGCCCACTATCGCTCCTATAGCCACTAAGAGAGGGTTGCGCACTGCAAACCCTGAGATTGAAGCTGCGATACCTGAGAATGAGTTAAGTAGAGAAATCGTGATAGGCATATCGGCCCCGCCTACCCTGATCGTGAATAGAACACCGTAGGCCAAGGCGAGAGCCAGGATCCAAAATGCCCCTTGAGTAATTGCGTTCGAAGGAATGACAAGAAGAGACACAAACAAGAGTCCTATCGCCAGCAACGTCAGATTGTTCCATATAGATTGTCCCTTGAATATTATCGGCCTCTGGTTCATTTTGCCATGAAGTTTCGCCGCAGCAATGAGGCTACCGCTTAGAGTGATGCTTCCTATAACCAGCCCCAGGCCGGAGGTGAACCTATCCGCTATGCTGATATTGCCAAGCACTCCCAACAGCGCAAGAAGGGATACAACAGCCGAACTCCCCCCGCCGAAACCGTTCAATAAGGCTACCATTTGCGGCATTTGGATCATCGCGACTTTGACCGCTAAAGAGTAACCGAATAATGTCCCAATAGCTATAGCTGTCCAGAGGAGTGGAAGGCTTAAGATGTTTTCTGCCAAGAGCGTCAGAATAATAGCGCCTGCCATGGAAACGGAACCCAATAGATTCCCTTTAACAGCAGTTACAGGGGAACTCATGAGCTTAATACCCCATACAGTCCCTAGAGCAAATACAAGTCCGAACAGGTTAACCCATGACATTTTCCCGACCCTCGCTCTCAGTGCCTTTCTTGAACATCCTTAGCATTCTGTGTGTTACGAGAAACCCACCGACAACATTGATCATCGCAAGGATCACTGCGACTGCTCCGAGGAGCCTGTACCCTGTCACCTTGGCTAGCGCTGCAACGGTCAGAGCGCCCAGCACAGTCACGCCTGACAAGGCATTTGTTCCGGACATCAAAGGGGTATGGAGTAGACTTGGGACATCACTTATCACTTTGTACCCAACGATACTTGCGACAGCAAACAACGCAAACAGTATCGGAATACTCATTGTGACACCAACTCCTTATGATCGGGCTTGCATCAGCCTGAATCGACTGCTTCATTCAGCTTACTCCGGCTTGGTTGAGTTTACGCAGGCCCCATGGCCTCGAGGGCTCCCTGATGAACCAGTTCGCCGTTGCGAGTTACAAGAGATGATGCGATAATTTCGTCTGTCGTATCCAGTTTTATGATGCCGTCCTCCACGAGATTCGTTAAGTAGTGGTAGATGTTGTTTGCAAACATCCAGGTAGAGCTTGTCGGGATAGTCCCCGGTATGTTCAGGATGCCGATTATGTTTACGCCGTGCTTCTCCACGATTCTACCGGGCTCCGTGATTTCACAGTTTCCGCCTTGATCTATAGCCACGTCCACTATGGTGGATCCGGGTTGCATGGATTTTACGGTATCTTCGGTAATGAGGATAGGCGCCCGCTTGCCCGGTATCAACGCTGACAGGAACAAGACATCCATATTCTGAGCAACGTCTCGGAGGATCTCTCTCTCCTTGAGAAGCCACTCATCAGGAAGTTTCCTTGCATACCCGCCTTTGCCCACAGCAATCTCCGCCGGGATACCCAGGTCAACAAGCTTGGCGCCGAGGCTTTTCCCTTGCTCGCATGCGTCAGGCCTGATGTCTGCTGCATGGACTACTGCGCCCAGTCGCTTTGCAGTAGCGACAGCCTGAAGGCCTGCGATTCCTGTGCCGACAACCAGCACTTGTCCGGGCCTAATCATGCCCACTGCAGTCCCAATCATGGGAAGGAACTTAGGTAGTGTGTTAGCTGCCATGATCATTCCTTTGTATCCGGCTACAGTGCTCATTGATGTGAGCGCATCCATGGATTGGGCCCGGGATATCCTGGGGATACCGTCTAAAGTGAGGGAATTGACGCCAAGTCTGGCCAGATCCTTGATCATCCGGTGGTTTGAAGGCGCGGCAGGGTGCAAGAAAGAAACCAGGCATTGACCTTCTTTCATCATTTCGACTTCGTGCTTTCCTTTGTCCTCATTGAAAAGGGGTTCTTTTACTTTGATGATTATGTCAGCTTCTCCAAACAGCGCTTCCGCATCGTTGACCAGGGATGCGCCTGCTGCTTTGTAGTCTTCATCTGAGAAATATGAACCTACTCCTGCGCCTTCTTCCACAATGACGGTGGCTCCCTCAGCAACCATTTTTCGGACAGTATCTGGAATTGCAGCTACCCGTCTTTCTCCTTTCATGATTTCCTTTGGGATACCAATGGTAAGACCTTTAAACTTCATTTTAAAGCCCTCCCAATTGATAGATATTGACTTCCTTACCGGACTTTTCTTTATTCTTGAGAAGAGCACGAATTTCCTGCCAATGCAGATATCCTACAACTGAGTTCTTTTGGAAAGTCAGCCGGCTGTACTTGCATATGACATTTTCGTATGCTAATATGTAAAAGCAACGTAACAATTGCTATCTGACGCTAGCTGATAAAGATGTGTGTGGAGAGGTGCCCGAGCTGGTTAAAGGGGGCAGACTGTAAATCTGCTGGCGTTGCCTACGGTGGTTCGAATCCACTCCTCTCCACCAGATATATTCCAAACCCGGGCGACGGGCGGGAATAGCTCAGTTGGTTAGAGCGTCAGCCTTCCAAGCTGAAGGTCGC
>JAAYRV010000028.1 GCA_012518595.1 Bacillota bacterium
CCACAGATCAACATGCCCCCTGTCGGGCCCGACGGACTGATGAGCCTTTCCAGTTCCAGCCCGGTAATGACGTTGTCAGTGAAGCCATATCCATATTCTCTGCGCGTCAGAGGGTCATAATGGCCCAAACCCGGGCAGGCAATTACCGCACTTACGAAAACCTCAACGTCACAAGGTCTGGCATCCAAGTCGATAGCGCCTCGGGGACATACCTCTATGCATTTCCCGCACCTGTCACAAGCGCTTTCGTCCAAGGCGAACACACCGGGAAGACTCCGATGGCCCGGGCGGTATATTGCTTTGTGGGGAAGCATGCCGGTATGAGCAGGCACATCTACCTCAACAGGGCAGATTGCTTCACACATACCGCAAGAATCGCAAAGCGCCTCGAGGACATATTCGCCCTTTTGCGCTACGGTAACTGTGAAATTGCCTGCTTCCCCTTGTACGCTCTTTACACGACTGTTAGTCATAAGAGTTATCAAAGGGTGACGAGAGACCTCTATCATCGGGCAGTAGGCCTGCTCGGTGACGGCCATATGACATACGCCGCAGCTCGCAGTTGGAAAGGTTCTGTCCAAAAGCGTAAATAACCCGCCACATGTCGGGGATGAATCCACAAGGAATACCCGAACCCCTGCCTCAGCCAGTATCAGCGAGGCATGCATCCCGGCTATTCCGCCGCCTGCAACCAATACGGCACTACCACTACCTCGACATCCTACTTCCAGCATAACTCAGCTCACACCCTTGTTCGAAAAGGTCATATCACAGCATCTATCATCGACATTACCTGAGCGGTATCCATGTTCCTCTGAAATGTGGCGCCGCTCGGGCAAGCGACTTGACATGCTCCGCATCCCTCACAAAGGACTTCGTTTACCACGGCCAAACCGCGCCGCACGTCAAGAGTCCTTGCATCGTAGGCGCAGGCCTCAATACATAACCCGCAACCTCGGCATAGTTCTTCATCAACAAACGCGACCTCAGGTGTATGGGACAGCGTGTCAGAGGAGAAGAGCGCGAGGACCTTCGCTGCAGCGGAGCCGGCTTGTGTCACCGAATCCGGGATATCTTTGGGCGCCTGGGCGCACCCGGCAATGTAAATACCCCTGGTAAGGCTTTCAACCGGCCTTAACTTAGGATGGGCCTCAGACAAGAAACCCCACTCGTCAGTGGAGATCTTAAGAAGCCTGGCAAGATTGGTTTGGCCGTGAGATGGGATGATAGCGGTAGCTAAGACCACCATATCCCCATAGATCTCCACTTTCTTGTTAGAAAGAGTGTCAACACCGAACACCACTGTCTTGCCATTCTCTTCAAAAACCCTGGACACTCTGCCCCTGAGGTAAAGGACTCCTTCTTCCTCGATTGTGCGTTGCACGAACTCCTCGTATCCTTTGCCGCCTGCTCGAATGTCCATATAGAAAACATACGGCTGCCCGTCCGGGACTTTATGCTTATAGAGTCGAGCATGCTTCGCCGTATACATGCAACATATCTTTGAGCAGTACGGATACCCGTTCTCCTCATCCCGTGACCCGACACACTGGATGAATACAATCTCTTTCGGTATCTTTCCGTCGGAAGGGCGCCTGATCTCGCCTTGGGTCGGGCCTGAAGCCGAATTCAGCCGTTCAAATTCAAGCCCGTCTATTACATCCTTGACTACACCGTATCCGTATTCTCCTACCTTAGTCTTGGGATGAAGGTCGTAACCTGTGGCGACAATTATCGCCCCCGTTTTCACGTCAACAAAGGTGTCTTCCTGCTCGAAATCAATAGCGCCAACCGGGCACACTTTTTCACAGACCCCACATTTCCCGTGCGTAAAGTGCCTGCATACTTCGGAGTCGATAACAGGCCTATTTGGCACGGCCTGGGGAAACGCGATAGAGACGGCTTTTGTTTTCGCAAGACCCAGTTCAAAGTCGGAGTCTCGCTTCACCGGGCACTTCTCCATACAAAGCCCGCAGCCATTGCATACATCCCAGTTGACATAGGAGGTCCTTCGTCTTATCGTCACATTGAAGTTGCCTACATATCCGGAGATTGCATGGATTTCGCTGTTTGTGAAGAGGTCTATGTTCGGATGGGACCCCACTTCTGAAGATTTCGGCGTCAGAATACATTGGGAGCAGTCCAGAGTCGGGAAAGTCTCTGAGAGTTGCGCCATGTGTCCCCCTATGTAAGGAAGTCGCTCCACAAGCGTAACCTTATATCCGGCATCAGCAATATCCAAGGCAGCCTGCATCCCTGCAATGCCGCCGCCTATTACCAGGGCCTGCCTGGTAACAGGTATGGAAAGAGACGATAATTCCAGGTTCCTTCTGACTTTCTCAAGAGAAGCCCTGATAATCGCTGAAGCCTTCTCAGTAGCCTTCTCCGGCTCACCCCTGTGAGGCCAGCTGCACTGCTCGCGAATGTTCGCCATCTCGCATCTGAACGGATTCAGGCCTGCGACTTCCGCCACTCGTCTGAACGTGGACTCATGCATGGCAGGGGAACATGCAGCAACCACTACACCGGTGAGGCCCTTATCACGTATAGCGTCCTTGATTAGCTGTTGGCCCGGGTCAGAGCACATGTACCGGTAATCAGTCACATATCCGAGACTGTCGTAGTCGGAGAGCGACTCCAGGACTTTGGGGATATCAACAACCCCGCCGATATTCAGGCCACAATGACAGATAAACACACCGGTTTTCATGTCAAGCCCCCACACCCCCTACCCCGGCAGCCTGAAATATCAGCCCCGGGGGAACAATGTGTCCGTCAAACTGTAAAACCTCCTCACCGAGCCCGAGAGCGATAGCCAGAAGCTGAGTGAAGTAAACGACAGGAACAGCCTTTTCCCCTCTTGCTACGTTTTCGGATTGTGCATAATCCAAATTGAATTGACATAAAGGGCAACTCGTCACAATGACTTTCGCGCCTCTGGATTTTGCTGATTCCACAATAAGTCTGCTGGGACTTACCGTGAGCTCTCCGGGCCTGAGCGCAACATAACTGCCACAACACTCTGTCTTATAAGGATACTCTACCGGTTGACATTGAAGAGAAGAGAGGAAATCCTCCAGCACCTTCGGCGCCTCAGGATCATCGATCCCTACTTCGTCAGGGGGACGAAGCAAGAGACATCCGTAGTACGCCGCAACAGGAAGTCCCCGAAAAGACGACACAACCTTTGCGGCCAAAGACCCGAACCCTATCTTGTCTCTCAGGATCTCGAGAAGATGCAGGACTTCCACGTCCCCAAAATAGTCCTCTTCAATGAAAGCGCACACCTTCTCACGCTTATCAAGATCCTCACGGAGTACATGGTTAGTCCGTTTGAGCACGTTATAGCAAGCTGAGCATAAAGTAACAAGCTTACGTCCTGCCTTCTTTGCTGAAGCAAGGGTGCGAGCAGGTGATACCAGCGGGAAGGAATTGTCAATCTGCAAGGGAAAGGTGGCGCCGCAGCACTGCCACTCTTGGAGTTCCAAAAAGCGCACACCTAAAACCTTACAGGAAGCAAGGGCCGACGAATCGAACCCTTTTGCCTTAGCCCGAAGTGTACAGCCGGGGAAATACGAGTAAACCACAGGAGTTCACCCTCCAGACCGCCGCAAAAATCACAGGGCGGCATTTAAAGTCATGGAATCGTTACAAGGCTGCGCTTTATGTATACTTTCGAAATGCTGCTACCAAAGCTTGTTCCGGGATTATTTCCAGTAGTTCATATGGGATGTCAGCAGGATTCAAGGATCTGTCCCCAGGACGCAGGACTTGCGCCCTCAAGGATTCCATTACATTCGGGAGATTCATACCTCTGGGGCAACGAGCGCTACATGCGAGGCATGACGCGCACACCCAGATGGTTCGTGAATGCAAGGCCTCTTCTACCTGCCCTAGCTGCAAAAGTCGTATAACTTGGTGGGGAAGGAGATCCATCGCTTCCGTCATGGCGCATCCTGCGGAACACTTGCCACACTGGTAACACGACAAAACCTCTTCCCCGCTGATATCCTGGAGCTTGCGCTTATCCTCGGTAGCAATTACCTCTCGTGATAGCTTCAAACCCCATCGCTCCTCTGCTTTTAAATCTACTCCTTGGGTCCAGGCCCTAAAAGTAGATTATTCCCCGGGGGCCTCAGGTATGATCCCTTCCTCCATAAGAAGGGTTGTCATCTTTCTCGAACGTTTAATAGTCACTTCAGCATTCTCATAGAGTTCATCCCATGACAGGTTAACCCTGGCTACACCTTGCTCCACCGCCTTGGTGCCTACTGCCGCAGCCTGTCTTGGATAAACCTCCCACTCTTCCATGGTGGGGATAATATAGTCCGACGTAAGCCCTCTGTCCTCAGCGCACTTGGCCAACTCAAAGGCAGCTGCTATACACATCTCGTCAGTTATTGTCTTTGCACGGACATCAAGAACCCCTCTGAATATTGCAGGGAATCCCAGTGAGTTGTTGACCTGGTTTGCGAAGTCAGACCTTCCTGTAGCGACAATGGCGGCACCTGCCTCTTTTGCATCCCATGGCCACATCTCAGGCACCGGATTTGCACACACGAAGACAATGGCATCTTTTGCCATAGATCTAACCCAATCCTGGTGAATCGTATCAGGGCCTGGCTTGGACAGTGCAATTACTACGTCTGCCCCTTTCATTGCATCGGGAATTTGACCTATGATGTTTCGCCCGTTAGTGCGCTCAGCCAGCTCCCACTTTTCTTTGTGCGTCGCTTTCAGCTCGGTACGGCCTTTGTGGAGCGTTCCTTTGCTGTCACACATGATAATCTTCTCCGGGTCCGCGCCTGCTGCCATTATCATCCAAGCAATGCGAACATTGGCTGCCCCTGCCCCCACCATCGCAATATTGGCCTTATCTATCTCTTTGCCTACCACTTTCAAAGCGTTTGCGAGGCCTGCCACTGTAACTGCGGCTGTCCCCTGCTGGTCATCGTGCCAAACCGGAATCTCCATTTCAGCCCTAAGCCTATTGAGCAGTTCAAAGCATTTGGGCTGCTCAATGTCTTCAAGGTTAACTCCTCCGAAAGACGGTTGAAGCCATTTTACAAAGCTGATTATCTCCTCCAAGTTCTTCGTGCCTACGCAAACGGGAACAGCGTCTACCCCGCCGAGAAACTTAAACAGCAATGCCTTGCCTTCCATAACCGGCATCGCGCCCTTTGCTCCTATGTCTCCCAGTCCAAGAACTCTTGTTCCGTCTGACACTATAGCTACTGTGTTCCACTTACTCGTATAAGTGTACGCAAGCTCCGGATCAGAGGCAATCTCCTTGCAAACCGCTGCGACTCCCGGAGTATACCAAATCGCAAAATCCTGAAAGTCCCGCACACAACACCTTAGAGCTGTCTCAGTCTTCCCTCTGTAGAAACGGTGGAGTCTGATCGCGTCCTCACTTGGCTTCTTGGCTTTAGCCAACAGTTCTTCCTTTGAAATCACCGTATCATCCTCCTCTTTTCCCGGCGGCGAATTGCCCCCAGGCGAATACAGCCCTTACTTTTGACATCATCCCGTCATGAAAAAACAACAGCCTGACCACGACGCGCTCTAAGACTTTCCGGTCCGCAGCGGTAGCCAGGCTAAATCAAGAATGTAAGACTTGCAGTTACATGCCTTGAACTCCATATGACCTGACAGCCCTCACTTATGTAGGAATACCATCAGTGAATGTGCCACAAAGCTCTTCGACAAAACCTTTACAATTCCTTCAATATTGCGTCAAGTCTTTTGTGCTAAACAGCGCCAGTCATTCCAGCACTTTTTTGTCTCATGCGCGTTTTCTGCATAAGGTACACTCCGCCGACGCATACAATCCCGACAATATCCGTAGTTACACTAGGATGAATAAGAGACAGACCGCCTATGAGAAGAAGAAGTCGTTCAACGCCCCTGGTATTCGTAATCAACCAGGCCTCCATACCTGCGCCGAGCCCCAGCATTCCCAAGAGCGCACCTGCCACGACTCTGATTGTATACAGCCAGGACGCGTTGCCGAGAAGCAAGAGGGAAGGAGAATACACAAAGAAATATGGCACCAGGAATGCGGCAATTGCAAGTTTCGTTGACTCAACTGCGGTCTTTAAAGGATTTGCCTTTGCTATGCCTGCACCTGCCATGGCTGCAAGAGCTACAGGCGGTGTCAGATCTGCGACTATGCCGAAGTAGAATGCGAACATATGAGCAGCGATAGCCGGAACCCCCAACTTCAAGAGCGCAGGGGCGGCTATTGTTGACGTGATGACATAATTAGCTGTAGTGGGCGCTCCCATGCCAAGGACAAGGGAAGTCAGCATGGTAAACATTAAAGTCGGCAAGAGCCGGCCGTGGGCGAGCTCTATCAGGCCGTTGGCTAGTTTGAGACCAAGTCCGGTCAAGGTCACGGTTCCAACTATCATGCCTGCTGCCGCGCAAGCGATTACAACTCCTAACGAATTTCGAGCCCCCTGTTCCAGCGCAGATATGATGTCCCCTCGCTTCATTCTTGTAGCAGGTGACAAGAAGCTCGCGACCACTGCAACGACAAGCCCCCAAAGAGCAGCTTTCATCGGGGTACTGCCTGTGACAAGCAGGTAAACGATGATCACAAGCGGGAGAAAGAGCTGGCCTCGCTCGCGCATAATGCTCCAAAACCTTGGCAGCTCATCGCGTTCCAGCCCCTTTAGACCTGTCTTCTTCGCCTCAAGGTGAACCACGATAAAAACGCCTGCAAAGTAAAGCAGCGCCGGGATAGCAGCGGATTTTACTATCTCCAGATAGGGAACGCCGACGAATTCCGCCATCAGGAACGCAGCAGCGCCCATAATCGGCGGCATTATCTGCCCACCGGTTGAAGCTGCTGCCTCTACGGCGCCTGCAAACTCAGGTCTGTAGCCTAGTCTTTTCATCATGGGAATGGTAAAGCTTCCTGACCCCACTGTGTTTGCAACTGAGCTTCCTGAAACAGTCCCTTCAAACGCGCTGGTTATAATAGCGACCTTTGCAGGGCCGCCTGCTGCGTGCCCCGCGATGGAATTGGAAATATCAATAAAAAACTGACCAATACCTGTCTTTTCAAGAAACGCCCCAAACAGTATGAAGAGAAAGATGTATACAGAGGACACTCCCAGAGGAATACCAAATATCCCTTCTGTGGTGTAGAACATGTGACTTACAAGTCTTTGCAAAGAAGCGCCCCTGTGCTGAAAGAAGCCGGGTATATACTGCCCGAAGTAACAGTAACCCAAAGCGACGCTCACCACTATGAGAATGGGGATGCCCACAACTCTCCTTGTAGCTTCCAGCACAATCAAAATTCCCATTGCCCCGATTATTATGTCAAGCTTGGTGTAAGCGCCTGCCCTTATTAGAAGGGAATGAAAATTCCATACCGGGTAACTCATCACAAGAATGCCCAGGACAGCCAGGACAACATCATACCACGCAAGTTTATGCGCGCCTTTTCGTGTAGCCGGATAAAGAAGGTATGTTAATGCCACCCCAAACCCCAGATGAATAGCTCTTTGCATCTGTGCAGGGAACACGCCAAAAGCAGCAGTATATAACTGGAACAGAGAAAAAGCGATTGCGATTATGGAGACTATAACAGAAAACACACCTGGGATCCTTCGATAGGCTGATTCCCTGTCGTACTTAATGAGGATCTCTTCAATTTCCTTATCACTTACGGCTTCGCAGACACCTACGTCTGCAACTGTGGTCTTCTTCAAATCTATCTTCTCACCCACTCATATCTCCTCCCTGGAAAACGTACCACAGCAGGTTCACTCACCACTCTTATCCGAAGGCATGTCCCTGGCTCAGCGAGACTTGTTAATACTATTTCTTCTCCTCCCACAGTAAGGACATGACCTGGGACAGGACTCACGGCAATCAGAAATGGTTCAAGTTTTCGGCGCATCCCCGTGATACGGATTTTTTCACCTTCAAGAACTAACTCTTCTCCTTCATCCGGCATAGTGGGTAGCCCGGCCCCGAAGGATTCATATTGGGTCTCTACAAGATAAATCTTGCGATCTTGCTCAATTCTAAAAATCTCTCTAACCGGTGTCCTTTCAACAGAATGGACAAACTCTATGGTAAACTCATCCCCCTCTTTTACCGGCGCTTGATATACCTTGACTCCGGAATGCATCTCCTCTACTTGAAGGGCAAAGCGCGGCATAAAGGAAGGAAGTAACAAGACAACTGCAGTAACAACAACTATGGCAATAAGGAACTTCTGAATCGTCATGACAGATGTGGCGCTTGTTCTTGTAACCGGGCGTGCCTTGAGATTCTAAAGAGCACGCCCGGTCAATGAGCGCGGCCTCCTCTTAATTCCACAATAGGCCTATACGCATAAGCTCCTGCTATATGCTGTTATTTCACAATTCCTTTTTCCTTGAAGTATTCTTCTGCGCCGGGGTGAAGAGGTGTGCTGACTCCAACCAGCGCGCCTTCCAGACTGACTTCTTTCCCTTTGGCATGACCTGTGGCAAGTTCAGGAAGGTTATCAAATAATGCCGCGGTCATCTCATATACAGCGTCTTTCTGTAAGTCTCGTCGTGCAATAAGCACAGCTTGCACAGCGACGGTCTGGACAGGCTCAGTCTGGTTAATGTAGCATCCTGCAGGAATCAGGGCTTGACCATAGAACCCGTACTTGCCATGAAGCTTCTCGTACATGTCACTTGGAATGGAAAGAACCTTTATCTTGTGCATCGTAGCTGTATCCTGTATACCTGCATTTGGTATACCTGAAGTAACAAAGAACGCGTCAATATGTCTGTCTTTGAAAGCCTCAGAAGATTCTGCGAAGCTCAAGTACTGTACCTGAGCCAGGTCTTGATATGTAAGGCCATAGAGCTCCAAGACCTGTCTTGCGTTAGCTTCAGTCCCGCTGCCGGGAGCGCCTACTGAAACCTTCTTTCCCTTTAGGTCAGCGACGGAATCAATGCCGGATTCCGCACGCACCACAACTTGAACCAGCTCCGGATATAAGGACGCTATGACCGTAAAGTTCTGCAGTTTTCCACCATTTTTGAACATCTCAGTTCCGTTCCATGCATAATCCGCAATATCAGTCTGCACCAGCGCCAGGTCAACTTCTCCATTCTGGATCATCCTGATATTCGCCACAGAAGCGCCGGTGCTCTGCACACTGACATTGACACCTTTCACCTTCGAGTTGATAATCTGGGACATTGCTCCGCCCAGGGGATAGTAAGTACCTGCGGTGCCACCGGTAGCCATAACCAGTTGGGCAGTGGCGGCCATTGAAGGAACAGCTACGGCAAGAATAAGACATACAACAACACCTAGCGGTAGAAGCCTTCTCATTCTCTCAACCTCCTATTCTTCTACATTCTCGACTGTCTGTTCATTGATTTGATTGTGTAAATGGATTCATTTCCGTCAATTGCGATTTTCACATTTACCTGGTTTGTGCAAAATTTTTTCCGGCGGCTTCTATCTTACTCCCTTCTCCTTGCTTCATCAGGTCGGCCTTCCATTCAGAGCCTTGCCTTAGAGCATCAATAATGTTAGTATTTGCTTATAGCGGGTATTATCTCATATATTGACTCTTATATCAAGACCCTTGCCTGCTATAAACCCTGTTGTACCCTTGATATGCCTTTGATATGCTGTGACGTGCCATGTGACGGGTTAGTTTGGTATACCCTCACAGTGCCGTTCTTTTGAGAGGAGGGGACTTCTTGTGAATGCGACACCCAAACGCCTTTTTGCTCTACTTTTCATAGTTCTTGTGGCGCTTCTTGTGGCGGGCTGCGAAAATCCGTTTGTCGATTCGTGGTCCGGTGAGACTGTGGATGACGCTCTCATTACCTTTGACGGAGAGACTTATAACTTGGCTGCGCTCCAAAACATGAAAATCCCACCGGGTGATTACGACATCATCGTGGGTTCCCCGGATCATCATTCCATTGAAACAACACTCAAAGTGGGATCACGAGATGTCGCTAAGATCGGGCTCGTCCCGTATTCCCGGGTTTACAGTCCGTTCGTAATCGAGGCAGTTCTGTGCCCCGCCATAGACATGCGCGGACAACCTGTGACAGCAAGGTGGGACTACTCATCTGGTGATGCCCAAGTTATTGCCTGGGTCATGTGGAACGTACAGGATGATTCGTATCATTATCAGACTGTAAGGTGGTATAGGCCTGATGGGATCCTCTACCGACAAGAGGAACTCCCCGGTTTCAGGCCTGCACCCGGCTCGCCGACGACTACTGCACCGGGTCTTCCACTAAATCAGCAGCCTGGGTGGGCTGTGCCGCCTCCTGCTGATTTTCCCGGCATATGGGTTGTGGAAATCATCATGGACGACATCTGCGCGGTGAAAATGTCATTCTCAATCTAAGGCGTATTTCAATCTAGGACGCATTTCAGATCATGTTATCGAAGATGTGTCACAATGTGACCATACTCGCCGTAAGCCATCTGAGAAAATGTCACCCCCGGTGACAATATCACAGTCGCTTAACATATGCGGCGACTGATATTGACAGCGTGATGAGACAGGCTTATACTGTTTAATTAGATGTATAATTGTAAATGCACCTAAGTGGCGTAGGATAGGCGCCCGACATATGGCGCCTGAATGCGCCACATTTATTGAGGAGGGATTATCGCGACATGCCAACCTACGAGTACATGTGCGAGAAATGCGGGCAATTTGAGGAGTTTCAACGCATGTCGGATGAGCCTCTCTCACACTGTCCTAAGTGCGGCAGTCCTGTCAGACGGCTCATCAGCAAAAATGTCGGTATTATCTTCAAGGGATCGGGTTTTTATGTTACCGACCATCGCAGTGAGGAATATGAGCAAAAAGCCAGAGCCGACAGCAAGAGCACATCTCATACCGACGGCCTGGATGCCACCGGTAGCTAAAGACTCTGCGAATTTCCTCTATCAGGCGCAGAACGGCTAATTTGACCGGTTCTGCGCCTAGTGCTTATGGCCTCCGCCCAAACACACCCGCTCCCCGTGGCGCCAATTGACTCCATACGATATTATGTACATACAATGCATAACATAGGGCTAAGGCGTGATGCGAATCATGCATAGATTAAGAACCAATGAAACTCTGAGATCATCAGATCTCATACTTGCCGGCCTCATAGTGCTGACTGCCATTGTACTCTTTTGGGTGCCTAAACTTCTGGCAAGCCACAGAGAAAACCGGCTTTCAATCGCAGGGAAATCAGTAATTGTGGAGGTTTGCGGCACGCGAACCCATACGATTCCCATATCCGAAGTTTCAGGCTCATCAGTCGTCACGGTTCGGGCAGGAGCAGATGTCGAAGCTATACTGGAAATCCTGGAAACCGGTAAGGTCAGGGTCATGGAATCCACTTGCCGGGACAAGACTTGTGTAAGAACCGGCTGGATACGCCGACCTGGACAGGCCATAGTATGTTTGCCAAATAGAATTGTGGTGCGGCTTGAAGGCAGCGAAATCAGTGACGCCCCGGAGTCGCCTTTCGACGCAATCACATACTGAGGCTCTATGATCCATACAAAGACTTGACGAAAGACTTAACGAGGGAGTTGAAATCACTGGAAGCTCATAACGGGACACGGAAAATTCAGAGAATGACGCGGCTTGCGCTTCTTGTCGCTCTGGCTCTCATCCTCCATGCTGTTGAAGGCATGATTCCGGCGCCCCTTCCCGTACCTGGGGCTAAACTGGGCCTTGCCAACATCGCGACTCTGATCGTCATTGTCCTGTCCAGTCCAGGTGATGCACTGCTCGTGGTTGCACTTAGGACATTTCTTGCTTCATTGCTCTCCGGCAGACTCAGCAGCTTCGCCTTTAGTATTGTAGGCGGAGTCCTTGCTACACTTGTAATGTCCATGGCCTACAGACAATTCCGGCACGTCCTGGGACTGAGCGGAATCAGTATACTCGGCGCAGTGGCTCACAATATCGGGCAACTTCTGGTCGCTTGCATCATCCTGGGAACGCCCGCCGTATTCAGCTATCTGCCACTTCTGCTCATTACCGGAGTTGCCACAGGGTTCTTTGTGGGATTGACTGCAGGATATGCTCTAAAACACCTATTGCCCGGCGGGACCTCCACCTGCAGCAGGCCTCAGCGCTCGAGTGCAAGCGGACTCATTGATAAGCTCGAGACCGTTTATGACGAGCCTGAACGTACACCCTAACAGGGCTGCAGCCTGTTGGCACATTTCCATTCTTGTCAGATAAATAGTGAAGTAATCCATGATCTGACATTCTGTAGTGTCAAATGCCAACTTTAGGGTAATTGTGGAATTATCACTGTTCACCACAAGGGAAGAATCAGTTATCGCATGGTTAACCCTGTCATGGATATCACGATAGGTCTTCCTGCCCACACGAGTCCTGTGCGCGTCACTCTTATCAGCGATTACCAAGGCTGCACATATCGGGCTTACCGGGACCCCGATCTCTTCCTCGTGATTGGCTATGCTTGTAGTTATTTCGCATATTTCCTCCAGCGGCATCCCGAGCCTGCGGAGTTCAACATATACAATATTAGCTCCGGTAGGCCCGTGATACTTGCGATTATGCATATTGCCGATATCGTGCAGGTATCCTGCAATTGAACCCAGCTCGACTGTACGTTCATCGTAACCCAGCGTTTCCAGAATATATGCTGTCATTGTCGATACATAAGTTACATGGCGCAAACCATGTTCAGTGTATCCAAGCACAGATAAGTATTCATTGGTTCTCCGAATAAGAGTCTTGAACGTAGGGTTTGCCTGAATATCTTTTAGCGTCATCATGTTTCCCCCGCCTCCCGTAACCTTTAACCTCTAATCTCTCACCTCTACTCACATTCGCCAAAGATTACATAATATCATAGCATATTATTGTATTACATTGCTATGCTCAGAAAAGGCTTTCGGAAACTCACGTCATCCGTTCGGAGTAATATGCTCCCACGGAGCTTGTGCCATTTTCAGATGCACAGGCACTATCTGCACAAATACAAAAGAAACTCCATATCGTGTTATTAGAGCGACTTTTCAAAATGTCAAAGGCAAAGCAGTTTGCAGGTTGCGTCGTGAGGAGGCGCTCCCTTGGAATACGAGGGACGGGAAGTGGAGAACCGAGGACAAGAAGAAAAAGTGCTACAGATGTCGGTCAAGATCCAATGGACCGTAGACAACCTACGGGCCCTTGGTGTAGGAAGCATGTACCATCTCGCCTACAGGCCCAATGAAATATCCTATGAAGTCCTCGTCCATGTAAACACAGGTGAAATAACGCGGGGAACCAAAGCTGAAATTGTGTTCATCGGTGGGACACACCCGGTGAAAATAGCGGAAGCCACTATTGAAAACATCGTCACCTCCAAGGGTTTCAGGAGATTCGACTTTAGGTTGCAGAGGCTCATTGAGTGCAAGAAAGAGTGCGCCACGAAAAGTCATATAGGAATCCTCTGCCGTTATGTCCTTAGACGAACCACGGATATTGACTGTTGCTAACCCTCTTATAGGCTTTTGGGTTGAGTTTTAGGGTCTCACAGTAATCTACCTGGGATCTCTGCGTGCAGGGGTTCCAAGCCGCGTGAGTTCAGATAGCGACACGAGCCTGAAGCCCTTATCACGCAAACCATCTATTATGAGTGGAAGAGCATCTTGAATCTGCTGACTTGAATCACTGGCATGCATAAGAACGATCGCCCCCGCGAATGTGCGCCCGAGAACGCGGTCCACCATGAAATCCACCCCGGGATTCTTCCAATCCAGTGAGTCAACAGCCCAAATTACTGTTTCATACCCTAAGGACCTGGCAGTGTCCACCACGACATCATCATAGTCGCCGTTTGGAGGACGAAAATAAGGCGCGACCCTCCCTGCAGAATCAAGAAGGTCTTGATGAGCGGTACTGATGTTTTCCGCTACCTCATCCCTGGAGTAACGGCTCAAATCTACATGGGCGTCCCCGTGGCTCCCTATTTCGTGACCTGCGCCTGATATTTCCTGCACTAAGTGTGGGTAGCGTTTTGCCCACGGTCCTGAGAGAAAAAACGTAGACTTCACATTCTTCTCGCGAAGAATCTGCAAAACCCCTAAAACCTGTTGCTGCCCCCAACTTATGTCAAACGTGAGAGCGACTGCAGGTTCCTTAGTCTCCACGTAGAATATGGGCATCTTAACCTTAGGCACTATGGCAATCATTTCAGCAACCGGCTCATCAATAAGAGCTTCATCCGGGACTGCTTCATCGGGGACGGCTTTATCCGCCGGAATCAAGTCGGGCGCTCTTTGATCACGGAGGGGATCGGGAGTGGCGACTCTCTTTGTGTCAATGTCGTCCGCGACACGTTTCGCTTCGTGAGGTTCATCTGTCACTGTCTTCCCCGCAGCCTCTTCAGACTCATGGGCTAAAGGCTGCTTCAGCCCTTGTTCCGTTCTTCGGCCCAACACAAACCCCATTCCTACTGCGACACATACAACAAATGCCAACGCCAAGAGAAGCCGGCGCCTAGTGACTATTAACACTCCGCCACCCCGTCTCCGTTCTTCGATGTCTCAAAATCATAAGAAGGCTCCCTACCACATGTTATGTGCGTATAAGGAGCCCTATTCCCCAATGCATCTTTTTCCGATTACCCTAAACCCATTATTGCCCTGGCAACTTCAAAATACACTATAAGGCCGACTACGTCTACAATAGTTGTAAGAAAAGGCCCAGCCATTACCGCAGGGTCACACTTGAGTTTCATAGCCAGAAGAGGCAACAGCGCTCCGACCAGATTCGAGACGAGGAGCACCACGAACAAAGAAATACCGACTGCGAAGCCGATCATCGGGTCCCCTTGCATGAGATACGCTCTTAGGTAAGCAAATGCTCCGAGGCTTATCCCTAAGATAGCGCCTGTTATCATTTCTCGCAGGAATATGGTCCTGCCATGCTTCTTGCCAATCTCTCCGGTAGCAAGGCCACGCGTTATAAGGGTGGATGACTGCGTACCTGCGTTGCCGCCTGTATCAATAAGCATAGGAATGAAAAACGTCAAAGCTATGGCTGCTTCCAACGAAGCAGAGTATGTCTTCAGGATATTGCCTGAGAAGCTTTCCAAGAGAATCAGCAATGCAAGCCATCCTCCGCGTCTTTTGACGTCCTCCGCTATACTCAAGCTGAAATAGGTCTCTTCAGGCGCACCTAGGCCTCCCATCAAGTGAATGTCCTCTGTGTCCTCTTCCCGAACAATGTCTAAGACGTCATCGTGAGTGATAATCCCCACTAGACGCCCTTCTCTGTCAACCACAGGGAGCACCATAAGGTCATAGTCTTCAAATATCCTGGCTACGTCCTCCTGATCAGTGTCTGTGGAAACATTCTTTATCTCCGGATTCATTATGTCACGTATTAGCTTGGATCCCGGCGCAAGAATCAGCTCTCTTAGGGAAAGCCCCCCTAAAAGCCTTCTATCCCTTGATATTACATATAGATAATAAATGGTTTCCTTATCGGGAGCGGTACCCCGAACGTGAGCCAGGGCTTCATCAACAGTCTGATGCTCCTTGAGATCCACAAATGCGGTAGTCATGAGCCTTCCTGCAGAGTCTTCCGGATAGCCTAAAAGCATGTTGGCTACCCGACGCTCTTTCTCAGACAAAAGAGATAGGTATTTCTTTACGACTTTCGCAGGAAGCTCCTCAAACAATTCAGTTCGGTCATCCTGGCTCATTTCATTGAGGATAGTCGATACCATATCGCTGCTGAGGGAGTGGAGCAGCCTCTGCTTGCCGTCTATATCCATAAAGTCGAAAACGTCGATTGCCAAATCTTTAGGGAGAAGTCTGAATACGAACCCTGCAGCGTCAGGAAGCAAATCCTCCAGCACTTTGGCGATATCGGAAGGGTGATTCTTCTCCAGGATTCTCTTGATTCCCAGATAATTCCTTTGAAGCAGAAGATCTTGGACGCTTGTTGTAAGTTCGTTAGACATGGACGTCCCTCCTTTCTTCCAAGTTGAACATTGACTCATTCATCATTCACGGTTTTGCCTGCCTTGTGACACGCATACGCCTGAGTCATGTCTCCCTGGAATCAAGGATACGTCTACCTGACAAAATAATACCCCTGCCCGTCAAACACCGGGCAGGGGCACAAGACTTTGTAAAATCAAGAAGGCCCCTCTCCGGGAGACATACGTGACGGGTGTTGCATGCCATATCGGAATACATCAATTATAGGCCGGACCCTACTACTACTACCTCCGGGGTCGGCATCCAACCTCATCCTCTCCCTTCGTGAAACTTTCTGATTATTAAGAAGCCAATTAGGCGTCACCAGAGACTTCCCTCCATACTCTAGGGTATGCTTTGACTCCGCATTTGTCAAGCATATCGGGGTATCCGAGATCATTTCCGCGCTAAACCTCGGACAGCTTCCATTTACCGCTTCTGAAACGCAGAGTAATAATGACTGATCTGGCTATTTGATCAACTGCCATCCCCATCCAGGCGCCGACAAGCTCCATTCCCATGACCACCGCAAGCAGGTATCCTACTGCCACTCGGAATACCCATACACCTACTGCAGTGGAATAAAGCGGCCATTTGGTGTCTCCTGCCCCTCTCAAGCCTCCTGCAAGAATAAACTGGGTGGATTGGGCAGGCTGCACAAGGCCAAGGATTCTCAAGACAACTGCAGTTCTTGAAATCACCTCAGGGTCGTTTGTGTACAACATGGCAATATACTTGCCAAACAGGATAAACACCAAGGCCATGCAACCCGAGACAATGGTACCCAATCGCCTGGTTTCCTTGGCCCAGTCCTCTGCCACGTCAGGCATACCTGCACCAAGACCCTGGCCTACCAGGGTTGTGGCTGCTATGGCAAACGCCATCCCGGGCATGAATGAAAGACTCATTATGTTCATTCCGATTTGATGAGCTGCGATGACCGTGGTGCCGAAGCTTGCCACTACCCTCACATAGGTCAACTGTCCTCCACGCAACACTACTTGCTCAATTGCAGATGGCATGCCTACACGGATGATCCTTTCAAGAAGCTGCCTGTTCAATCTGAAACGGCCCTGCAAGTGTAAATGAGAGTTTCCTGAGATGACCACTCTAAGGAGAAGGATGAAAGCGATGAGCCTTGCAATAGTCGTAGCTAAAGCAGCTCCAGGCACACCCAGCTTCGGAAAGCCGAATTTCCCGTAAATTAACAGATAGTTGCCAATAACATTACTCACGTTAGCCACCATGTTGGCTTTCATGGGCGATTTCGTATCCCCTGCCCCCCGCAGCGCAGCTGTGAGACTCATGGAAACCACCATGAACACACCGCCTGACGCGATAATCTTCATGTAACTGATTCCTAACGGGAGAACATCTGATTCGGCGCCCATGAAACGGAGGACGTTTCCGGCGAATACAAAACCCAGAACACTCACGAGAAAACCCATGATTACAACCAGCATGAGGCTCTGACGCATAGCGTCATTTGCGACATCGTCCTCACCTGCCCCTATAGCGCGGGCAATAACTGCGGTTGTACCTACGTTAAGAGCTATGAAGGCAGCCATGGCAAAGAATACCGGCTGGTTTGTGAGCCCTACCGCTGCGATAGCTGCAGGCCCCAACCTGCCTACCATTATCATGTCCGCCATGTTCACAAACGTAACCAGAGCCATTTCCACCAGCGATGGTCCGGCAAGCTCGAGAACTTGCTTACGTGCAACACTTGAAGACTCTGGACGCAAGAATCGTCGGCGAGTCTCTGCTTGATCTTGATATGTCATTAATCCAATCACCGTTAACTTTCTTTACCTAAATCCCACTGGATTAAGCCAGAGTGATTGCGCTGAGACTAACACTGCGCCAAGCTTTACCGGACAGGCTGCAACAAACGTAACACATGATTATTGAACAGCGTGCCCATAACGTGTGGGATAATTGTGAGGTAATACCTGAAAAATGCAAACACCAGCTTCGATTATACATTTAGTGAAGCCTTGAGGCAAGCAAACCCTCG
>JAAYRV010000029.1 GCA_012518595.1 Bacillota bacterium
AGGGAACAGAGGATCATTGAACTCGTAGCCAAGGGACTAAGTAATAGAGAAATCGCGGAAGCGCTCTACCTCGGCGAAGGCACAGTGCGCAATTACCTCAGCGTGATTCTGGAGAAACTGGAGCTTCGCGACCGTACGCAATTGGCTGTGTTCTACCTTAAGCGCGCGTGATGAGCGGTGGAACGTGGCTTCTGTGCAGCTTACTTCCGAACCTCCCAAAAGCACCTCTTTGGAGAGACTATCTTGCCTTCCTTCTTCAGTTTAGCCAGGACCTTATCTACTTCCTTTTTGTCGATACCTGTCGCATCAGCCACTTCCCCTGCTTTTACAGGCTTGTCCGCCCTCTCGAAGAAATCGACTATTGCCTGATAATTGTCCATTGCCATATCCACCCTTTCAACTTGCGTAGGCAATTCCCACGACTGCTTTTCCTAGGCGTTCAATCCTGACACTCTCTGAGTCTGTTTCACCTGCAGCGCGGCCTGCGGTTCCAAGATGCCCATGCCAGACTTACTGTAACACTCTCAAGAGATCACGGCCAAGTTGAAGCAGGACATCCCCGCACACCCTGGTCTTGAAGTTCACGGCGCGGGACATCATTCTCGATAGCTTGAATTTTGCGGACGCCACAGGGAGCATATGAAGGGAAAAACCGCAACGCCCTGTAGACCCAAGCCCAGACGCAAGATATGCTCCGGACTTTTCAATAGTCTCTGCAATATGCAAGCCTATGTCCGACCACTTGACGTACTCTTCTAACCATGGACTGATCTCCTCAGCAAACTTGCTGTTCGGATTTGTCCTTAGCAGTTCAGCAGATGCCTGCATCTTCAGCATATGGGCGGAAAGGATTCCTGCGCCTTCCTTGAAATCCTCCTTGGCGCGTCGAACAGCACGACCGACGGTTTCTTTCAGCATGGGGGGTTCCTCAGGGTGAAGCGGGCTGATAGCACATGCATCAGCAAAGAGGGTGACAGCCTCGAGAGCATCCTCTCCTACGACCCTGGCAGCGGCAGTCTCCCATGCTGCCTGTGGATCATACCCTTCAGGGTTCCGGAGGTAAGACGCGGCCGCGCCAAGGGCTATCTTCGAAGCCTCCGCTTGATTCATGGGATTCAGGAAGAATCCCCGGGAGACCTGAGGCAACCTGGGATCCCTGCCGGTGTATGGACCAATATGAAGCTCACCTTTCATTGCTGCGTCATTAACAGGATAGTTGTCCCAATAGACCGGTGGACGCATGAGCGCTGCGGATACTGATTTTGTGTATTCATAACTGAGTTCGCGGGAGCAAACATCAGGCCCTGTCCACATAATATCTATGTCTTTGCTGAGTCCTGCGCCGATCCCCAAGACGTATTCAGTGTTGTAGTCCCCATGATACTGGGTCGGACAAACCATTAGCGTGGTTTCGTCGGACCATCTCTTAAGTTGTTTCAGAACCGAATTGGCAAAGGCAACCTGCGCAGATACCAAGTCCGGGAAAGCCTTGCGGTCGTCCTCATTGGAAAGGACATCCGGGATATCATCGTAGAGGATGGCAAAGTCGCGGACGCCTGCTCCATACAGGGCCTTCAGCTTCTGCATGAAGGCATCCATATCGCGCTTGTCGGAATACCGGACTGATATTCCGGGGCTTACTGCGAACACAAAGGACACGCCATGGGATGCAGCATGCGATGCCAGCTCGCGCAGGCTGTCCAGTTTCCTTGCGGGATACGGCTTTCGCCAGTTTTCCCTGTGGTAGGGGTCATCCTTCGGTGCATACATGTAGGCGTTCATGCCTATCTCTGACATGAAGGCCATCATGTCAAGGCGCTCTTCATGGGCCCATGGTCTCCCATAAAAACCCTCAACAATTCCTTTCCACACAAAGCTCCGAACCAAATTGACATCCCCCTTGCCAAGAAACGTACGCTACGCTATAGAGAGAATTCAAGACGAACCTGCATTATCCTTTTGACACTTATGTGCCGCTCCGGCCTAGGCGAGCCACCTTGCCATCCCCTCGATGGGCGCATCGTCAATACCCAAAACCTTCTGTATGGTAAGACCGTCTATAACTGACAGGATGATATCAGCCTGAACATCCAGGTCAGCCTTGTCATCGCCGTACACTGACTTAAGCGCACCTTCTATCATCTGTTTCCACTTGAGATATGTAGCCTGAAACCTTTCTTTCAAGTGGCTATCAGAAGCTGCATCCCGGAGCAGGTATATATGAAGCTTGCCCCTGGTATCTGCATGGACAATCCGCTCCATGGCTACCTTTAGAATTTCAGACGGCGCGACTTGTCCCCGAATGCTTTCCATCCATGACAGGATGTCTGCAGTGATAAGATCGAGGTTCCGCTCAGCCACATCATAAACCAGGTCGTTCTTGGACGAATAGTAGTAGAAAAGCGTCCCCTTGCTGATTCCTACTTCACCTGCAATATCAGCCAGGCTTGTGTCTGTCACACCTTTTTCAGTCATGAGCTTACTTGCTGCTTCGATAATCTTCTCTTGAGTATTTCCTGCTAGATCGTCCATGGAAGAATCCTTCACCTTAAGTTCGTTTGCTTTCTTTTTCATCGTCCTTCATCTTCCCTATTCCATACTCTCGTACTGATCCCTATCCGCCTCCTACCGGTGAAAGCAGCACTACCTCGTCGCCAGGCCTGACAGTAGTCTTAAACAGCTTCAAAGAAATGATGTTTGTCCCATTTACGAAGATAGACGCCTTCTGGAGTTCTGACGGTTTGGCAGCACCTGTCATC
>JAAYRV010000197.1 GCA_012518595.1 Bacillota bacterium
ATCTGAGCAGCAGCTTGTTGTTGGTTGATAAAGATCTCTCCTGCCTGGGCTTGACCAAGAATAACATTCTCCGTTACCGTGAGATTGGGCACCAACATAAAATGTTGGTGTACCATCCCTATGCCTATGCCGATAGCGTCCTTTGGGGAGCCGATTTGCACGGCTTTGCCATCGACTCTGATTTCGCCGGTATCAGGACGATAAAGACCATAAAGAATATTCATCAATGTAGTTTTGCCTGCACCATTTTCCCCTAAGAGACCATGGATTTCTCCTGGCTGAACAACAAGACTGACATCGTCATTTGCCACTGTAGAGCCAAAAGTTTTAGTAATATGTCTCATTTCCAGGATAGGAGTAGTCATAACGATTCCCCTTTGATCAGGATAGTAGCCGGCGTCTGAGCGTATTGTACAAGTTGCATAAAGATGCCTCTTAGAATCTAATATTTGCTCTCTGCACAATTTCCTGGGCCCGGCGTTCCGCCTCGGTAATCAGCCACTCCTCCTTGATGGATGTGAGTTCGCCCGCGTCTACCAGAATCTCTCCTTCCACCATCACCGTGTGTACAACAGCATTGTTGGCCTGGTAAACCAGGGTTGAAAGTAGATCATGCGTGGGGGTCGTACACAGCTTGTTAAAGTCCATAATAACGATGTCTGCTTTTTTCCCTACCGTCAAACTACCTAGTTCTTTGTCCATTCCCAGCGTCTTTGCGCCATTGATAGTAGCCATTTCCACAACGCTTCTAGCCGGTACTGCTTCAGGATTGTTTTCCACTGCTTTATGCATGATGCCTGCCAGCCACATTTCATCCAGCATGCTCATGCGATTGTTGCAGGGCGGACTATTCGTTCCCAGCGAAATCAAGATCCCCCGTTCTAACATCTCCGGAATCCGCGCAATACCGGCGATGCGAAGACCTGCCCCGGGACAATGTAGTACTCGAACATCTCGTTCTTGTAAAGTAACCAGATCCCGGTCATCCACATGAACTACATGAGCAGCTAAGAGATGGGAACCCAGCGCGCCAAGGGAATCTAGATACTGCACGGGTGTTTTGCCGCTTTTCTCTCGAATAAAAGCTACTTCATCCAGGGATTCTGCCAAATGAGTTTGCAGGAACACCTTCTTCTCCAAGGCTAATTCCGTTAAAGAACGCCAAAGCTCCTCGCTGGACAAAAACAGATTGAGAACATTGAAACACGCCCCCACTCGGTCATGCCTGCCCTGCCATCTTTCCACCACATCCAAATTTTTCTCCAAGGCCTCAGCAGTATTCATTCTGGACTCAGGAGGTATCTCTCCAGGGAGGTCCATGGTGGACAGACAGATGATGCCTCGCATTCCACTATCGATTACGGCTTGGCCAATAGCATCTGGTTTGGCTCCACTGGCTTCACAAAAAGTAGTAGTACCACTTTTCAGCATCTCTGCCGCACTCAGCAAAGCACTGACATAAACATCTTCTTCCGTAAGGGCAGCTTCATAGGGCCAAATACGTTTTCTGGTCCAAGTTATCAGATCCACATCATCAGCCAGGCCTCTGCCCAAAGCTTGACTGGTATGAACGTGGGTTTGGATGAAACCGGGGAGTGCAATGAAACGCTTACCATACTTGGGGCCGGTAATCCGTTGGTAGTTGGCATAATCCCCAGGCTGTAGTTGTGAACATGATCCCAGGGCCTCGATACGACCATTCTTTATGGCCAAATAACCGTTTTCAATTACACCTAAATCCGGATCCATGGTTATCAGATCAACGTTTTCTAGCAAAACATCCCGCACAACGAAGCCTCCTCGCTGGTCAAACTTCTACATCCTTAATAGCTGGTGCATCTGGAACAAAAGGTCTTCATCTTTCAATCAAGTCTTTCGTAATCTGAGTAACCCTGTCGATGAGGAAATCTTCGTCTTCAGTTACCAGCTTGTGATCCTCTACTACACTCTCACCGTCCACCGGCACTGTATTAGCATCAGCACCGTTGGCGCTAAACACTAGGTTAACTACAGTATTAAAACAATCATCATAAAGAAGAGGCGCCATATAACGTTGTATTCTCTATCTGCTGTTACTATTGAACTATCCTTGATTAATGATCTTGCCACAGGCGCCTCTCCTGAAACCTAAACACCAACTTCTTTGAGGCAAATTGTCATCGAAATCTTAAAGAGCGATGCACATCTTTTTTAACTCATCTTCAGCAACGTTCTTATATTCAAATCTGTTACTGTAATTAGCTATCAAAAAAGTGCGAACATATCTACGAACATATCTACATCCGGGATCCTGGAATCTCTACATCACAGGCAGCTCAATCTCTCCTTCAATGATTCCTTGCCTTATCTCTTCAATCTTAGCTTCTACTTCCTCAGACACACTGCCGCGGAAAGGAGCCAGCGATACGATGTCCTCATTAGCTACCCCATAAACATAGGCTTTACCTTCCAGCTGTCCCTCAGAAGCAAGTCTTCCAATGTCAAGAATTAGTGAGCTCAAATCAGTAAGTGTACTGGTTAAAATGGTGTCGGGAGCCTGATCATATTGATCGGTAATAGTGGCAATTGCCTTGGCTCCTTCGTCTTCGCAAGCCTGAATTACTCCGGGTGAAGCAGCATCCAAATAGTAAAATATCACATCGGAACCCATACTTAACTGGGCCATGGCAGCTTCCTTGGCCTTAGCTGCATCAGTAAAGCTGCCCGTATAAGCTAAGAGCACCTGTGCTTCCGGATTAACGTGACTTGCGCCTGCTTTATATCCTTCCAAGGAACGTAAGGTCGGCGGAATTTCCATGCCGCCAATGGCACTTACCACATTACTTTCAGTGCATAGGCCGGCTACAGCTCCTGCCAAGAAAGATACCTCGGCATCAGAAATACTAAAGGTCGAAAGATTAGAGGCAGTTTTGTTGCCGTTAATCACCGCGAACTTTACGTCGGGAAACTCAGAGGCTACTGTCGCAGCTGCTTCTGAAAATTGGTCACCATGCCCAATGATTAGGTCGTAGCCTTTGCTGGCATAATCACGAAAGGTTTCTTCAAACTCAGGGACAGGAACCTGATCGGAAAAAGCAACCTCAGCACCCAGCTCCTCTTCAATTTTCTTTAAGCCGGCATAACCGGTGGCATTCCAACCGTTATCGTTAACCGGTCCGGAAAGAACCGTGGCTACTCTTATTGTGTTTCTATCTTGACTTTCCGACTGTTGTTCCGGCTCACTGATTGGTTCGCTTTTTCGCCCACAACCTGTTAATGTGAATAGCATTGCTACCAATAGCACTACCGTGGCCAGTTTTTTCGTGACTGTCATAAAGATACCTCCTACAACATAATATTTGCTCCCTGCATAATTTCTTGGGCCAGCGTTCCGCCGCGGTAATCAGCCATACTCATCCTTGATAAATGCGAGCTTCCCTCCTTAATAATTAATCAGCCTTCCCAAAAGCGCGAAGGCTCTCTTGTAATAAAAAAACGGGGCCTTTAGCCCGTCAGAAATTCGGAGGTGTAGCGCCAATCAGGATTTCGGCGTCACTTGTGGAAGAATTCTCCCATTTATGTGGTATGCTGGCATCGTAATAAGCCATATCCCCGACGCCTAATTCCGTGGTGGCATCGTTTAAGTATAAGATTACCGTTCCTTTCAGTACATAGGTAAACTCTTGCCCTAAGTGGGACTTATGATTTTCGCTGGAAGTGCCGGCCGGTAATTTGATAACTACAATTTCTAAGTCAAAATTAGGACTTCTGGTAAGGAACTGCTGAACTACTGTGCCTTTCGACGAATGATGATGGACAATATTCAATCTTTGCTGCCTTCTAACAACAACCAATTCGTTGATTTCATCACCGGAGACTAACCTTG
>JAAYRV010000198.1 GCA_012518595.1 Bacillota bacterium
AAATATCCGGATGGACAAGAAACTTGCCGAGGTACGGCGTCTTCATGAAATAGCGGAAGAGATGGCAATTACTGACTCGGTAACCGGACTTTATAACCACAGGTATTTCCAAGAACGATTCGCTGAAGAGCTCAAAAAAGCAGAAGAACATGGGAAGAGCCTCTCTGTGATGATGATAGATATCGACGGATTCAAAGACTATAATGACGCCTTTGGCCACATGGCGGGAGATGAGGCCTTACGTACCGTATCGAACCTTCTCGCTGCATCTGTACGTTCTACTGATATCGTTGCTCGCTACGGCGGAGAGGAATTCGTCATCTTGCTCCTGGGCGCTGATAAGGCGCCTGCGTTTAAAGTGGCAGAAAGCATCCGAGCTCGGATTGAGGCGCATCCGTTTCAGTATGAGACTCAATCGAATACGGATGGTTTGACCGTAAGCATAGGGGTGGCGAGTTATCCTGCAGACGGCAAGACTAGGAAGGATCTACTCTATGCGGCAGATATGGCCTGCTACAGAGGTAAGAGGGAAGGGAAAAACCGCGTTGTTGAAGCATGATTCTATCATGAGGAACCGATCTCAAAGCGACTATTTCAGAAGACGCCTGTATGACTTGGATATTTCTTTCACCATACAGATTTGGTTGTCTTCGATTAGAAGGTCGAGCAACCCCAGGGAAATTGGGGACAGAATAGTTCCAAACAAATCATTGATGATTTCGCGTTTCTCAGAAGCCGGTATTCCGGAATCAGAAAGCGTTCGTCCAAGAACAGCATATGACGAAAGAATTCCGTCAATTTCTGCTAACTCATAATTGACAATGGAGGGATGCCAGCGTTCAACTGCAATTGAGAATAGAGCCCGTGCCAATGTCTCGTGGTTTTCCGTATCCATTGCGTCCATCTCACTAATCCTCCGTGAATAGTGTTTTCATTTTCTCACGTTATATGAGTATCTCTTGACAGCGAAGAAAGGTTTAATTCTAACTCATGAATTAATCAGGCGGTGGTAAGGTGATTCGTTGTGTTCTTTTTGATCTTGATGGGACACTGGTTCACTTTGAATATGACGATTTTTTGAAGGAATACATTAACGCTATTACAAGGACGGTAGCCACATTCGTAGAACCTACACAGTTTGCTAAAGCTCTACTGGCTTCAACTGACGCCATGATAAGAAATCAAGACCCGTCACTTAAAAACAGCCAGGTCTTCCAAGATGATTTTTTTCGACGAGTCAGTGTGCCGGAGAATGTCCTTATGCCTGTATTCGAAGATTTCTACAGGAATGAGTTTACTGAGCTTAAGAATACCCTGGGTGTTCAGCCTCATCCCAAAGCCAGAGAAATGCTGGAGTTCTTGATTCAAGAAGGCTATGATGTGGTTATTGCCACGAATGCGGTCTTTCCGGTTGAAGCTATTTTAGAACGGATGAGATGGGGTGGAATCCAGGGACTCCCATACACGTTGATCACCTGTTATGATACAATGCACTATTGCAAACCAAACCTCAAGTACTATGAAGAAACCCTGGAACTCATCGGGCATAAACCTGAAGAATGTCTGATGGTAGGCAACAACATGGATGAGGATATTATTGCAGGAATCCTTGGCCTAAAGACTTATCTTGTGGAGGATTTTTTACTTGACAGCGGGGCAAATCAGCACTCCCCTGATATGCGTAGCAACTTCAATGAGCTGGTAGAATTTGTGTTATCCGACGGTGTACAGGCAATATGATAATTGTAGCTTTTCTCAAAGCTCAAATAGGAGGCAAGTAAGATTGCGAGCTAAGATTATTGTAAATCCTAAAGCAGGCCGGGGTAAGGCGGAGAAAGCGCTCCCAGTCATCCGTAGGTTGTTCGCATCAAGTGAGGTGGAATCTGACATATATGTCACGGAAGGCCCGGGGGATGCCACGAATGAAGCCAGGCGTGCGGTTCAACAAGGATATGATGCTGTCATTTCCGCAGGAGGAGACGGAACCGCCAACGAAGTGGTAAACGGTATTGCAGGACATGACGTAACCTTAGGTGTAATCCCGTGTGGTAGTGGCAATGATTTAGCTATCAGTATGGAAATACCGAAGAGCATAGATCTTGCATGTGAAGTAATACTCAGAGGCAACACGCAAAAGAGGGATCTTGGTAGAGTTATTGACAGGTACTTTGCCAACTCAGTCGGCATCGGGTTCGACGCAGCTGTGGCTAAGACCGCCAGCCAGTCCTTTAGGAGTTTCCCAATCAGAGGCATTCCCCTCTACGTCCTGGCGCTGTTTAGTACGTTGCTGCAATTCAAGGGTTGCGAGGCATACGTAACTATTGACGACGAAACAGTAATGAACATTCACCTTCTGCTTATAGCTGTAGGCATTGGAAGGACTTACGGCGGAGGGATACCTATTGTTCCTTTCGCAATACCCGATGACGGCTTATATGACGTGTGTACTGTTGAAGCCATCGGTAGCCTTGAGGTTCTCAGCAAACTCCCAAAAGCGCTTAAAGGAAAACATATAAGCGATCCTAAGACCAGGCTTCTTAGGGCGAAATCCGTCCACATTCAGCTCTCGACTGTAATGCCCCTTCACATGGACGGCGAAGTGTTTGAGGCTGACTCCATGGAGTTCTCAATAATTCCCGGTGGACTTAAGGTGTTTCATCCTTAGCGTAATAGACAACATAGTAACGTAACCCACATTAATTCAGATGGCGCCGGATAAGGAGAAGTTGTGATAATAAGTGAAAACTCGTGTAGCGTTAGTATCATTAGGATGTGCGAAAAACCTGGTAGACTCTGAAGTTATGATAGGCCTCCTTTCAGAGGCAGGATTCGAACCCGTTGTCAACTTGAATAAAGCAGACGTTTTGATCGCGAATACCTGCGCTTTCATAGATGAGGCTCAGGAGGAAGCGATAGATACCATACTCCGCCTTGCAGAGCTCTGCAAAAAGAGTCCGTCTCGCAGGCTGATAGTCACTGGTTGCCTGGCCCAACGATTCCCCCAAGATCTTCTGGACGAAATACCGGAAATCGATGCAGTGGTTGGCACAGGCGATTTTTCCAAGATAGTCAAAGTAGTCAAGGATACGTTGGACGGCAGACGAGTCAAGCTTGTAAGCAAACAACCTTGCTTCATCTATGATGAGACTTTCCCTCGCTGCATCTCAACTCCCAGGTATACTGCATACGTCAAAATCGCGGAAGGATGCAGCAATCATTGCTCATACTGTGTTATTCCGGAGGTTCGGGGCAAGTTTCGTTCACGCCCAATTCACTCAATAGTGGAGGAAGCCCGAAATCTGGCTGCTCGCGGTGCACGGGAGCTGATTCTCATTGCCCAGGATACGACCAGGTATGGACAGGATCTTTACGGGGCGTACGCCCTGGACAAGTTGCTCAAGGAAGTATGTCAAATAGACGAAGTTGAATGGGTAAGGGTTCTCTACATGTATCCCACAAGAGTTACTGATGAATTGATTGAAGTCATGGCATCCGAGCCTAAAGTCTGTAAGTATGTAGATCTGCCTCTCCAACATGTAGATGATGAGTTGCTAAAGCTCATGAACCGTCATGGAACGCACGAACAAGCCAGACAGACAATTGACAAACTCAGACAGGCTATTCCTGACATAACGATAAGGAGCACATTCATTGTGGGTTTCCCCGGTGAGACAGACGCCAAATTCCGAAGCCTCCTGGATTTTCTGAAGGAAGTCCGCCTTGACAGAGTGGGCGTATTCACGTATTCTCCTCAAGCAGGAACAGCGGCGCCTCGTCTTTCCCGCTCAGTCAAGCAAAGCGTAAAAGAGATGCGAAAACGAGAGGCAATGGAAGTTCAGAGGCTGATTTCCAGAGAAAAGAACGAAGCAAAGATAGGACGGATCATGAAAACGCTGATAGAAGGGAGATCGGAAGAAAGCGAATTAGTCACAATCGGACGCTCTCAGGCGGAAGCACCGGAAATTGATGGTTTGATCTATATTGGGAACCTACATCCCGAACCAGGTGAGTTCAGGTTTGTGAAGATTACTGATGCAGGCGATTATGACTTGGTAGGGGAGATTGTAACTCCCCACTTAGAAGGAAATATGAAAGCTATGGAGAAAGAACATTGATCGGAGGGTTCATGAAGATCTCGGGGTAGGGAGGGGGGAAAATAATGAAAGAACAAGCATGTCAAGAAAGCGCGTACGAAGTTGCCTTGCGCCAGTATGATTCTGTAGCGGAGAAACTCGATATTGATCCGGGCATACGTGAAATGCTGCGGCATCCCAGGTTCGGTGTGGAAGTGGCTTTTCCGGTTAGGATGGACGACGGAACTACCAGAGTTTTTAAAGGTTACCGTGTAATCCACAATACTGCGAGAGGGCCGGGTAAAGGCGGGGTTCGTTATCACCCTGATGTCACGTTTGAAGAGGTAAAAGCCCTTTCCATGTGGATGACTTGGAAGTGCGCAGTAGTTGGACTTCCTTTTGGCGGCGCCAAAGGAGGAGTTACTTGTAATCCTCTGGAAATGTCCCAAGGAGAGATAGAACGACTCACTCGTCGCTTCACAACGGAGATAAGCAATGTAATTGGTCCTGACACTGATATTCCGGGTCCTGACGTGTTTACTAATCCTCAGGTTATGGCTTGGATGATGGACACATATAGTACTAAGAAAGGTCAATTCGTTCCCGGTGTTGTCACAGGAAAACCGATTCCCCTCGGAGGCTCACTGGGCCGTGCCTCAGCTACAGCCAGAGGCCTGGTAATCTGTATCAGAGAAGCTGCAAGGGAATTAGGTCTCCCTCTGAACAGCCTTAAGATCGGAGTGCAAGGCTACGGTAACGTAGGTTCTAACGTCGTCTCCATACTTAACGGCTATGGTTGCAAGATAGTAGGAGTAACAGATGTAATAGGCGGGGTTTTTCGAGAAGACGGCCTTGATCCGGAAGCATTGACAGCTCAACTAAGAAGGACAGGATCCGTTGAAGGAACACCTGGTTGTGATAGCCTATCCAACGAAGAACTTATCGAACTCGACTGCGATGTTTTGATCCCTGCTGCTATTGAAAATCAGATTACGAAAGCTAATGCAGGAAAAATACAAGCAAAGATGATAGCGGAAGGCGCTAACGGCCCGACCACGCCGGAGGCCGACGAAATATTATCTGACAAAGGAGTCATGGTAATCCCCGATATTCTGGCAAATGCCGGGGGAGTTACCGTGTCCTACTTTGAATGGGTACAAAATCTTATGAATTTCTATTGGAGTGAAGAGGAAGTCGCGGAACGCCTCGAACGAATAATGACAGAGAGTTTCGCTGCAGTCCTTGGCACAGCAAGAGAGAAGGGAACTAATCTCCGGGCAGCCGCCTACAACCTCGCTATTATGAGAGTTGCTGAAGCCATGAGACTTCGAGGCATATGTCCGTAAGAGAATCCTATTGATGCGCGGAAAGGGTCCCAAATATCGAAAGGAGGTCATTTAAGTAATGTCTAAGTCGAGCAGGTGGGCAGTGATAATTGCTGCGGTGGTCGTTATCATTGCGATTGTGGTAGGCCTTAGAAAGCCTAAGGAGGAAGTTGCAGAGGTTCTGCCTGAAAGCCTGAAGGCTGCCATGGTTACTGACGTTGGAGGATTGGGAGACGAATCATTTAACGACGCTGCTTATAAAGGTCTCAAGGAAGCCGAAGAGAAGCTAGACTTTGAGATTACAGTGGTCGAGTCAAAGAAAATGGATGACTATGAACCCAATCTCAGAAGCCTCGGAGACCAAGAAACCGACATCAGCTGGGCTATTGGATTCCTGTTAACCGATGCTGTAGATACAGTGGCGTCTGAATATCCTGATCTCAAGTTTGGAATCATCGATAGCGTAGTAGAACAGCCTAACGTTGCATCTGCTACATTCAAAGAAGAGGAAGGCTCATTCCTGCTTGGGGTAATTGCTGCAAAGATGACTGAAACCGGAACCGTAGGTTTCGTCGGTGGTATGGAAGTGCCTGTTATTGAGCACTTTGACGCAGGCTTCCATGCAGGTGTGCTGGCTGCTAATCCCGATGTCAAAGTGCTACGGGGTTACACCGGAAAATTTGATGACCCCGCAAAAGGCAAAGAAGTGGCGCTCGCTCAGTTCAACCAAGGTGCAGACATCATATTCCATGCCTCAGGCGCATGCGGCCTTGGGGTTATTGAGGCTGCAAAGGAACAGGGAGAAGGGTATTGGGCTATGGGCGTTGACTCATGTCAGCACCACCTGGCGCCTGAAAACGTAATGAGCTGCATGATGAAGCGCGTAGATGTGGCTGTGTTTGACATAACGGAAAGGGTTAAGGACGAAACGTTCGAGCCGACCCATTATGTATTCGGTCTGGCTGAGGACGGAGTAGGACCTTGCGACAGGACCTCGGAACACGTCCCGGAGGAAGTCCTCGATGAGGTGAAGAAGTATAGAGATATGATAGTAGACGGTGAAATTACGGTTCCGTCTACTTACACTGAACTTGAGGCCTTTACACCGCCTGCTGCGTAGCTCCGGGTGGTAGCTGAAGCCGGCTTAGCATTCGCCGGTAAGCGAGGTCACATATTCGGATAATTACAGCGGAGAAAGTAGGTGCCAGGTGCTGTTCTGCACATGCAGCGGTGCCTGGCATCTGTTGAGAGGGGGTTCTTGACCCTGAAAGAATCGATTGGCGACCCTGTAGTGGAAATGCGTGACATAACCGTGAAATTTCCCGGGGTAATCGCAAACGATAATGTCAGTGTAGATGTGTACTCCGGCGAGATCCTGGCGCTCTTAGGTGAGAACGGAGCAGGCAAGACTACATTAATGAATGTACTCTATGGTCTCTATAGACCGGATGCAGGCAGGATTCGCATTCACGGAGAACAAGTCCAAATCAACACTCCCAATGACGCAATACGACTGGGCATCGGTATGGTGCACCAGCATTTTATGTTAATACCGCCTTTCACTGTTGCTGAGAATATTGTTCTCGGTGTTGAACCTGTGAATGCCGCCGGCAAACTTGACATGGATAAGGCCATACGCGATGTGGAGGAGCTATCGAATCAGTACGGACTTGTTGTGGATCCCAGGGCAAATATTGACGACATTTCCGTAGGCATGCAACAAAGGGTTGAAATCCTTAAAGCGCTCTATCGAGGCGCTGAGGTACTAATCCTGGACGAGCCTACAGCAGTTTTAACTCCACAAGAAGTAGACGAGCTTGCCGCAATTATGCGCAGCCTTGTCCACCAAGGCAAGTCCATAATATTTATTACTCACAAACTCCGCGAAGTCATAGCCATAAGTGACCGTGTTGCGGTTCTGAGACGAGGCAAGTGTGTCGGTACCGGAGAGACTAAGAATACTACCGCGGAAGAACTGGCGCAAATGATGGTTGGCCGCGAAGTAGTTCTCTCTCTTGAAAAAGAACCTGCAAAACCAGGTGACACTGTCCTCAGGGTTGAGAACTTGCACGCGAGAAGCGGAAGGAATTTGCCGGCTCTCAGAGGGGTTTTTTTTGACGTGAAAGCCGGGGAAATCGTGGGTATCGCGGGTATCGAAGGAAACGGCCAAAGCGAGTTGGTGGAGACCCTTACAGGACTTAGAAAGTCCACATCCGGACATATCTACGTTAATGGCATTGACGTCGCACACAATCAACCGCGAGCGCTAATTGAACAAGGTGTAGCTCACATTCCGGAGGATAGGCAAAACCGCGGTCTCATCCTGGATTTTACCGTTGCTGAGAACTTCATCTTAAGAAATTACTATAAGTCGCCCTTTGCCAGGGGGATTAACCTTGATTACCGCAAGGTGCAAGCTCATGCACGGGACTTGATTTCCGAATTCGACGTACGAACACCCCATGAAAACATACCTGTTAGGTCTCTGTCCGGAGGAAATCAGCAGAAAGTGGTTGTGGCTCGGGAGCTTTCAAGTGAACCTAAACTGCTCATTGCCTCCCAACCTACGCGTGGGCTTGATGTAGGAGCTATAGAGTTCGTTCATAAACGCCTTCTTGCCCAGCGAGATCAGGGCAAAGCCATTCTCCTTGTTTCTCTGGAGCTTGATGAAATAATGTCTCTCTCCGATAGAATTCTGGTAATATACGAAGGTCAAATTGTCGGCGAAATGGCGGCAAGCGAAGCTACAGAAGGAGAATTAGGCCTTCTGATGGCAGGAGGACACGGAAAACGCGGACTTGATACTGAAAGGAGTGAGAGGAGTGGCCAATACGGACAACAAATTCAAGAACCCCTCCGGACACACGTTAAGCCTATCTCGTGAACAGGCAGTAGAGCTATTCATACCTGTCGTGGCAGTGCTTATTGCCCTTGTGCTGGGCGCGCTCCTGATACTCTTTATCGGAAAGAGTCCGTTAACAGCCTACGGCGCTCTCCTTAAGGGATCCTTCGGTAGTAAAAGGGACATAGCGGAAACACTTATCAATGTGACTCCCTTAATCTTTACCGGCCTCTCAGTGGCTTTTTCATTTAAGTGCGGTCTGTTTAACATAGGCGCTGAAGGTCAATTCATCATGGGACAGATTGTCGCTGCATGGATTGGTTTTTCATTGACAGGCTTACCAACGGTCATTCACATGCCGCTTGCATTTCTTGCCGGCGCGCTTGCCGGCGCCTTGTGGGCTGCGTTACCCGGGTACTTGAAAGCCAAATTAGGAGTACATGAAGTCATAAATACAATAATGATGAACTATATTGCCCTTTATTTCAGCCATTACCTTGTAATGGGCGCACTTAAGGAACCGGGCCCGATTCCCCAGACGCCTCCCGTTGTGGAAGCAGCTCGGTTATGGAGGATATTACCTGGAACCAGGCTTCATTTCGGTTTGATATTGGCGCTGGGAGCTGTGTGGCTCGTGTATTATTTGCTCTTCAAAACTACACTCGGATATGAGATTAGGGCTGTCGGTATAAACCCACATGCAGCACGGTACGGTGGAATCAACGTATCAAGGGATATAATCATTGCCATGAGCATAAGCGGTGCATTATCAGGCGCTGCAGGGGCGGTCCAGGCCCTCGGCGTACAGTTTAGGTTCTTGGATCTCTTCGGATTCGTAGGGTATGGATTTGATGGCATCGCAGTAGCGCTCTTAGGTCGTAACCATCCCTTTGGTGTGCTGATTGCAGCAACTCTTTTTGGAACCTTGGCGCGAGGCGCAATCACAATGCAAAGCATTGCGAAGATTCCTAAACAGATCATCGGCATCATACAGGCAACTATCGTAATTATTGTAGCTGCTGACGAAGTGCTTAGACGTATCCTGAAATCCAAGAGTGTTGCTACTCAAGATGTGGTGGAAGCGGGGGAGGTAGGAAGCGATGGAGACTAATCTGGCAGACGTTACCATTTATATTGCGCTTGTAGTGTCTACATTGAGGATGGCGACCCCCCTAATTCTTGCAGGTCTTGGAGGAGTCTTCTCTGAGCGCTCCGGAGTTGTTAATATTGCTCTGGAAGGCATAATGCTGATTGCAGCATTCATGGGAATGCTAATCTCACACTTTACCCGTGCACCTTGGCTAGGGGTGCTTGCAGCAGTTGCAAGCGGAGCTGCAATTGCCGCTCTCCATGCCGTAGTGTGTATAAAGTATAAATCGAACCAAGTTGTAAGCGGAACAGCCATTAATTTATTCAGCGTAGGCTTTACAGGATTCATGTTGCGTAAGGTTTTTGAACATGCAGGCCAATCACCTCCTGTTCCGAAAGTTGCTGATTGGACAATTCCCTTGATAGAGAAAATCCCTGTTATAGGGGCAATGATAGGGAAACATACACCTTTTGTTTATCTTTCTCTCATAGCCGTGATCATCTCTAACTTCGTTTTATTCAAGACGAAGCTCGGCCTGCGCATCAGAGCAGTAGGAGAACACCCGAAAGCAGCAGAGACTGTGGGAGTTGACGTTTTCGCCATAAGATACCTGTGTGTATTATTGAGCGGCGCTTTGGCCGGACTGGCAGGCGCCTCTCTCTCACTGGGTTTTCTCAGTCAATTTCGGGAGAATATGACAGGTGGCAGAGGTTTTATTGCCCTTGCAGCCATGATTTTTGGGAAATGGACCCCGTACGGCACCTTGAGAGCATGTCTTCTGTTTGGATTTGCTGACGCTCTTCAAATTCTGTCGCAAACGCTGGGACTTACATTTATCCCAACGGATTTCCTGCTTATGGCGCCGTATATTTTGACCATGGCTGCGCTGGCCGGAATTATTGGGAGATCTGTTCCACCTGCTGCAAGCGGTATCCCTTACGAACGCCAAAAGTAGCACTCTTCCGGATCAAATTCTAAATAACCGGAACAGCCATAGACGTTTTCTTAGATACTGAAAAACATCTGTGGCTGTTTTGTCATCCTTACGATAATCACTGAGATTCAGGATTCCGCAGCGAAAAAGCCCGCCAAACGTGAATTCTCTTGCCTTTAACCCAGGGCTTGTAATACTCATGTATAATGGAAATTATAGATCATGCTGGAATAGTGAAGGAACAATGGAAAGTCGTGTCGAATGTGTGTTGTTGAGGCAAGCTAGCTTCGGCGGATGGGAGGAACGAGACATGGTTGACGTGCTAGTTAAAGGTGGCCCTGTAATGATACCGTTGGTGATTTGCTCAGTAGTCGCTCTTGCCGTGGTATTTGAACGCATTTTGTACCTCCTTCGAACGAATCAAGACCCTAATCGCGCCCTTAGATTGATAGCTTTGGCTATAGAGCGTGATCGAATGGTAGATGCAGTAGCGGCTGTACACAAGATCAAAGGACAAATTGGAACACTGGCAGCAACTGCTGTGGCAACCGCCAATCGGCCAAGGGAACAGGTTGAGACAGAAGTCAGAACCGTAGGTGAGTATGAAGTATTTCTTCTTGAGAAGCGTCTGCCCACTCTTGAAATGATAATTACAATAGCGCCTCTTTTAGGCTTGCTCGGGACTGTGCTTGGGCTTATCAAGAATTTCAATGTCCTTGCCGCAAGTCCACAGCTCTTAGAAGCAGGAGCTCTATCAGCAGGGATCGCAGAAGCTTTGATTACTACTGCAGCCGGACTTTCAATCGCAGTAGGAGCGTATATTCTTTACGTGTTCATCACCGGCGTCATTGACAAGCGAATTCGAGAAATGAATGAGTTTGCCACAAACGTAGTCAAGTTGCTCATGGAGGGAGTGCAACCGTATGAGCTTTCGCTTTCAAAGGACCGTACGGAAAAAGCCTCGAATTGACATAGTGCCGATGGTGGACGTGATGACCTTTCTCATCGTGTTTTTCATGCTGTTCACTACGTTTCGCACAAATCCGGCAGGACTTGATATAAAACTGCCGCGGGCTGAAACAGCCACTGCTCAAAAGGCATCAACGACTGTAGTTACTATTGATAAGGCAGGCAACGTGTACTTAGGTGATAAGAAGACGTCCCTTGACAGTCTTAAACTCACCCTCAACCAACGTATTCAGAAAAATCCCAATGAGATCGTGGTCATAAGAGCTGATAGTTCCACAAGCTACCAACGACTTGTGGATGTGATGGATGTTGCAAGACTGGCAGGTGCCGGTAGACTGGCGCTGGCAGCGGATAGAATAAGATAGCCGTTGGAATGAATGAGAGGTGGTGACGGGGATGAAGCACGACGACAACAAACTGAACATGTGGTTTTCCTTGATGATATCCATTTTGGTGCATGTCGCCGTAATCCTCCTCGTTCCGATATCGCTGACACATCATGTTACTGTGTACCCAGTGGAATTCGGCGAAATCTCGCAAACCTTCGCCTCTACAAGGCAGGGAAGCCCTCAAGGCACACCGGTTCCGACGCAGCCGAAAAGGCAAGACACGGCTGTACAGGAGAAGCCTGCAGAGAAGCAGCAAGAGCCTTTGCCAAAACCGGCGCCTAAAGAGCCTGAGCCTCCCGCCAAAGAGACCGAGGCGCTTATTAAAGAAACAGAGAAACCACGTGAACCGGAAAGGCAGAAGACGGAGGAGCAACCAAAGCCGGAACCTCAGATTGTTCCAAAAGAGCCTGAGCCTGATTCTCAAGCAGTAAAGCCTGAACCTGAGGCTGTGGCGGAGAAGCCTGAACCTGAGACTGTAGCAGAAGAGCCTGAACCTCGACCAGATGACATAGGAAGAGTGCTTACAGGTGAATCTGACGAGACTATTCCAATTCCAGAGGCTAAGGCTGCTTTGCCTGAAACCGGTGATGAGGAACTGCCAACTCCCGGACCTGAAGCAGGGTCTGATGCAACCGGTGATACTGAGAGCCCAAGGGATGCCAATGGCAGACCTCATACCACGGGTGAGACAGGGAAAGGCGAAGAGGCGACAACAGAAGGTAAACCGCAGGATGAAGAAATGGCAGGGCCTGAAAAACCAAAGGGACACGAGTTTGGGCAAGGAGAATCCCTGGCAATAAACTATGGGCCTCCGCGATACCCAAAGGGCGCGCAGAATATTGACCTAATAGGCACTGTGAAACTCGAAGTCACAGTGGCCGGGGACGGCAAGATACTGGGCGTAGACGTGTCTCACGCGTCGGGCCATGACGAACTGGACGAGCAAGCCAGAAAGACAATCCTCGCGCTTTGGAACTTCAAAGGCATCGATTGGCCCTATAAAATCCAGGTGACAGTATCGTTTAGGGGCGAAGCCGATGTGGACGTCGGATTCGGCGGAGTTACCGTCCTGGAAGATTAAAGGAGTGTCCCCAATGAGAATGAGCAGAAAACACCTACTTACCGTATTTGTCGGGTTTGTGTTATTTGCCTTAATCAGCAGTATCGGGAATCCCAGTCATCAAACTGCGTCTGCAGCCGGCTATGGAAATCTGGAAATATCAAACCAGTACATAAGGGTTTTCGTAAACCGATCAGATGATGCTACAGGCAGATTCGCAGTTGATTCCACAGGTGGCGACCCTCTGAATCCGCGAGATGACAATATGCCCCTCATATACGGACGCCCGAGACCTTGGACATCATATACCACTTTCAGGATAGACGGATCTGATTACATATTCGGCGGCAATACTGAGACGCGAGCAGGTAGACATGGTTCATACGGCACGAAGATTTCCGGGCCGAAGGTTGTCGGAGGCAACAGCATTATTTCCACATGGAGACTCGGTGATATTGAAGCATCCCAAGTACTCACTATAGTAAGATCCATAACAACAGGGTTGCCGGATACAGCCAAGATTACTTATATCATAACGAATCTGGGAAATACCGAACACCACGTGGGAGTCCGCATCATGCTTGATACCTTGTTAGGATCAAATGACGGAGCCCCTTTTCGTGCAGGAGACAAGGCGATTACATCTGACACCGTTTTCCGCCCAAAGGAGATGCCCCGCTTTTTCCAAGCTTTTGACTCGCTTTCAAGCCCGTCAGTAACCAGCCAAGGCACTCTGATAGGAGCTGACGCGACTCCTCCGGACAAGGTGGTTTTCACGAATTGGGGTAACCTGGCTGACAGAGTGTGGGATGCCCTTGCTCTCCCGGGCCGCGAGTTCCTTCGGGAAGGAGAGTACGAACTTGACAGCGCACTTGCCCTCTTCTGGGATGAGAGGCCACTTGCGCCCGGTGAATCCAGGGAATATACTACCCTTTACGGAATGGGTGGTATCAGCATAGCCCCGGGGGTTCTTGCCCTTGGAGTCACATCTCCTGCAGAAGTCACGTCTCACAAAGATGAACCTATCGTATTTCCGATTGTGGCATATATAGAGAATAACGGACCTACACTTGCACTTGATGTCAATGTATCTCTTCACCTCCCACAAGGCCTTGCTCTTGTTCCGGGCGCAAGACAGAAAGTAAGTCTCGGTCACATGGAGCCTGGCGAAACTCGTCAGATAGCATGGGAGGTTACCTCTGACATAGCTGAGCAAATAACGCTAAGGTACGGAGTAGCCGTGGAAGCTGAGAATGCTGAGAGGAATCAGGTATTCCGTGAGGTTACGATTCTGGCTCCTCCTGAGCTTAGCATCGATATTCAAGCACCCTCTATGTTTGGAGTATCGGATGATATGTTTCATCCGTATCCGTTAAAGATAAACGCTAGAGTGAGAAACTCCGGCGGTGCGCCTGCGTACGGCGTTAAAGCCACTCTTACACCTGACTATGGCATTGTCCTCGCCCCAAGTGAGAGAGCTTCACGATTTCCCGGGCAGGTTGTGCCAGGCGAGATCTGCGATGTCTCATGGTATCTCGTGCCGTTTGGTGAAGCCGGCGCTTTCGATTACAGAGTACGGGTGGAAGCAAGGAACACCGAAAGCCTGGTAGCAGCCACCAGTATAGGAGTGCCTAAATTACGGTCCAGACTGCTCTTGGAGACGCCGATCTCCCCGGTTGCGCAAGGGGAATTCTTCATCGTAAGGGTCATGGCACGCAACCTAAAGGAGTTTCAGCAAGCAAGATTTGACCTCTGCTTCGACCCGTCTGTTGTCGAAGTCGCTTACGTATCCAGGGGGACAGTCTTTGTCGAGGATACAGGAATGTCTGAGTGGAATGAGGGGGTGATTCAGAATCACTTAGGGGTCTTGACCGATGTTTACGGACGCCTAGCTCAACCCAAAGATATTACAGGGGAGTTGGCGACTATCGGCTTTTGGGCGAAAGCCCCGGGACAAAGCCATATCCTTATGCGTAACATGTCCCTCTTGGGAAGAGAAGGACAAATAGTAGTCACCTCAGTTGAGCATGGATCTGTAATTGTCAGTGACAAATAATATAGCGCCACAGAGAACCAGGATTGGAGGGGGTTACATGTGTCACATGTTAGCTAGAAAATCACATCTACATACGATTTCTTGTATTGTTTTGGTATCACTGATAGCTTGTCTGATTCCGGGCCGTACCGTCAGCGCAGAAATCAAGGATGTGCCGAAAGAACACTGGGCGTACCAATCCGTGAAATTGCTGGTAGACAAGGGGTATCTTGGCCTGTACGGCGATGGCACGTTCCAGGGAACCAAAGCTGTAGATAGATATACTCTTGCTATGGTGATTGCCAGAATCCTTAACGAAATAGATTCCGGACGGATTGGCGCAACGCCGGACGACGTTGAGTTATTGCGGAAATTATCAGGTGAATTTCGTGAAGAGCTTGTCCTTATCGCCAGTGAGCTGGAAACGTTCAAGAAAACCATGGATGAACACGATAAAGCGCGGCAGGTGACAAAAGAGGATATTTCAAAGCTCAACTTCACCCAACGTGAAATGAAGGCTGAAGTCGATAAGCTCATCGCTGACATTATGAAAGATGTAAGAACGCTTGACGAACGCATTACCCTTGTAGAAGGTACGCTTTCCGGGAGCATAGCAGAAACTCATGAGCTCTCTTCCAAAACTGAATCTGATCTCCGGAAGTTGGAAAAGCAAGTTAATACCCATGAGACGAAGGTTGCTCAACTCGAAGAGGATCTCAGCGCTACTGTGCTCCGACTTACTTCTCTCGAGCCTCAAGTAGCAGATATTCGAAAAGACGTTGACGCAGTCTCCCTCACCGTAAACGAACAGGCAGCTGAAATTGCCTCATCGAAAGAGGCTGTTTCCCGTCTGGAAGGTCAGGTTCTTGAGCTCTCATCTAAGACTGAAGCGAAAGATACGGTTTTCACTGATGAATTAGATGCTCTCCGTGGAAAAACTCTGAGTCTGGAAGAAGCTCTAAAGAGTGAACGCAGCGCCAGAGTCTCGACGTATACCTCACTGGAAAGCGGACTCACAAACCTGTCATCGGATCTTGCAGCGTATAAGGCTCAAACATCAAAAGACCTTGACGGGTTGCGCAAGGAAAACGGACTCTTGAAAGTGCTTTTAGGCCTTGCGGCAGTGCTTGGGATTGTTATTAAGTAGACAGATGACACATGTCATTGAGAAAAGAAACCTTAAACTGCATATCGTAAGCGCATGTAACCGCGCTTACAGTGGCATTTGCCAAGTCAAATGCAAGGCGTCCGCGAGGTTCAATACCTAAGGCATGGCAGACAATCATTTTCAGCGGTCCGCTGTGACTTACAATACACACAGATGAACCTCTATGGACTTCAACGAGTTCCATGACTTTCGGGATAACCCTATCCCGGAGTTGAGCATATGACTCACCTCCGGGGATAGGGTTGTTTACGGTGTCTCGCAGCCAGGGTTCAAGAAGCTCAGTCCGCTGCCGCTTGATTTCTTCAAAACTCTTGCCTTCCCACTCGCCAACATCTATCTCGCGAAGCGCCTCCAAGGCGACTATGGGAAGCCCATGGGCTCTCGCTATGAAATATGCTGTTTCCATTGCTCTTTGAAGGTCGCTGGAATACACAGCAGCAATATCTACACTTTGGAGACGCCCGGCAACTCTTTCAGCCTGTGTTCTACCGGCCTCGCATAGAGGCAGATCATGATGGCCTTGATATTTTTTCTGTTCGTTCCATTCTGTTACACCGTGTCTTACAAGGTATAAATGTGTATCCATATGACAACTCCCCTTTTCACAGTCTATAATAACGTAGAGTGTATTGACAATATCCTCTCGAAACGCAGATTAGAGGAAATCCTACTTATTAGATGAATTAACTCACCGGGAGGAATCCAGATGGAAGATGCAAAAAATCTTCTGCCAAACGAACTCCGTAGCTTCATGGTGTCCTTGGAACAGCCGTCGTACAGAGGTGACCAAATATTCTCATGGATCCACAAGCACCTTGTATGCTCTTTTGATGAAATGACTAATTTGCCTCTTACGCTTCGGCAAAGACTTAAGGAAATTGCATACATAACACGTCTTAACGTAAGATCGAGAAATGAAGGGAAGAAGGGCACAGTCAAGTACCTGCTGGAAACCTACGACAAGAATGCCATAGAGGCTGTAAGAATGGAATATCAATACGGTATCACTGCCTGTCTTTCCACGCAGATCGGCTGCAAAATGGCATGCTCCTTTTGCGCATCAGGAGTAGGGGGCTTCGTCCGAAATCTCAGTGCCGGAGAAATAGTTGATGAAGCTCTCCGGATTCAAGAAGATGTAACGGCTTTCGGCGCCAATGTCGGAAACATAGTTCTTATGGGCACAGGAGAACCCCTTGATAACTATGAACCCTCCATTAAGGCTTTACGCATCCTAAACGCCAAATCCGGATTAGGGATTAGTTTTCGTCGCATGACTGTGTCCACCTGCGGATTGGTCCCTGGAATACTAAGACTCGCTGAAGAAGAGATCCCGGTGACTCTCTCAATCTCTCTGCACGCACCAACGGATGATGTTCGTGAAACACTGATGCCGATAAATCGGCGATATTCAATCGTGCAACTAATGGACGCAGCTGCCTATTACAGAGAGCGCACAGGCAGGCGGGTAACCTTTGAGTACGCGTTGATTCGAGATATTAATGACAGTGACCGGCATGCTTGTCAACTTGCAGATCTACTCCGTGAACAGTCAGGGCACGTCAATTTGATACCGCTGAACCCGATAGATGAAAAGGATTATATGAGACCGACAACCATACGGATAAATAGCTTTAGCAAGATATTGCAAGAAGCTTCTATTCCCGTCACTGTCAGGCGGAATTTGGGCTTGGATGTTAACGCAGCCTGCGGTCAGTTGCGTCGCAGGTATTGCAGGTAAGGCAATTCAAGGTTATACTTCCCTTTGGACACTCTTGAACGGGGGTGGGTTATATGGAGGCCTCCGCCCGTACTGACGTGGGACTTGTGAGGGCGGTAAATGAAGATAACTACCTGCTGGGTGATGTCTTGTTTGCCGTTGCTGACGGCCTCGGTGGGCATGAGGCAGGGGAAATAGCCAGTAAAATGGCTGTAAACATGCTTGAGGAATACTCGCTGTCCAGTGAAGGAAACCCGGCTGACAGACTTCGCGAGGCATTCCGAGAAATCAACGCCGCAATCTACCGGCGTTCCACAGGCGATCAGAGTTGTGAAGGTATGGGCACTACGCTCACCGCCTTGCTTATCCAAGACGGAACAGCATATATCGGACACGTAGGAGATAGTAGAGCATACCTCGTAAGGAATGATGTTATGTATCAACTGACTGAGGATCACTCAGTCGTCAGTGAGCTTGTAAGAATGGGAATGCTGACCAAGAGTGAAGCGAAAGTCCATCCCCAGCGCAACCTTTTGACCCGAGCCATGGGAACGCTTCCTACAGTGGATATAGAAGTCGTTGATACAAAGGTGGAACCCGGAGACCGCTATATCCTATGTACAGACGGACTGTCAGGAGCGATAGAGGATTCTCGAATCTTGGACGTAGTTGTGTCTGAGAAGACCCCTCCGGCAGTTGTGGATGAACTCATAAACCTTGCTAATCAGAATGGCGGGTATGATAATGTTACTGTTGTCGCTGTATTTATCGACACTTAAACCTGAAATCCAAAGCAGGTGAGGTGTAAAGATGGTAGGGGAGGTTCTCGGTAAGAGATATAAGATACTCTCTAAGTTGGGTTCAGGTGGGATGGCCGAAGTATATAAAGCCCACTGTCAGATCCTGGATCGAACAGTCGCGATAAAGGTCCTGAGGCCACAATTCGCGTCAAACGAGGAATTTGTTGAGCGTTTTCGCAGGGAAGCACAGGCTGCCGCAGGTCTTTCGCACCCCAATATTGTCAGCATATACGATGTAGGCAAAGACGGAGAACGCTATTATATTGTGATGGAATATGTGAGAGGCACAAGTCTCAAAGAGGCTATTTGTAAATCCGACCATTTGCCGCCTCAAAGAGCCGCCCGGATAGGATGGCAGATTCTAGCTGCGTTGCAGCATGCTCATGAGAATGGAATCGTGCACAGAGATATTAAGCCCCATAATGTTATGGTGACTTCTGACGAAAGAGTAAAGGTGACAGATTTCGGCATCGCAAGGGCGCTCAGTGCCTCAACTCTGACTGAGACCGGGACGATAATCGGAACGGTAAATTACTTTTCACCGGAGCAGGCACGAGGGGATGCAGTAGAGACCCAATCTGATATCTATTCATTAGGCGTCGTCCTGTATGAAATGTTAACGGGTGCTGTCCCTTTCAAAGGCGAAAGCCCTATTTCCATCGCCTTGCAGCACCTTCAAACTACCGTAACGCCTCCTACAGAGCTTAATCCCTCAATTCCCGCAGGTCTTGAACGAATAGTATTGAGAGCCTTGGAGAAAAGCCCCCGTCGCCGTTATCAAGACGCGAGACAAATGATGCGGGCTTTAGAACCATATGCTTTCCCCGGTAACGACTATGATACCATCCATGATGATATTGATGTGGATAGTGACACTACTCTTACGGATCTGGCTACACAGGTTCTATCATCTCCGTCGGATCTGGGGACTGACATGGAGGAGACTTTGGTGAGACGCAAACCCAAGAAGAGAAATCCCAGGCGCACTGTTTTCGTAACCTTGTTTCTTGTTTTTGCTCTGCTTACTCTTGCAGCCGGTATCATTATTATGTTGCCGGAATGGCTTTACGTAGAAGAAGTCAGAGTACCGGATTTTACAGGAAAAACTCTTGAAGAAGCTGAAATCCTTGCAAGTAAAGCCCATGTAAGGCTGGACTCGCCCGACAAGCGCTATGACGAGACCATTCCGCCCAACCGGGTGATATCTCAGCGCCCTTCTCCCTACGAGAGGGTGAAAATAAACAGCAAAGTCACACTTGTGGTAAGCCTGGGAAAAGAGATCGTTGAAGTCCCGGACCTTAAAGGGATGGATCTTCGTCAAGCCCTCCTGGAACTCGAGAGGCTGGAGCTGAAGCCAGGCGCCCAGTCCAGAGATTACAGTGATGAGGTAGGGCTGAATCAAGTGGCCTCTCAGTCTCCTGCTGCAGGAGCGCAAGTAGAAAAGGGTGCCATGGTTGAAATTGTCTTAAGTGACGGACCTGAGCCGTTACTGGTAACAGTCCAGGATTTCACGGGTATGAGTATCACTGAGGCTGAATCCCTCCTAACTGTCTCGGGTTTAGTTAGGGGGCGAGTAATTGATGACGTTCGGGAAGGGGCGCAGCCCGGAGTAATAGTCAGCCAATCGCCGGAGCCCGGTCAACTTGTGATAGTAGGCTCAGCTGTAGATTTCGTCGTAGGTAAAGCTCAAGATACTTCGTCGCTTCTTGACGCGATTACGCCTATCTCAAGTCTGGTCACTATTGTTGTGCCTCCCGGTACGGATTTACAAGAGATCAAAATCCGTATCAATGACTACTATGGCGAAAGGGATTACTACGTAGGCATGCATGCCCCCGGTGAGCGTATTGAGAAACAAATTAACGCATGGGGCAGGAATATGAGAATTAGGGTCTACATCGGAGGAGTCTTATATAGAGACGAATTAATACCCAAAGGATAACAGGGGGACGGTGGATGCCGGAAGGACGTGTAATTAAGGCGTATTCAGGCCACTATTTTGTCAGCCACAAAGATGATGTTGTTGACTGCAAGATCCGCGGTAGACTTCAGAAAGAGGGCAAGGATGTTCTCGTAGGAGATATTGTCTCATTTACTTTCACTGACCCTGAAGGCATGTACGGAGTTGTTGAAGACGTCCTTCCACGAAAAACACGTCTCGTGCGGCCTCCGGTGGCAAATGTAGATCAAGCTGTAATTGTCATGGCATGCCATGAACCGGCTCCTGATCTGGAATTGCTTGACAGGATTCTGGTAGCAGTTGAGGCAGACGGTCTCGACATTGTGATATGCTTCAACAAGATTGATCTTGTAAGCAGGTACGCTGCAGAGAAACTGGCCAAGCCATATAGAAAAGCAGGCTACGCCATAGTCAAAGCAAGCGCCCGAGCAGGTTGGGGAATAGCGAGGTTGCGAAAGGCTCTTGCCGGGAGACTCTCGGTGTTCGCCGGACCGTCAGGAGTGGGCAAGTCAGCGCTTCTTAATGCTTTAGAGCCCGGGCTGAGACTTGAAACCGGTCGAGTCAGCTCAAGAACAGGCCGAGGCCGGCACACCACACGATACTCGCACCTCCTTAAAATCGAGCCTGCCGGGTATGTTGCTGATACTCCCGGGTTCTCCAAACTCGATCTTGACAAGATTGACAAAAGAGCTCTCGCACACTTATTTCCCGAATTCAGAATGCCCATGGAAAACTGCAAGTTTACGACATGTCTTCACCATATGGAACCTGACTGTGGTGTCAAAGAAGCGATAGAAATAGGCGATATTGTGCAGGCTCGATATGATAACTATGTAAAGCTTTTGCTTGAGATAGCAGAACGAGAAAGAAGGAGAGGCAGATGAAAATCAAGATTGCTCCGTCAATACTCTCAGCTGATTTCGCTAATCTGGCTGAATCAGTAGAGCAAGTCAGAAACGCTGACTTGCTCCATGTAGATGTAATGGACGGTCACTTTGTTCCTAACATAACGATAGGCCCACCTGTGGTCAGAGACGTTAGGAAATCAACTGACCTTCCCTTGGACGTCCACCTCATGATAGACAACCCTGATCTCTACATCCAGGCTTTCGCTGAAGCGGGCAGTTCCGTCATTACAGTCCACGCAGAGGCCTCCTGCCATCTCCACAGGACTATCCGGACTATCAAAGATGCAGGATGCGCTCCAGGGGTTGCGCTTTGCCCTGCGACCCCGGTTGTCATGATAGAACATGTCATTGATATGGTAGACCTGGTGTTAGTCATGACAGTGAACCCTGGATTCGGTGGGCAGACATTCATATATGAAATGATACCCAAGATTAAGAAGGTTAGAGAAATGGCGGACAAGATAGGACGGGACATTGAAATAGAAGTTGACGGCGGAATCAACGATATCACCGCCCCCATGGTCACAGAAGCCGGCGCCAATGTCCTGGTTGCCGGTAGCTACATCTATGAACATGATGTCCCCGCAAAGAAGGTAGAGCACCTCCGTAGGGTGTGCCTTCATGGAAACTCAACGTAAACCAAAGAATGCCCGGGTCGCTATCGCTATCTAAGCCCCTTGCCCACGACCTGATTCTGTTAAGCTAATTCCTATGTTTACCTGGTATTTGTCCTCGATGACTCGAGGGCAATATGTTATAATTCAGACGATCCTACAGAAGGGAGAGGGGAAGGGATTGCAACTCGCAGGGCTTGATATAAGGCGAATTGCCATAGTTTTTATTGTCACGCTCGTAGCGCTCTATGGAGGACGCGCCGCAAGCTATAATCTAAAAGTAACAAGGCCCCTCCATCAGTTCTTCGCACATTACAAGGAGGTCCTTGACTACACTGCTCGGCAGTGCGCAGACGGTCTGTGCGTAAGCGTTACCCTTGATAATGTCCAGGATATACAGTCTCAATATGCCCGGCTTTGGGCAGGCATTGAAGAGGCTACCGGCAGAACGCCGGCTGTCCTTAATGTAGCGGATAGGCGTGATGAGGGACTGGAAGAAACGTTCCGTCGTATGCGTATTCATATTGAGGAAGCACTGGCAAAGGGGAGCTTCTACGCTATGTCCCAGGCGATAGATGAAGAAGCAAAACAAGCCGATTTGGATAGGTGGGGCGTAGATGTAGATTCATATTATGTCTACGTACAGCTGCACAAAGGAGAAAATTATTTGTATGAAATTATCCCGAGAGGAGCACGCCGTGAGCAACATTCACCGATAACTCTTTCTAATCTACAGTCCGCTCTTACAAAGAAAACTCTTTAGACGTGGCTTCAAGAAAGGATGAAGGGAGTACCATGGCAAAGGATATTGGAATTGGGGCAGCCCTTGCCGGAATTGTATTCCTGGCTGCCTCAGGTTACGACATAACTATGTTTCTCTTGCTTGCAATACTTGGCGGAGCCATATGGTTTATTCGATCCGGCGCACAACTGGGAAAGCGCTTTCAGATAATTGGAGGGAATAAGCAGGAACAAGGAAACACAAAGGTTTTCTTCAAAGACATTGGCGGACAGGAAGTAGCCAAGCGTGAACTCATAGAGGCTCTGGAGTTTATCGTCGATTCTGAGCGCTCGCGAAAGCTCGGAATCAGGCCGCTTAGGGGAATCTTATTGACAGGCCCCCCGGGCACAGGGAAAACCCTTTTGGCCAAGGCTGCTGCCAACCATACAAAGAGCATTTTTGTGGCATCGTCAGGATCAGAATTTATCGAGATGTATGCAGGGGTCGGCGCCCAACGGGTACGCCAATTGTTTTCTACTGCAAGGTCCTCTGCTCTACGTGAGGGCCGCAAGTCGGCAATGATATTCATAGATGAAATAGAGGTCCTTGGAGGAAAACGGGGAAGACATACCGGTCATCTTGAATATGATCAAACTCTTAATCAATTACTTGTGGAGATGGACGGAATAAACCCTTATGACGATGTCAGACTGCTCGTAATAGCCGCTACTAACAGAGCGGATCTACTTGACCCTGCTCTTCTTAGGCCCGGCAGATTCGATCGCATAGTGCGAGTGGATCTTCCTGATCGGCACGGTAGACTTCATATACTGGAGATTCACTCCAAGGGAAAACCATTTGAGGATAATGTGAACCTTGATGAGATTGCCAGAGACACGTTGGGATTCTCCGGGGCTCACCTTGAGAGCCTGATGAACGAGGCTGCCATCTTGTCCATGCGTAAGGCGAAAACCACCATAGGCCAAGATGAACTTAGAGAAGCCATAGATAAGGTAATAATGGGAGAGAGACTCGATCGTCGTCCTACTGAAGAAGAGATGAGTAGAATAGCTCATCATGAGGTAGGCCATGGAATAGTCAGTGAAGTGCTAAGGCCGGGATCAGTGTCAACTATCACTGTAATGTCCAGAGGCCAAGCGCTTGGCTATACACGACAATCGCAAGAAGAAGATTACCATATCTATACCTCAAATCAACTGCAAGAACAGATAGCCATACTTCTGGCAGGCTCGGTTGCGGAAGAACTTGTGTTTGGATCAAAATCCACAGGTTCATCCAATGACTTCGAAGAAGCCTTGGAGATTTCACGCAAACTCATTGCCACAGGCATGTCAGAGGCCGGAATTGTCTCTATTGAAGAGCTTCCGAAGCAAGTGTATTATGAGACGGTAAGCAATATCCTAAGAGCTCAGGAACAGAGGGCAGGCAAGATTCTGGAATCGAGATTAAGTGTTCTTAAGGAAATCAGCGCCAATATAATCGAAACAGAGAGGATTGAAGGCGAGGACTTTCGAAGAATGCTCGGTCAAGAGGGTACATGTGTGAAAGCAAGCTAACGGGGGGCATTTTGGCTTGATTGCAGAAATACTGAACATCGGTACTGAATTACTCCTTGGACACGTGGTGGACACAAACTCGGCTTATATAGGCCGAAAGCTGGCCGGCATTGGAGTTAACCTTTACCACAAAGCTACTGTGGGAGATAATAAGCCAAGAGCTCGAGCTGCGCTACGTGAAGCGCTGAGCCGCGCGGATCTTGTGATTATCACCGGCGGACTCGGCCCCACCGAAGATGACATAACCCGTGAGATAGTCTCCGAAGTCTTCGGCATCCCACAGATCCACTCGGATGAAGCAATGAATCATGCTTCGTCCTTGCTGAAGGGACGGGGACATCAAAGCCTGTCAAGCCTCGAACGTCTTGCACAAGTGCCTGAAGGCGCAACTCTGATACCGAACCCCCGTGGTACAGCATGTGGTTTCATAGTAGAGAAAATGGGCAAGCAAGTAATCTGCCTTCCGGGTGTACCAGGAGAAATGGAAGCCATGATGGAACTTACCGTCATTCCTTACTTAGCACGCCTTGAAGGTGGAGGTGAAATCATCACCTCTCGGACTCTGAGAATCTGTGGCCCCGGTGAAGCTGAAATCGAGGATAGAATAAGACATCTTCTTCACGGAAAATCTAATCCGACCATTGCTCCACTGGTGTCATTGGGTGAAGTCATGTTGAGAATAACAGCAAAAGCCTCATCGCTCGAAGAAGCCGACGTCATGATCCATCGAATCGAAACCGAGTTGCGGGAGTGCCTGGGGCAAGATATCTATGGAACTGAAGACGATGAAATCCAGCATAGTGTAGTAAGGCTTTTGAGAGAGCGGAATCTCACATGCGCAGTGGCAGAATCGGTTACCGGAGGGCTCATTTCCCACAAACTCACTGAAGTGCCCGGTTGCTCCAAAGTCTTGGGTCTTCAAGTGACCAGTTACAGCAATGACGCAAAGGTAAAGGTTCTTGGCGTGCCCAAAGAAGATGTCCGGCGACATGGGGCAGTGAGCAGAGAAGTCGCCATTCGAATGGCAAAGGGGATTCTTTGCCTTTCCGGAGCGGACATATCGATTTCTACGACAGGTGTGGCAGGCCCTACGAAAGATGACCATATGCATAGTATAGGACTTGTTTTCATAGGATTGGCCTGGAAATACGGGGTAACCTGCGGACGTTTCGAGTTCTTCGGAACGCGCAGTGAGATAAAGGAAAGAGCAGCCAAGAGAAGCTTGGACCTTCTTCGTAGGCATTTATTATCTCATCATTAAGTAGGAACTTATGATGAGATAAGGATGGTACAAGAAGGCAATATCGGGCATCTGTAGAATCATGTTCTTAGGGTAAGCAGAAGGATATAGAGTCGATTTGTGTTCTATTGGCCTGACCTACATAGAACTGGAGGCTTGATAGTGGATACTGTTCGATGCTTTGTTGCCGTATTCCTTCACCGGTCTTGTCATCGAGAAATAGCAACCCTTCAAAAGAAATTGTCATATAGCAAAGCTGATGTCAAATGGGTTGAACCTGCTAATCTTCATTTTACGTTGCAGTTTCTAGGAGACGTTGAAACCCGACGCATTCCAAGTATCAGTGATGCGCTGAGAGAATGCGTTGCTGATTCCTGTAAATTTGAGCTACAGCTAAACAGTATAGGAGCTTTCCCGAACCTACTGAACCCACGAGTCTTGTGGGTAGGTGTAGGCGCCGGCAGAGAGCGATTGGTGAACCTTATGTCTGTGGTAAGAGAGGCCATGAAAATGGAGGGATTTGCGGGAGACAGAAGAGACTTGTCGCCGCATCTTACCATAGGGAGAGTCAGATCCGGTAGGAACCGGAAAGCGCTTTTGGAGAAGCTGAATTCGGAAATCAGCATAAGCAGCGAGATGGAAGTTACGGAAATCCAGTTTACTGCCAGCGAATTGACAACCAAAGGACCGATATATAGCCCGATTGAGGTTATTCCTCTTCAGCGCCCCTCCGGAATATGACGCATAGACGCGATATAAAGAGCTAAACGGGGAACATGCGTTCCCATATGGATTTCCAGTCGCCACGAAGCGGTTAGCGGTGCTTGCGGGAAATTACAGATGTTGAGAACAGGGGACAAGTGGGATACAATTGTCATGGAGAAGCATAGGAAGAAGGGAGAACCTTATGGACAAGGATAAGAAAAAGGCTCTCGATATGGCTTTATCGCAAATAGAAAAGCAATTTGGGAAAGGCTCTATCATGAAGCTGGGTGATGCGGACACTCAATTTGAGATTGAGACAATTCCTACAGGAGCCTTATCCCTGGATATCGCCTTAGGAGCAGGCGGTATGCCACGCGGACGAGTCATTGAAATCTATGGTCCTGAGTCCTCAGGCAAAACAACGGTTGCTCTTCACATAATCGCTGAAGCACAAAGAATCGGAGGCATCGCGGCTTTTATTGATGCAGAACACGCTCTTGACCCTGTTTACGCTAACCGGTTGGGTGTTGATACTGATAACCTTCTCATTTCCCAGCCTGACACCGGAGAACAAGCTCTGGAAATAGCTGAAGCCCTTGTCAGAAGTGGTGCTATAGACGTAGTGGTTATCGACTCTGTCGCAGCATTAACCCCAAGGGCGGAAATAGAAGGGGAAATGGGAGATTCCCACGTCGGGCTGCAAGCCAGGCTCATGTCGCAAGCTCTTCGGAAACTGACTGCAGTTATAGGGAAATCGCGGACATGTGCCATATTCATAAACCAAATACGTGAAAAAGTCGGCATCATGTTTGGAAATCCTGAAGTCACGCCAGGAGGTCGAGCTCTGAAGTTCTACTCTACTGTACGCCTTGAGGTGAGAAGAGTGGAATCTCTTAAGCAGGGCCAACAGATAATAGGGAGTCGCACCAGGGCCAGGGTAGTCAAGAACAAGATTGCTCCTCCTTTTCGAGATGCAGAATTCGATATTCTTTACGGACAAGGCATTTCCCGCGAAGGAACCATACTTGACTTGGGAGAGGCTAACGACGTGATAACAAGAAGCGGCACCTGGTATTCATATGGCGAGACTAAAATGGGGCAAGGCAGAGAAAACGCAAGAAACTTCTTGAAGGAGAATCCGGATATTGCACGTGAAATCGAGGATAAAGTCAGGGAAGCATGCGGTCTAACACCTTCTAAAGCGCCTGTGGAAAGCAAAGCAAAGAAAACCTGACCAGGTTCTGCTGTTATTTGCGTATTACGTCTTTGACTGTTTCTCTGTATTTGCCTCAAGGAAGGATATTATCCTTCCTTTTTTGTTTTCCCGGAGAGCACAGGGTGCAAGAGAGGACTTTCTCTGCCGAACGAGAACATGTATGATAACGAAGGTGGGACTCATATCAATACTAATGATGGATAACGTAGGCAAACATGGAGAAGACTAGAAACCGCGGCAGGCAATACGTTCTTCGTCTTCTTACGATAAAAGATCGTACAGCGGCGGAGCTCGTAGACAAACTGCGAAGAAAAGGTTTTACCGAGGACGTCACAAGTAGTATCATCGCCGAGATGAAAGACTTGGGTTATGTCGATGACAAGAGATATGCCATGCATTTCGCGGAGGTACGGGCAAACTATGACCTGTTCGGGCCATATCGTATTCGTGTTGAACTGGAAAAGCGCGGAATCGCAAGAGAAATGGCCAAAGACACTGTCTCCTGCGTCTTCCAAGAAGGCAAAGAAGAAGCTAATGCCCTGGAACTTGCAAGGCGATGGATTGCACGAAAAGATACAGATGACATAGAAAGAGCTGGTCGAAGGCTTTACGGGTACTTGGCAAGGCGAGGATTTACGCCTGATGTCGTTAGGAGGACGCTGAGGCAAGTATTGAAATGAGTTATCCCCTGCCCATGTGAAGCCGTGGCTCCTTTACGGAAACACCAAGGAACACCTGGGGTTTACCTTGACACCTATATATCAAAAAGGTACAATAACGATGAATTCCGGTTCTCGCCGGAGAGATGCGGCTCCGGCACTAGACAAGTGACGATAGCGCAAGTCTTTTATCTGGTGGCCGAGTTCGTGCTCGGCCTTATTCGTGAAAAGGAGGTGTATACAATATCATTGTCAGCGGATTAATAGCAATAGTTGCCGTTGTGGTCGGCTTTGTCATTGGATATTTTATCAGACGGATTCTTGCCGAGGCTAAAATCGGTTCTGCAGAGCAGGCTGCAGAGAAAATAGTTGAAGAGGCCGAAAAGGAGGCTGAAGCAGCTAGACGAGAGATTCTACTGGAAGCCAAGGAAGAAGCTCACCGTCTTCGCACCGAGATTGAACAAGAAAGCCGTGCACGACGAGCAGAGCTTCAAAGAAGTGAAAGACGGCTTTTTCAGAAAGAAGAAAGCCTCGATCGTAAGGGCGAGGCTATTGAACGCAAAGAAGAGGCCATAAACAGGAAAGAAAGAGAACTTGATGATATCAGAAATGATCTTACGCAGATTTATGAAGAGCAAAGAACTGAGCTCGAAAGGTTATCAGGTTTGTCGTCAGATGAAGCCAGGGAGCTTCTGTTAAAGAACATAGAAGATGAACTTCATCATGAAGCTGCAATAATGATACGTGATATCGAAGCTCAAACCAAAGAGGAAGCAGACAGAAAAGCAAGAGAAATCATTGCCACTGCAATCCAACGTTATGCCGCAGACCATGTGGCTGAAACCAGCGTATCTGTGGTAGCGCTTCCCAACGATGAGATGAAAGGACGAATCATCGGGAGAGAAGGAAGAAACATAAGGGCTCTTGAGACTCTTACCGGGGTTGATCTTATCATTGATGATACCCCGGAAGCAGTGATTCTATCTGCTTTTGACCCGGTAAGGCGCGAGGTTGCAAAAATCGCCTTAGAGAAGCTTATTAATGACGGACGAATCCATCCGGCCAGAATTGAAGAGATGGTAGAGAAGGCACAAAAGGAAGTTGATAATATAATAAAAGAGGAAGGGGAAGGCGCAGCCATCGAGGTAGGAGTTCATGGCCTTAACCCTGATCTTATTCGCTTGCTTGGGAGGCTGAAATTCAGATCCAGTTTCGGGCAGAATGTGCTGAAGCACTCCATCGAAGTAGCTTATCTTGCCGCAGGCATGGCAGCCGAACTAGGCGCCAATGTCATGGTGGCAAAACGTGCAGGCTTACTCCATGATATCGGCAAAGCGGTGGACCATGAAGTTGAAGGGCCGCATGTTCAGATAGGCGTGGACATCGCACGAAGATACAAGGAATCCCCTGAAGTGATTCATGCGATTGCTGCTCACCATGGGGATGAAGACGCACTTACAATTGAAGCAGTTCTTGTGCAAGCTGCAGATGCGGTATCAGCAGCTCGTCCCGGTGCCAGACGTGAAACACTGGAAGCATACATGAAGCGCCTGGCTAAGCTGGAAGAAGTCGCAGATTCCTTTGAAGGAGTTGAGAAGTCCTTCGCAATTCAGGCCGGCCGCGAAATACGGATAATGGTGAAACCTGATAAGATCGACGACTTAACTGCAGTAAGATTGGCAAGAGACATCGTCTCGAAAATTGAAAAGGAACTGGATTATCCAGGACAGATTAAGGTCACTGTAATTCGGGAGACTCGTGTAGTCGATTATGCAAAATAGAGCAAAGTCGGAAGTCGGGGCGAGCAAAGCTCG
>JAAYRV010000199.1 GCA_012518595.1 Bacillota bacterium
CCTCACAATTGAAGAACATGTTGACATAACCTTTCAAAAAGCTAATATCGAAGCCATTGTCATGACAAATGATCCCTTCGACCAAGAAGAATACAAGTGTTGGGAAGCAGGCCTCCAAGGAGACTCGCGTTTTCTTCCAGCTTTGAGAATTGATCCATTACTCAATACTTGGACTGATGCTGTCTCGATTCTGCAAAGCAAAGGCTATCGAGTAGATAATGATATCTCACCACAGACTGTTTCCGAAGTCAGGCGTTTTCTTAGAAGCAGTTTCGAGATGATGGACCCCTTATATCTGGCTGTATCTTTACCTCCGGACTTTGCCTATCCGGAAGCATCGCCTCGCGGAAGGCTTCTGAAAGACGCAGTCTTGCCTTTTTGCAGGGAAGCCGGGGTTCCTCTTGCCCTCATGCCGGGAGTGAAGAAGCTGACCAATCCGGCGTTGGGCGTGGCCGGCGACAGTGTTGGCAAAGCTTCCATTGAGGCAATAGAGAATTTGTGTGTGATGCACCCGGAGATCCGATTTCTTGTTTCCATGTTGTCCAGGGAGAATCAACATGAACTGTGTGTAGCAGCGCGAAAGTTCTCAAATCTAACAATCTTTGGGTGTTGGTGGTTCCTTAACAATCCAAGTCTTGTTCAGGAAATAACGACCATGCGTTTGGAGCTTTTGGGCACCGCCTTCATTCCTCAGCACTCTGACGCCAGAGTGCTGGATCAGCTGGTCTACAAGTGGAAACATAGCAAGGAAGTGATCGCAGACGCTTTAACAGAGAAGTATTACGATCTTATGCAGACAGGGTGGGTTGTGACAGAAGATGAGATCAGGCGGGACGTGGACAGGCTGTTTCGTGGCAATGCTTGTGAAGCGCTGGGGATTTCATGAGAATGTCTTTCGTATAACACAAGGCTTTTAACTGTTAAATCGTAAATACATAGGCTTTCAACAAGAAGGAGGCGCTGATGAAATGGATGAGCTTTTTGATATCACAGGGAGAGTATCAGTTATTACAGGAGGCGCAGGGATCCTCTGCAGTGGAATGGCAAAGGCGTTGGCGGAGAGGGGATCTAAAATCTGTATTTTGGATATCGATGAGAAGCAGGCAAAGGCTGTAGCTGACGAGATTAAGTCAAATGGCGGCACTGCCATTGCAGTGAAAACCGATGTCCTGGATAAGAACTCTCTGAAGGACGCAAGGGATGTCGTCCTTGAGACCTTCGGACAAGTAGATATCCTGATTAACGGAGCAGGGGGAAACAAGAAGGAGGCCACTACCACTGAGACGTTTGAATTCTTTGATATTCCCGCTGATGCTATCCAATGGGTTTTCAATCTGAACCTTCTCGGCACAGTCCTGACCACCCAGGTCTTCGGTGAAGCAATGGCAAAGCGTGGGGAAGGCGTGATTATAAACGTGTCTTCCATGAATTCTTTCCGTCCTTTGACCAGGATCGTGGCTTACTCGGCAGCAAAGGCTGCAGTGAACAACTTCACTCAATGGATGGCTGTCCACTTCAACCTCAATTACTCCAAGAACATCCGTGTTAACGCAATTGCGCCCGGGTTTTTCCTAACTAACCAAAATCGTTTCCTCCTTACAGATGAAGCAACCGGGGAACCAACCGAGCGTGGCAAGCAGATCATCGGCCATACTCCTATGGGGCGGTACGGTGTCCCGGAGGATCTTATCGGGACACTAGTTTGGCTGATCTCTGACGCATCTGGTTTCGTAAACGGCACAGTTGTGCCTATTGATGGCGGGTTTGCTGCCTATAGTGGCGTTTGACCCTACCGCATCAGTCAGAGAATCAAAAGGAAAAATACACACACCGTGGTGAAGAGCATGAAAGCTATAGGCCTAGAGGTTAGCACCTCATCTGCGAAAGCCATTATATTCTGTCCTGAAGAAGGAGTCATAACAGAGGCTACTCGGCCTTTCGCTAAAGACGTGGCTTCAGGCCCTACTCAGGACGCTGACGGGATTGTGGCTACTGCCATTAGCGTTCTTAAAGAAGTAGTCAATTCCGCCCAATGTGATGTGAACTCCATCTGCGCTATCGGTTTGAGCGGAACCTGGCATAGCCTGTTATTGCTTGACAATAAAGGCAAACCCTTAGGTAGGATTAAGACATGGGCGGATTTGAGCGCTGCACCGATAGTTGCCCCATTTCGCAAAGATGAGGCTTGGGTAAGGAAACTCTATCAAAGGACAGGATGCATGACTCACGCTTTGTATCCTGTATGGAAATGGATTCATGTAACGCAGACTGAGCCCGAACTTGCTCGCGGGACATCGCGCCTTTCATCGCAGCTTGAATATGTCTATCAGACGTTGACAGGAGACAGGTCGGTATCTTGGTGCACAGCCTCCGGTACAGGGCTGATGAATATCAACTCCCTGGACTGGGATGATGAAATACTGAAATTCGCCGGCATCCGAAGAGAGCAGTTGGGTGAGCTGGTGGAAGCGTTCCATACAGCGCCTCTCCTGTCGTCTGTCGCAAAAGAAGTAGGTCTTCCGTCAGGGCTTCCTGTAACGGTTGGTGCCTCTGACGGTGCCATGAACCAGGTAGGTATAGGGGGAGTCACTGAAGGAATCATGTCCATGTCTGTAGGGACTTCAGGGGCGCTTCGAATAGCCCATCGAGAACCGAAGCTCCCTGATAAGCCGTCTACATGGTGCTACTATCTCCTTGACGGTAAAAGGCTGGCCGGCGCTGCCATAAACGGCGCGACAAACTGTGTCGATTGGTATCTTGATTGTCTTAGCGCAAAACTCCAAGGACACCGTGATTATGAAAGATTCACAGAGGGCGCGTCCAGGGTTTCGGTGGAGAGGGCTCCCTATTTTCTACCGTTTCTGTTCGGTGAAAGATGTCCTGGTTGGCAAGAAGAGAGAACAGGTGGTTTCCACGGGGTAAGAGGGACACATACTGAGTTTGACCTCTACTACTCTATACTTGAAGGCGTCCTTTTTAACATGTATCAGTGCTATCAGCTCCTGGCAGAGGTTGGCGGTGCGCCTCAGGATGTCTTAATGTCAGGGGGTATATTGAATTCTCCGCTATGGTCACAGATGGCGGCCGACATTTTCCAAAGAGAGCTTCTGGCTACAGGCATCGCTAACGACTCAACAGTGGGCGCAGCACTGACAGCGCTGGAGTCTTGCGGCGGAATTGACTCGGTCGAGGATTACCGGCCTACTGTAACCATGGAGTTTACCCCAGGGGATGATAAGTCACGGATCTATAAGCGCAGATTCAAGACTTATCTGGACCTATACGCTGAACTGAAAGAGACTAAATAGGTGGAAGATGGAACAGGTCTCTTGGCTTATGGCGGTCTTTGGCAATTTGTGTTTTATGGAGGCTGGCGTTGATGAAGGAAGTGAGAATATTAGGGCAAGACATTGCTCGCAAGGAGATAGAAAAGGCCCTTGGTTCCTGGTTGGATAGTTTTCAATGTGAGTTTAAGAAGGTTCTGCTCTTACCGCCTGACTATACTCGTAGTTTATCTCAGGCAGGACTTGTTACGCAGATATTGTATGAGAAGCTTTCTCCTGATGTTCAGGTGGACATAATGCCCGCTCTGGGTACCCATGTTCCTGTATCAGATGAAGAGAGGCTCAAGATGTTTGGGGGAAACATCCCGAAAGAGCGCTTTATTGATCACAATTGGCGTGACGATGTAGAGGAAATAGGTGAGATTCCTTCGTCATACGTAAAGGAAATCTCCCAAGGTATGGTTGACTTTCCCATCTCTGTTGAGGTTAACAAGAGACTTTTCGACACGAGTTACGATTTGATTGTCTCAATTGGCCAAGTACTCCCTCATGAAGTCGTCGGTATGGCGAATTACACCAAAAACATCCTTGTTGGGTGTGGAGGCAAGGGAGTAATCGATAAGTCTCATTTTCTCGGAGCTGTATATGGCCTGGAGAATCTTATGGGTAAAGACCATTCTCCTGTCCGGAAGGTTTTTGACTATGCTGAAGCGCATTTTCTCAAAGATATCCCATTGCAATACATCCTAACAGTCACTACAACAGATGAGGACGAAACGAGGATTCGCGGTCTTTGGGCAGGCAGGCGTCGAGAACTCTTTGAAGAGGCTGTCCGTCTCAGTCAAGAACTCAATTTCACCTTGCTGGAGAAGCCTCTTGAGAAAGTAGTCGTATACCTTGACCCTGAGCACTACAAGAGCACGTGGTTGGGGAATAAGGCTATATACCGCACGAGGATGGCAATTGCTGACGACGGGGAGCTCATTATCATCGCACCCGGGATTCGACAATTCGGTGAGGATAAGGCCATCGATGCCTTGATACGAAAATATGGTTACTCCGGCACCCCGCGAATTCTGGAGCTGGTTAACAAAGAAGATGACCTCCGGGATAACCTTTCTGCAGCTGCCCATCTTATCCATGGCTCTTCTGAAGGGAGATTCAAAATTACATATGCGCCCGGCCATCTGACCCGTGAGGAGATTGAGGGAGTAAACTTCAAGTACATGGCATTATCGGAAGCGCTGAGACTGTATACGCCTGAGACGTTGCATGAGGGACATAACACCATAGACGGCAAAGAAGTCTTCTTCATAGGCAATCCCGGTAAAGGCCTATGGGCCTTAAGGCGCAGATTCCTTAATGAGGGCTAGGTAGGTGGTGTCGTGTGAAGTCAGATATTGGCTTGATAGGTTTAGGCGTTATGGGACAGAATCTTGTCCTTAACATAGCAAATCATGGTTACTCTGTTTCGGTCTTTAACCGCACTTTAAGTGTGGTAGATGAGTTTATTGCCGGCAAGGCCGAGGGATACGAGCTTATCACCGGGACGCGTTCAATCCCGGAGTTCGTTGAATCGTTAAGAAGACCAAGGCGGATAATGCTCATGGTGAAAGCCGGCTACGCTGTGGACGCGGTGATTGAGCAACTCATGCCCTACTTAAGTCAGGAAGACATTGTTATTGACTGCGGGAACTCATATTTTAAGGATACCATCCGCCGCAGTAAAGCATTAGAGGGAAAAGGATTCTTGTACTTGGGTGTCGGGGTCTCAGGCGGAGAGGAAGGCGCTCTAAAAGGACCGAGTATCATGCCTGGCGGTTCACCGGCTGCATGGGAACATGTGGAGAAGATTTTTACTGACATAGCTGCCAAGGTTGGCAAAGGCGAACCATGTTGCAGGTATCTTGGGCCGGATGGGGCAGGGCACTTCGTCAAGATGGTACATAATGGTATTGAGTATGCTGATATGCAGCTTATTGCTGAAACATATGCCATTATGAGGGATCTCTTCGGCATGGAAGCGAGGGAGATCAAAGAGGTCTTCGCAGAGTGGAGCGAGGGGGATCTCAGTTCATATCTTATTGAGATTACCCGGGATATTCTGGGCAAGAAGGATAAGGATACAGGGAAGCCGATAGTGGATGTGATTAAGGACGCAGCGGGGCAAAAGGGTACAGGTAAGTGGACATCCCAGGAAGCGTTGGATCTGGGTGTTCCTGCTCCGACTTTAGTCCATTCTGTCTTCGCGCGTTGTATGTCCGCGCTGAAGGATGAGCGGATACCGGCTGCTGCTATGCTTTCCGGGCCGAGACAGGCTGAATTTACGAATGACCGGGCTGAGGGCATATTCCATTTGGAGGCAGCGCTGTACGCCTCGAAAATATGCGCGTATGCAGAAGGGTTTGCCCTCCTCAGAGAGGCGTCAAGAGAGTACGGTTGGGATCTTGATTTGGGCGGAGTCGCTCTTTTGTGGCGGGGCGGATGTATCATAAGGGCCCAGTTTCTGGAGAGAATAACTGACGCTTTCAACTGTGATCCGGATCTTGCTAACTTGATACTGGACCCATACTTCAAGGAGATTATTACTTCTTCGCAAGAAAGCTGGCGTTCTGTGACAAGCTTGGCAATTCGTTATGGAATACCCGTGCCTGCCTTCAGTTCAGCGCTTTCATACTATGATTCCTACCGTGCGCGGGTGCTTCCTGCAAATCTCATACAAGCTCAACGTGACTACTTTGGCGCTCATACTTATGAAAGGATAGACAGGCCTGGGGTTTATCATACGGATTGGTTGGATACAGGGGACGTTGTGGAGAGTCTGGAAAGTAAATAATAACGACGTTGCCATGGTGATGGTATGCCTTTATAGGTTATCCGTTTAGCCTTGTCCTTCAAATCCCCACATGCATGCAGTGGCAAAGAGCGCATTTGTGGGTTAATGGGAGACCGGCACACGGAAGAGAACAGATTGATGATGGAAAGGAAGAGATAGTATTGAATTTCGGATGTGCATATCCCAATTCCCTTCACGAGAAAGACGGGTCAGTCCTCTTCCTTATTAAAGGGGAGCCAGAAAAGAAGCTTGTGGTAATGGGCGACAGTTCAGAGGTTTTTCGGGAACTCGAAGGTAATGTGGGTTTCAATGACGGCCTCAGATTGAAAATCTGTGACCTGTCAGTTGCCAACAGCTATGTCATAAGAAAGCATTTCCCATATACACGCCCTGTCTCGCTGCGGAAGTTCGACTCTACGATAGGCTTAGGCGACAGGCTGGGAGTGGCGTCCCCCGGACACATAGAGGTAATACAGGATTATAATGTAGGGCCGGTACTTGCCCAACAGTCAATCAGAGAGCTTACGCTCACAGGAAGGACTTTTGAAGATGTGTTGGGAGATGCGGTTTGGGCAGTATTTCAAGAAGGCTATCGTGGTGGGTTCGGTGCAGACGGTGACCACCTCAAGTCTAGGGACGAGGTTAAGTTGGCCCTCGATGCCGGTTACACAATGATAACTCTGGATTGCTCTGAACACATTAATGGTATTGCAGGTTTCTCTAGACACGATGTAGAGCGCATGTACATGGGGCTGCTGGATAAAGGGACGCGCGACAGGCTGGAATCGCAGTTTCTATCCGGAGAGTTTAAGCTTGGATCAGGTCTTACCTTGAGGTTGAGTGAAGATGCGCTAAGAGCAAACGCTGTGATATATCAGAAAGCCATAGATTTTACGATTGATATTTTCAACTCAATGATTAAGCCATGTCAAAGCGATATAGACTTTGAGATGTCAATCGATGAGACGTCAACTCCTACA
>JAAYRV010000030.1 GCA_012518595.1 Bacillota bacterium
CACCTTTCTTTCAATGGTTGCCATAGAGTCCGTCTCTGTCCGGGGGTTCATTTCAGATAAACCGGCTTTAACAGCTTGCATATGAGATTCATCCGCTCCAGGCATTAACCTGTCGCCCGGAACCCGGGCAGTCTTAGACTCCGTTGAGTGCAGAGAATCACTTCGAGACGCTGGAATGCTAGCTTGATGTGACACCGTATCTGCCCACACCCGGCCGGTAGGAAGATCAGCCCGCTCCCGTGACACAGTAGGCAAGATTACGTTGCCAAAGGGATACGCAAATGCCTGTAGTGTATAGTTGAATAGCGTATACGTAATCAGGAAGGCACAGATTATCCAGAAAGTCACTATCCCTTTTCTCAATGCTAAAGCCCTCCTAGGTAATACCGTTGGATTCTAAGCAAGATTACTCCTTCTCTATGCCTGCATGCCTGCGATTCTCTTTCCAATGCGGAGACCAACATAAGCTTTACCGCTCGCCGAAGATGTTCATCCAAAATTATCCATTTAACCCTAGTGTAACATCCGCGCCGCCCTATGTCAATTATTGTAAAATAGTGCTCTTTTTGTGGCTGAGCCTCCAGCAATCCGATCCCGGAAAAAGCCGACATCAATAGTCCTGGCGCCAAAATTCTGAAATTTGTGGGAGGGATTCATTCCTTGAATGGAGAATATTGTGTCTACAACACAACAACCCCGAACAGACGGGGATTCCAGCAGAGATAAGATTCAGGTGGAAAGAAGTTCAGGGTTTTATGCTTAACATAACGGAAGAGCGTCCCCGGGACAAGTAAGTATGAGTCATGCATAGTCTTGCGTCAGGGACACTCCGGAGTTGAGCGCTTCCGAGAATCTTAAGAGAGATACCCGGTGGATACATGTAAGCTCCTACAGTGAGCCTACACCCGACCACCGGGTATCTCCCGTCTAATAAGGAATTCGACTTTTCAACTGATATGTCGCCATCTTCTTACTAAATAGTTACTGACAGAAGAAGAGGAGTCATAATCCGCCATTTCACTGAACGCTTACGCGACCGGAGTTCTGTTTGGCAAGTCAGTCCCTCTTTGAGAAAGGATGTAAGATAATGACGATGTCAAGGCAAGAGGAACAAAAAGAAACTAGGGACAATAGTCCCTTTGAAAAGATCATCGGGTCAAGCCCTGAGATCGTCATAGCACGCGAACTGGCAAAGAGGGCCTCGCGAGGTGATTCCACTGTCCTCTTAACAGGTGAGACAGGTGTAGGGAAATCCGTATTTGCCAAGGCTATACATGAAGCAAGTCGAAGATGTGAAGGACCGTTTGTTACTGTTAACTGCGCAGCGATTCCTGAAACCCTCATTGAATCAGAGTTCTTTGGATATGTGGACGGGGCGTTTACCGGCGCGTCCAGAAAAGGCAAGCCTGGGAAGTTTGAGATTGCAACAGGAGGCACAGTCTTTCTTGATGAAATCGGCGACATGTCACTAACCCTTCAAGCCAAGGTGCTCAGGGTACTCCAAGAGCGCATAGTCGAACGATTGGGAGATACAACTGAAACCCCGGTGGATGTCAGAGTGATAGCAGCCACTAACAAGGACCTGTCTGAACTCATGGAATCAGGTGAGTTCCGCGAAGACTTATACTACAGACTAAATGTGATTGCCATAAATATACCGCCGTTAAGGGATAGATGCGAAGACATTCCGGAATTCGTCAAATGCTTCCTCATGCGTTTGAACAAGGTATGCGGTACATCTGTTACCCATGTCCATCCTGCAGTTGTGGAGGCGTTCATGAGATACCCTTGGCCCGGGAACCTCCGCGAACTGGAAAACGCGCTGGAGCATGCCTTGAACCTCACAGACGGAGACCAGCTCAGGCTTGAGCATATTCCACCCCATATCTGGCAACATGCAATAGAAAACGCAGACAAGAACGATGCCGCCTGCGCCAAAGATCTCGATGATTCATTAGCGAAATATGAGCGTGACCTGATAATCGCTGCCCTCAAAACTACTGGAAATAACAGATCCAAAGCCGCAAGGCTACTTAATATCTCACGATCCGGGCTTTACAAGAAACTGCAAAAGTACGATATCCCCAGAGA
>JAAYRV010000004.1 GCA_012518595.1 Bacillota bacterium
AGTATTCGGACGTCCGGAAACACTGACAGATGTTCCCACCCACTACTGCCCTGGATGCACCCACGGCATTATCCACCGACTGATAGCGGAAGTCATCGATGAGCTCGGTGTTCGTGAGAAAACCATCGGAATCTCGCCTGTGGGATGTGCAGTATTGGCATATGACTATTTCAATTGTGATTTTGTTGAGGCTTCTCACGGTAGGGCGCCTGCAGTAGCTACAGGAATCAAAAGAACCCTCCCTGATTCTGTCGTCTTCTGTTATCAGGGCGACGGAGACCTGGCCTCTATCGGAGCTTGTGAAATAGTCCATGCTGCAACTCGCGGAGAGAAGATTACCGTAATCTTTGTAAATAATGCAATATACGGCATGACCGGCGGACAGATGGCGCCTACAACATTACCCGGACAGAAGACCACGACTTCTCCTTTTGGCAGAGATGTGGAAAGCGCAGGCCATCCCATAAGAGTCGCAGAGCTTCTGTCGTCATTGTCAGGCGTGGCATACATGGCCCGAGTCTCAGCTACGAGTCCTGCCAATGTTATTAAAGCCAAACGTGCTGTTAGGAAAGCCTTCGAGACACAAATAGAGGGTAAAGGGTTCAGTCTCGTGGAGTTTCTCTCCACCTGTCCAATTAACTGGGGTATGTCTCCGCTTGAAGCAATGAAATGGGTGGATGAGAAGATGAGTCTCTACTACCCGCTTGGAGACTACACTCGGGTTCCGGAGGTGGGCTAGTAATGCAGGAACAGGTAATCTTTGCAGACTTCGGCGGACAGGGTGTTATGCTCATAGGACAGCTGGTAACATACGCAGGAATGATGGAAGGTGCGAATGTGAGCTGGATGCCTTCATACGGTCCTGAGATGAGGGGCGGCACTGCAAACTGCCAAGTAGTGGTATCCCCCAAAGAGGTATCATCTCCTCTCGTTACTGAGCCTACGAGTCTGATTGCCCTAAACAAGCCGTCCTTGGACAAATTCGCTCCTTGGGTTAGAAGAGGTGGGCTCATCATCTACAACTCTTCTCTTATTGAATTACCGCCTGAGAGGACGGACGTGAGGGTATTGGCTGTCCCTGCCAACAAGATTGCAAATGAGCTCGGGGATCTACGTATCGCTAACATGGTGGCACTCGGAGCCTACCTTGCCACAACCAGGGTGGTAGGTTCCGATACCGTGCTTGATGCCATGAAGAAAGTGCTGCCCGAGAGGCGCCACAACCTAATTCCCCTCAATCGGCAAGCGCTTGCGCGCGGTATTGAAATTGCCTCAATATGGCATTCACGGGATCAGGGGGAAGTCAGCGGGGCTGAATGAGCTCCGCCGCTCTTGCCTGGGGAGTATCGATACCTATGTGGCCTCCGATACTCTCCCGCTTCTCCCCTTCAATCAGTATCTGGCAACGTGCAATTCCGGTGAACTCTGTAAGAGTATTGACTATAGATCCAACTAGCAGAGCTTCATTCCAGCTGCCTCCTACGAAGTTGGTTGCAATCTCTTCGCTGAAATCCGCAATTACCAGGTCTCCTTGTACTTCCAGGCTCCTTACCTGTGTGCCTTGGGGGACAGTCCTTTCCAGTCCGCTTTCAGGCCGGGGTCCTCTCACAAGAAGTTCCAATGCACCTCTCATGGGTTCCGTGCCTTTTGCCACTCTTTGCCGTACAGGGACTAAATGTGACTCAGTCGGTGTGCTTCTCACATAATATACTGTTACCTCAGGACCCATCGCGGTTTCTTCCAGAGTCTCGATTTCCGCAACTCGTCTTGCGAGGGCGGCGAGGTCTTCGAACGCTCTGTCCAAGTCTCTCTCGATTGTAGTAATATCCCGCGATAGTCTTGTTGTGACACCTACTGACCATCCTGCCAAGACCAGCGCCACAAATATGGCTGCCCAAATGTGCCATTTTTGCACTGGAATTCCTCCTCAAATTATCAATGACTATGATATCCCGCATGTGGGAAACATATTCCGGACAAGTTTCGAGCCATACGGCTTTTCCACCCCTATTCATGACTATACGACAGGATATGTGATTTCCCTGCTAAAAACGCCATCAGTTGCGGCGGAAGCTTCTGCTTCAGGGCAGATCGAGAGGGGACTTTATCTACATGATAAGGGCAAGGCGAGGTTCTGTAACAAGAGTTACGAAGCTTTCTTCAGGGGCACTGGAGGCAGAAGTGGTATGTGAAGGGGTATACGGAGTAGCCATATGTTATCCTGAGCTAACAGGCCCTGTGACACCTGGTGATTCGGTAATCCTAAACACCGGCGCCGTTCATCTGGGACTCGGGACGGGAGGGTATCATTTCGTCATATGGGTGGAAGGAAGGGAAAGCCTGGGCGAGATTCGCGGTCCGGGGCACATAATCAAAGCGCGTTATACTCCGTTTCAGGTACGTTGTCTCGCTGTTGAAGAAGAAAGCAGCGGGTATCAGAACACGCTTCAAGAATCTGCTTCCATCCGAGGTTTGCCTATTGTCGCTTGTGAACTACACAGTATGGTGGCACCTGTAGCAGCAGGCATAAAGGAGACTGCAGGCGATAAGGTGCAAGTTGCCTACGTAATGACGGATGGCGGAGCATTACCCCTTTCGTTCAGCAGATTGATATCAGACTTACGAGATAAGGCATTGATAGACACTGTCATCACTTGCGGTCATGCATTCGGGGGAGACTTCGAAGCTATTAATATCTACTCAGCTTTGTGTGCGGCAAAAGAATGCGCAAATGCAGACGCGGTAGTTGTCGCTATGGGGCCTGGTCAGGCAGGAACAGGCACAAAATACGGGTTCTCCGGTATTGAACAAGGCCAGGCCATAAACGCAGCCTACTCCCTTGAAGGAACTCCCATTTTGGCGCCGAGAATCAGCTTCTCTGACCTCCGTAGAAGACATCAGGGAGTGAGCCATCATACCATGACTGTCTTAGAGAAAATAGTGTTAACTCGCTGTATAGTGGTTCTTCCTGAGATGCCGTGGGCTAAATGGAATCTCATAAGAGCCCGTTTCAATACGGAAAATCTAGACAGACGGCATATTATTATCACCGAATGTGGAGTGTCCGCTCTCCAAAGGCTTCAGCGTGACGAAATTGATGTTACTACGATGGGGCGGACCATCCAAGAAGACCCGGAGTTTTTTCTTGCTCCCGGAGCTGCCGGCGTCTACGCAGGGAAGCTTGCACTGGAGATGAGGGCCTGTGTTTAGCTGACGAGATCCAAGAAGGTCGCCAAGGGTTGCATAGGTCTTGCATAGACTTGAAAGAACTTCCAAGACTTCAGCGGGTTTTCCGTAGATGTGAACGGAGTTCCTTGAGAATACAATGTCCATAAGAGGACATCCCTCCTTCCGTGGTGTATATGATATGTCGAAGCAGCCAAGGTTATTCCAGTTGGCCGGAAATCACGGAGACTTGGTAAAGCCGCTTAACAGTGCAGGAGGGAAGACCATTGGATTATTGCGAACTACAGGAGAAGAAAGTGGAGTCAAATACGGTCTATCAAGGCAAGATAGTAAACCTCCACGTGGACCAGGTAGAATTGCCGTCAGGGAACATAAGGGTCCGGGAAGTAGTGGAACATCCTGGGAGCGCAGGTATCATACCTATTGACAATGACGGGAAGGTAATACTAATAAGACAGTTCAGATATCCGGTAGGTGAAGTATTGTGGGAGATCCCTGCAGGCAAGCTGGATCCGGGAGAGAGTCCAAAAGATTGCGCCAGGCGTGAACTTGAGGAGGAAACATCCTATTTGGCCGGGCGCCTCGAGAAAATAGTGTCGTTCTACACCTCGCCGGGGTTTTCCAGTGAGATCCTGCATCTGTTCCTTGGGATGGATCTTACACCCGGAACAGGCCGACCGGACGAAGACGAAAATATAAAGACATATCGTCTGTCGCGGGAGGCTGTTGAAACGCTGATGGAAAACGGTGAAATTCGTGACGCTAAGACACTTCTGGCACTTGTCACGGTTATCTCAAGGGGGCTTTTCTAGTTGACTGAGTTCTATGTTGATTTACATGTTCATATAGGTGCTGACAGCCAAGGACGTCCCGTTAAAGTATCAGGTTCACGAAAACTGACATTTGAGAACATAGCTAAGGAATGCTTCTCGAGAAAAGGCGTGGACATAGTTGGGATTGTGGATGCAGCTGCTCCAGGAGTAATCAGTGACATAGAGCAGCTAATTGATTCAGGGGAGATGACTGAGATTCCAGGCGGGGGAATCGGGTATAGAGATCGCGTTGTCATCCTCTTAGCTTCCGAGGTAGAGACCTCAGAGGAAAACAGAGGGCATTCCCATCACTTGATTCTCCTTAGGACTCTCGATACGGCGAAAGCCTTTTCTCGCAGCCTCCGAAGGTGTGTCTCTAACATATTCTTCAGTACGCCTGTTTGCGCAATGCCTGCCAGGGATCTCTATAGGATGGCCATGGACACAGGTGCGATTCCCTTTCCTGCCCATGCTTTTTCGCCACACAAGAGTATTTATGGGAACTGTGTGAGAAGGCTTGATGATGCGTTCCCTCTTGAACTTCTGGATTCCATTTTTGCGCTTGAGTTGGGGCTTTCTGCTGATACAGACCTAGCTGATACCATTTCTGAACTTAGCGAGTACACGTTTCTTTCTAATTCCGACGCTCATTCGCTGCCTAAGATCGGACGGGAATACAATGTCATGCTTCTTGAAAGCCCGTCCTTTGATGAGACGATTAAAGCCCTGAGACGGAAAGACGGTAGGCGGGTAGTGGCGAACTATGGATTAGATCCGAAACTTGGAAAATACCACAGGACCTACTGTCCTCGGTGCAGCAGAACCTTTCAACATGAGTCCCCGCCGGTTCTTGTATGTCCTGAATGCAACAGTGCATCTGTCGTCCGAGGTGTTCTCGACAGAATCACGGATATCCAGGATTATTCTGCACCGAAACACCCTGCCCACAGGCCGCCCTACCGGTACCAAATCCCTTTGGAATTCGTCCCTGGGATAGGACCTAAGTCCATAGACAAGTTAATCTCTAAGTTCGGAAGCGAAATGGCGGTTCTGCACACTGCGCAGGAAGAGGAGTTGCGAGAGGCTGTGGGAAACAAGGCAGCCCGTTTGATAATCGAAGCACGTGAAGGGACCCTTCCCCTTGTTGCAGGCGGAGGAGGGCATTATGGTAAAGCGCTGATAAATGATGGTTGAAAGGCTGTTGGTTTGACTCGAAGGTTGCTCAGGTTTGTGGCTGCCTGAACTATGTTTCAACACGTCGGGCATAACATGTAAAGGATGGACATACATATGAAAGGAGGTCGTTTGGAGGAGGGGCAGGAATGCCTTTACAATTAGGCTCAAATCCGGTGTTAGGCGACTACATGAGGAAGCACATGCCGACATATGCGATTGTTATTGTAATGTTGCTGATGGGAGTCATCTTCGGCGCGCTGGCAGCAAAAATCCTTCCGGAAAGCCAAAAATCCGTGCTCGCCCAAGATCTTACCGGTTTCTTTCGAGGTTTTGGTGAAACGATGCAAGAGTCTGCTGTTTCAGCCTCGCGGCAAGGTTTTTACAGTAACCTTAAGACCGTTTTCATCGGGTGGCTCCTGGGCCTCTCTGTGATAGGTGCCCCGGGAATAGGTATTCTTATGTTCTTACGAGGCTTTATCATCGGATTTACAGTAGGATTCCTTGTCATACAGATGGCTGCCAGAGGAGTGCTGCTTGCGATTGTGTCTGTGCTCCCTCAAAACATCTTCATAATCCCCGCGCTGATTTTCTCCTGCGAATCTTCCTTGGCGTTTGCGGCGTCAATGATCGAAGATCGCTTAAGGAGTAAGCGAGCACCTCTTTACCCTCAGTTTCTGCTCTCTTGCGTCACAATCATAGGAGCTGTGGCATTACTGGGTATTGCCTTCGTCGTTGAAGGCTTCATAACTCCGGTTTTCATAGAGCTGGTTTCCAGGTACATGTAATTGCAGGCAGACGCAGGTCATGCTATACTGGTAAAAACAGCATTTCCTGTAGACTAATGGTGCATGTGCCAGGTTAATGGCTGTTTAGTATTTCCGCTGTGTTTCATCGGGGGTAGACGGGTTGACGTGGATAGACGAATTCCTCGCGTATCTTAGTTGTGAGCGAGGCCTTGCCCAAAATACCATAGAGTCATATGGGAGAGATCTCAACCAGTTTGAGGAGTTTATCAATGACACTTACGGTATTCAGTTGGAGGACGTAAGCGAAGATGTTATTTTGTCCTATATGAAAGCCATGAGAGATCAGGGGAAAGCGAACTCCAGTATTTCAAGGTCAATTTCCTCTATTCGGGGATTCTACGGTTTTGCCCGGCATGAAGGTCTAATGGAAGAGGATCCTACAACGAACATCTCGTCTCCTAAACAAGAAAAGACTTTACCCCAAGTTCTAAATGCCAAGGAAGTAGCTGTTCTCCTGGACGCCCCGTCAACTCACACTCCGTCGGGTATTCGAGACAAAGCTATGTTAGAAACGATGTACGCCACGGGAATGCGAGTATCTGAACTGGTTTCACTGAATCTCGGGGATATTGACACCCATATGGGCTATGCCAAGTGTATGGGCAAAGGAGCCAAGGAGAGAATTATCCCTATGGGCAGTGTCGCTTGCCTATGGGTGGAGACTTATCTTAGGTCAGCAAGAGGCCAACTACTGCATGGCAGAAGAGAGAAAGCTCTGTTTGTGAATTGCCGTGGGAAGAGGCTTACCCGACAGGGTTTTTGGAAAATCATCAAGGGTTATGCAGGGAAGGCCGGTATCTCTAAAGACGTGACCCCCCATATTCTCCGTCATTGTTTTGCAACACATCTCTTGGAGAACGGCGCGGATTTGCGATCCGTCCAAGAAATGCTGGGGCATTCAGATATTGCTACTACAGAAATATATACTCATCTTACCAGAGGAAAACTTAAGGAGATATATGACAGAACCCACCCACGCGCGGTGGGAGAAGAAGAGAGGGATCGACATGAGAGCCTATGATATTATTCTAAAGAAGCGACGGGGTCATGAATTATCACCGGATGAAATAAACTCCATGATCAATGGGTTTACCTCCGGCGATATTCCGGACTATCAAATGTCCGCTTGGTTAATGGCCGTCTTCTTCCGGGGAATGAGTGTTGAGGAAACATGTAATCTGACGATGGCTATGGCTCATTCCGGGGAAACCGTAGATCTCTCTCGCATTCACGGAGTAAAAGTTGACAAACACAGCACAGGCGGGGTAGGCGATAAGACTACTCTGGTTCTTGTGCCGCTTGTGGCAGCAGCCGGGGTTCCTGTAGCAAAGATGTCAGGCCGAGGGTTAGGCCATACAGGCGGTACCCTGGATAAACTCGAATCTATCCCCGGTTTTCGGGTTGACCTGTCCAAGGACGAATTCATAGAAGCTGTTAACGCAACAGGGCTTGCTGTCATGGGCCAGACTGCATCTCTTGCGCCTGCTGACAAAAAGCTCTACGCGCTTCGGGATGTGACTGCTACGGTAGATAGCATACCATTAATAGCAGGTAGTGTGTGCAGCAAGAAACTGGCCTGCGGGGCTGACGCTATTGTCTTCGATGTGAAATGCGGCAAAGGCGCATTTATGAAATCAGAAGATGACGCCTTGCGCCTTGCTGAATTAATGGTGGGCATTGTAAAAGGGTCAGGGAGGAAAGGAGCGGCTATAGTCAGTGATATGAATCAGCCTCTGGGATACGCTGTGGGCAATTCCCTTGAAGTCATAGAGGCAATTGACACCCTGCGAGGGGCAGGGCCCGAGGATCTCAGAGAACTGTGCCTATCCTTGGGGTCTCTCATGCTCACTCTGGCAGGCAAGGCTGAAAGCGCTGAGGAGGCCGGGTCAATCTTGGCGGATGTCTTGGACACCGGCGCTGCCCTGAACAAGTTTGCTGACCTTGTGTCCCATCAGGGCGGTGATGTAAGGGTTATTGAGGCTCCGGATAGTGTTCTGCCGTCTGCAAGGTGCTTGGAGGCGGTTCCGAGTGTTCAATCAGGCTACATAAGTGAAATTGACGCTGAGAAGATTGGAATAGCTTCCATGGTTCTGGGCGCCGGGCGCAAAACACAAGACGACAGTATAGATCCTGCTGCCGGCATCATCCTTCTAAAGAAAATCGGAGACAAGGTGGAAGAGGGCGAACCGTTGGTGATGCTCCATACGAATAGATGGGACACCCTTGAGTCCGCTGCGGATCTTGTAATGGCATCATATGAAGTCTCCCGGGATAAACCCGATATTCCTCAGCTTGTCAGAACGGTTATCCACGGCTGAAGGAACAGTTTAGATACTTTATGGACTCCCTTTTTCACGTGGGCGGGGTATATCGACCCGCCCACGTGAATATGTACGTGTACAGATGCGGATCCAGCGCGTGCTATGACAGGGAGGAAGTAAAAGTGGGCACAAGAAGTGTCGTAGCAAGGATATTCCTTGCCGGCGTCAGCGTCATTGTGACTTTATGGGTACTTATCGCCGGAATATATGAGCCGGCGTGGGCTGAAGCACAGAAGCAGGCGCTTGTGCCAAGTATTCCTATTACTGCTGAGTCTGCTTTGATCATGGAGTGCACCTCAGGAAGGATCCTGTTTGAGAAGAACCCTGACAAACGACTCCCTCCTGCCAGTATCACTAAGATCATGACAATGCTTTTGGTTATGGAGCAAGTATCCCTTGGTAAAGTCCGATTCAGTGATATGGTGGTCACCAGTGAGAGAGCTATGAGAATGGGTGGCTCTCAAATCTGGTTAGAAGTCGGGGAAGAAATGTCGTTAGAGGATCTTATGAAAGCAATTGCCATTGTTTCTGCGAATGATGCCAGCGTTGCAGTGGCAGAGCATATTGCCGGTAGTGAAGAAGCTTTTGTGGATATGATGAATAAGCGCGGACAGGAACTGGGGATGACAGGAACCAATTTTGTTAACGCCTCAGGGCTGCCTCATCCGGATCACTACTCAACTGCGAAGGATATTGCCCTTATGTCCAGGGCATTATTACGGTATCCTAAGGTGCATGAATGGTTTACCACTTGGATCGACTATGTTCGTGACGGAAAAAACATCCTTGTGAACACAAACCGTCTCATCAAGTCGTATGAAGGTGTTGACGGGCTCAAAACCGGGTTTACGGAAGAAGCAGGTTATTGCCTTGCAGCGACCGCCGAGAAGGGCAGCCTCAGGTTAGTCTCTGTTGTACTCAAGGTCCCGGATTCAACCACCCGATTTAATGAAGCATCAGCTCTGCTTAATCTTGGATTCAGACACTTCGCCGGGGTTGAATTGGCCAAGGAAGGTCAGGTTATTGCTGAGGTAGAAGTCACCAGAGGCGTTGTGGATAAAGTGGACATAATTTGCAAAGACCGGTTAGTCGGTGTTGTGCCGCGAGGAGAAGAAGACAAGGTAAGACACGAAATTGCGCTGCCGAGGAAGGTTGACGCACCTGTGGCAAAAGGCCAGAAGATCGGTGAGATGCTTGCCGTAACGGAGGATGGCTCGAATTTGGGCAGGATTGACCTGATAGCTTCAGAAGAGGTAAAGAGGGGCAACATTCTTAGGGTAATTTTTCGCACTACTCAGAATCTCCTCCGTGCCTTGTTTAAGAACAATTGAGCATAAGCCTGTGAATCCGCGTCCTCCTACAGCCTCACGAGGCTGTTTTTCTTTTTTATGAGTCAAAGGAGGACTAATTATTTGGCCGGAGAATAGGAAGGGGACTGGACGAGAAAAGGAGGATTGTGAATGAAGACAGAGGTCAGGGTCATTGGCCGTGTTCTGGTAGTCGGAATCTGGGGCGAACTTGACCTGAATACGGTACCGAGCTTCCGCAGCGCAGTTGAAGAGCAGCTCGATGCGAATCCTGATGTAATCGACATCCTTCTTATGATGAGTAATGTTACCTTTATTGATAGCTCAGGGTTGGGAGTAATTCTAGGCAGACACAAAAGACTCAATGCCCATGGCGGGAATGTCATAGTAGCATCCCCCTCTCTGCAAGCAAGAAAAGCCCTTGAATTATCAGGCTTGGCAGGCGTCATTCCTATTTGCGACACGGAAGATGAGGCATGGGCCAAGGCTCGGGGGGTGTGACCTGATGAGCGTGACAAACTATGTAACTCTGGAGTTTCCCGCGGTTCCGGAAAACGTGGAGTTTGCCAGAGTCGCAGTTGCGTGTTTCGCGTCGCAAATTAACTCTTTCACGTTGGAGGAAATTGATGATGTAAAACTAGTGGTGTCAGAAGCTATATCCAACACTGTGCTCCACAGCTACGATGTTTCCGGAGGACTTGTTCGATTATCGGCAGTAAGAAACGGTGATACTCTAACTGTCATAATCGAGGACTTTGGGAAGGGAATAGCAGACGTAGATCAGGCGAAGGCGCCGGCATTTACAACGGATCCCGATAGGATGGGTATGGGGTTCACAATAATGGAAGCATTGTCAGACGAACTCCGTGTATCTTCAGTCCCTGGAAAAGGGGTTAAGGTTGAGATGAGAAAGTCACCTCATGGGGCGGCGAAGGACAGTGATGAACCGGAAGCTTAGTCAAATTCAATTTCCCACCGGGCCCCTCCTCACCGATGAAGAGGTGCATGAGCTAAAGAGGCGTATCCGCGCCGGGGATGGAGATGCACGCGAGGAATTAGTCTCGCGAAATCTTCGCCTAGTTATGAGTATAGTGAATAGGTTTTCCCTTGACGTAGATGACAAGGAAGACCTGTTCCAGGTAGGATGTATCGGGCTTCTGAAAGCAGCGGACCGATTTGACGAATCATGCGGGACTCGCTTCTCTACGTATGCTGTGCCGGTTATCCTCGGAACAATTCGGGAACACCTTCGCTCCCTGGGGCGGCTTAAGATTGGAAGAACGCTTCGTGACAGAGCTGCCAAGGTTGAAGAATCATTAGATGCTCTCAGGGCTGAATTAGGAAGGGAGCCCAGCATTGATGAAATCGCCAAGAAAACCGGACTGCGTAACGAAGAGATAGTTGAGGCCCAAGAAGTCTTGAGGCCCATAGTATCTCTTTCCCAACCTGTCTCCTCCGATGATTCTCTGAATATTGAGGATAGAATTGCCTCCTTTTCCTTTGCAGACGAGAAAATAGAGTCTATTGCCCTTCAACAAGCTATAACGCTTCTCGATCCCACTGAACGCGCTATAGTCGAGATGCGGTTCTTTGCTGAACTAAGGCAGGTGCAAGTCGCTGAGCGACTTGGTATCTCCCAACCACAAGTAAGCAAAATTGAGAAAAGCGCACTGAAACGCTTGCGACAAGAGCTCGATGTCATGTAGCAGGCGAATGTATTTTCTTGCTGTATCTTCATTTCCCTCAAGCCTTATTTGCCTCTCTTCCGCATGCCACCGAATCCCTTGAATTGCGGGAGAATTAAACCCTTATCACATGCGCATAATTAGAAAAGAGAAAGGGGGCACAGCAGGTGTCAGTAGTCAAAGTTGTGGAATTACTTGGTGAGTCAACGACAAGCTGGGAGCACGCGATACAGGAGGCTGTAGGCGCAGCGTCCAAGACTATTCGGAATATCACAGGCGTCGAAGTATTGAATATGACCGCCTCCATAGAAAATGGCAAGATCGCAAAATACAAAGCCAATGTCAATGTGGCTTTCTCCGTGGACGGTACCTAAGTATGAGTTCATTAGTTTTCGCTCGTTTTCCAAGGTCTTGGGTGGTCCCGCACGGTACGTACACTTTCTAGAACCAGCGATCACTTATGGTGGTCTACTGAGTAATAGCTCATTTCGGATGCATTAGTCAGGGGGTATATCGAAGGTGCCGTCTGAGAAGGCTAAGAAGCAGATAACAAAGATGCCTGAGACTACTCAGAAGGCCCAAGAGCAAAAGCGAAGGCAAGAGGTTTATAAGCAACTGGTGGCCGAAAGGAAACCAAAGCCTCCGTATCTCCGAAATTTTCTTGTTGCGTTTGTGACAGGCGGCGCCATTTGTTTAATAGGCCAAGTTGTCTTAGGCATCTTTATGCGGCGGGGAATGGATATCAATGCAGCGTCTGCGCCTACTCTTGCGGTCATGATTCTCTTGGGCATCGCCCTGACTGCATTCGGGGTTTATGATGAGTTCGCAGAGTTCGCCGGGGCCGGAGCTGCAGTGCCTATCACAGGGTTCGCTAACACAATCGCTGCGTCTGCCATTGATTTCAAGCATGAAGGTTGGGTTTTGGGCATGGGGGCTAAGATGTTTATCATTGCAGGTCCTGTCATCGTCTATGGTATTTTAAGCGGAGTCTTTGCCGCTTTCATAAAGTTCATTACCAGGTTGTAACCTGAAGGGGCATACGGCGCTGTGGCATCAAAGAAGATTGGAAAGGCAACTGTCAAGTTCATAAATCCCCCGGTTATCATTGGGACAGGCACTGTAGTAGGACCTATGGAGGGACGTGGACCCCTTGCCGAGGATTTCGACGTGATATTGCCTGACCTGACTTGCGGGGAGAAGACCGCGGAAAGAAGTGAGCGGAAAATCCTGGAGCAAGCTGCCCAGATTGCTATAGAACGTTCAGGGATTGCAAAGAGCATGATCGATTACTACATTGCAGGCGATCTTTTGAATCAAATCATCTCAGCAAGCTTCTCCGCAAGGCAGCTGGCCATACCTTTTCTTGGCGTTTATGGGGCGTGCTCCACGTGTGCTATGGGAACGGCCCTCGGAGGCATGATCATTGACGGTGGGTTCGCTGATTACGTTCTGATTGCGTGCTCAAGTCATTATCAGACAGCGGAACGCCAATTTCGGTACCCGATAGAATTAAATGTTCAACACAAGCCTACGTCCCAGTATACTGTGACCGGCGCCGGGGCTTTGGTTCTCGCATCTTCCGGGAACGGGGCAAGGGTTACTTGGGCCACTACCGGTAAGGTCATAGATCTTGGGATTAAAGACCCATACAACTTAGGCGCTGCCATGGCACCTGCTGCTGCCGACACCTTGCTTCGGCATGTAGCTGACACCGGACATGGTCCGGATGCGTATGACTTAATCCTCACAGGTGATCTCGGGCGCCTTGGATCCGAGCTCTTCCGAGAGTTGACAAAAGACGCAGGTTGTGACTGTGGGAATAATCACAATGATTGTGGCCTTATGATCTTTGACACAAAGACCCAACGGGTAGGGGCCGGGGCGAGTGGATGTGCGTGTCCGGCCGTCATTACACTGGGCCATGTACTAAGGGAAATGGAAAGGGGAAAACTGAAGCGCGTTTTGCTCATAGCTACCGGCGCCTTGCTAAGTCCGTTAAGCTCGCAACAAGGAGAGACTATTCCCGGAGTTGGCCATGCTATTGTAATTGAGTGGTAGAAAGAAGGTATGACCTGTGGACTACATAGTTGCATTTCTCATAGGAGGGCTAATCTGCGGTTTAGGCCAATTGGTATTAGATCTGACAACTCTTCTGCCCGGACATATGCTTGTGCTGTTTACAGTGCTCGGAGCTATTACAGGTGGTTTAGGTCTTTACCAGCCTTTTCTCAAATTTGCAAAAGCAGGCGCGCTGGTGCCGGTCACGGGATTCGGGGCTTCGATTGCCAAGGGATCTCTTTTAGAGGCAGAACGAACCGGGATTATCGGCTTGTTTACAGGGGCATTTGAATTTACCGGGCAGGGGCTGGCAATAGCCGTATTCTTCAGTGCTATAGCTGCCCTTTTCTTCAGCCCACGATCTTAAGGACCGCCGGACGTAGGCATTCATTGCCTGAGCATGAGTTCATTAGTTTTCGCTCGTTCTCCGAGATCCTGGGTTGCCGGTAATTGCGACGAGGGGTGTCAAACTTCGGCCATTAGCCTACAGGCCGGATTTTGTCAAGGAGACCCGCTTGGGGAGCCGTCCCCGAGTGCAACACCGGCAATTCCGCACAGTAGGTACACTTTCTGGAACCGGCGATTACTTATGGTGATCTACTTACTGTATGTCTTCGTACCAAATAACAATTAAAGTAGATGGAAGGCATATTGCACATGGACAAAGGATGGTGACAATCCTCTGTGAAAGAGACTATAGGGTTCCCTCGGGCTCTTCTATTCTATTATTATTATCCGGCTTGGAAGACGTTTTTTGAATCCCTTGGCCAGACTTGCCAAGTCTCAGGCAAGACCACAAAGGCAATGATCGATTCAGGGATCAAGGTTACAGTAGACGAGGCGTGTCTGCCGGTAAAAGCTTTCCATGGCCATGTGCAGAGTCTTTCCGGTGAATGTGACAGAGTGTTCGTTCCGAGACTGGTATCTGTTGAAAAAAAGGCATACATATGTCCGAAACTAATGGGCCTTCCTGATATGGTAAGACATAATTGCACCGGTATCCGGCAAATACTGGACCCATGTATTGATATGAGTAGAAACCGAAAAGCCTTCGCAAAAGAAGTGTATACGACAGGTAGGCTTTTCACACGAAATCCGCTGAAGATATCTGCTGCGAGACAAAAGGCTGAGTATACATATGAAATGTTTACTCGGCTCCTCCAGGCAGGGCTTGCACCTATTGAAGCTATGACAAAGATGAACTTGCACGATGCCCCGGATTCTTGGAACTCCGGCACGTCCCATAATGCTCCGGCTTTCGAAAAAGCGGTGGGAGCTCGGCCCCTCGTCATAGGCCTTCTGGGGCATCCTTATATTATTTATGATTCGTTTCTCGGAATGAACGTTTTAGATAGGCTTAAGCTGATGCGTGCAAACGTAGTGACTATGGATATGCTGCCGCCTACGATGATTGAAAGGGAGGCAGCGAAGTCGCGTAAGCGGGTATTCTGGACCATGGGGAGAAAGCTGCTTGGAGCAGGCTACTACTTTCTGAGACCGGGAACTGTAGACGGTTGCCTCCAAATGAGCGCGTTTGCCTGTGGTCCCGACTCTTTCATCAGCGAGCTTCTACAACAAGAGTCAGCCAGAAGTCAGCGGAAGGTTCCATTCATGACGATCATAGTTGACGAACACACAGGAGAAGCCGGCGTCCACACGAGACTTGAGGCTTTCCTGGATATTGCGGAGAGGTCGCGTCCAGGGTGAAACTGACCTTTGCGCGTCTGGGCAATATGCACATAGCAGGGAAAGCTCTTTTCGAAGCGCTGGGAATTGACGTAGTGCTTCCTCCACCTCCCACGAAACGCACAATGTCTCTGGGCTCCCTCTACTCGCCTGAGTTCGCATGTCTTCCGCTGAAAGTGAATATCGGGAACTACCTGGAAGCTTTGGAGAAAGGAGCGGATACAATTGTAATGGTAGGAGGCATAGGCCCATGCCGCCTTGGGTTATATGGCGAGATCCAACGTCAAATCTTGGAAGGGCTCAGGTGCGATTTCAAGATGATTGTGGTGGAGCCGCCGCAAGGGAGACTCGACCGTGTTGTCAGGCAATTGCGGGAGATTATCGGACCTCAACCTATCACACGGTACATTCGCGCTCTGCATCTCGGCTGGAGTAAACTAGCGAGTATAGACACTTTGGAGAAACTTGCTCTTGAGCTTCGTCCGTTTGAAAATTCAAAGGGTGAAGTCTCATTTGCCTTCGAGGCCGCTTTGAAGTGTATAGAAGAGGCGGGTACGCCGAAAGAGGTAACTTCTGCCGCAGAAAACGGACAAACGGCGATGAAGTCCGTCTGCAAGAAGACAGACTCAGATAAACCTCGAATCGGTATTGTGGGAGAAGTATTCATGGTCCTCGAACCTTTTGTCAACTGTGAGATTGAGAAACGCCTGGGCGAGATGGGAGTGGTAGTACTGAGATCAATCTACCTCAGTGATTGGATAGTGGAGCATGTGGTAAAGGACGTGTTTCGCATTCTTCGGAAGTCCAAGCTTCCATATGAATTGGCCAAGCCTTACTTATGTCACTTCGTCGGGGGCCACGGCGTGGAAACGATAGCGTCTACTGTGGACTATGCAAAGCAGGGTTTGGACGGCGTAATTCAGGTGGCTCCTTTCACATGTATGCCGGAAATCATAGCTCAAGACATACTACCTACCGTTTCGAAGGAGCTCGGGATTCCCGTAATGACTCTTGTTCTTGATGAGCATTCGTCGGGCACAGGGGTCTTGACGCGTCTCGAAGCTTTTGTTGACTTAGTCCGGATGTCACGCCGCGCAAGGAGATGATTTCCGGTGGCAGGGTCAGGATATCTCGGAGTGGATGTGGGTTCTGTCAGCACTAACTTAGTGCTGATCGATGAGGCAGGAGTGTTACTGGAGAAGATCTATCTGAGGACTCAGGGAGATCCGATAGGCGCTGTAAAGGAAGGAATGCGGCAACTTGCCGCTGTTGCCGGTGATATGAAGATTCTCGGAGTAGGAACATCAGGAAGCGGCCGGAAGTTGGCAGGAGTGATCCTCGGCGCTGATTGCGTCAAGAATGAGATTACCGCTCATGCAGTAGCTGCCAACCATAAGGTGCCAGGTGCCCAAACGGTAATTGAAATCGGCGGCCAAGACTCAAAAATCATCATTCTCAGGCAGGGGGTGGTTATTGACTTCGCCATGAATACTGTGTGCGCAGCAGGCACAGGGTCTTTCTTGGAGCAACAAGCTGCCAGGCTCGGTATTGCCATAGATAAATTCGGCAAACTTGCGCTTGGGGCTGTAACTCCTGTGAGAATCGCAGGCAGATGTGCAGTATTTGCTGAGTCAGATATGATACATAAGCAGCAAATGGGACACAGGATTGAAGACATAATTTCCGGTTTGTGTGAGGCGCTTGTCCGAAACTACTTGAATAATGTAGGGAAGGGGAAAGCTATTGAACCGCCTGTAGTTTTCCAGGGCGGCGTTGCTGCCAATGCCGGCATGAAAGCTGCTTTTGAAAAAGAACTAGTCACACAAGTCATCGTGCCGGAACATTATGATGTAATGGGTGCCTTAGGCGCTGCACTGGTGGCTGCCGAGGAGAAAAGCAGAAAAGACGGGCAATCCACATTTCGTGGATTCAAGGCGCTTAACAGAGACTATGCTACCAGGACCTTCGAATGTAGCGGCTGTCCGAACCTTTGTGAAATCGTAAATATTACTATGGATAATGAGGTTATTGCCAGATGGGGTTCCAGGTGCGGCAGGTGGGATTCACTGTGACGATGCTGACAAAGGCCGCAGTCAAAGCGGACACAAAGCGGAGAACTCTCTTGACCGCAGATAGCTTGCATGCTATTATGTGAAACAAGCTATCACTTGGATTAGAACGGAATTGATGGTGCAGGGAAGATTAACTGGGACTAATATCAAGAGACACGAACTTGCGGACAAGGTAAGCCGGTCCGCTGTTTTTGGATGGGAGAGGCGAAATTGGAGCTACACAGGTCTATACAGATTACAAGTGACGGAGAATTAGAAATAGCCGGTTGCCGTGCCACTCGCCTTGCAAGAGACTTTGGCACCCCTCTTCATGCCTTTGACGAAGAGATGATGCGCACCAAATGCCGGGAAATAAGAACGTCGCTCATGAGACACTATCCCAAGGTTTTCGTTGCATACGCAAGCAAGGCTTTTTGCTCTCTTGCCATGTGCAGGCTTATCCATGAAGAGTCCTTAGGCCTTGATGTGTGTTCCGGGGGAGAGTTGTTCACAGCTCTTGAGGCAGGAATTCCCACGGAGAATATTCTGTTTCATGGAAACTCCAAGACCTCCCAGGAAATCGAAATGGGCGTAAGGGTCGGTGTGGGGAGATTCGTCATAGATAACCTTGACGAGCTTGACTTGCTTTCTGACATATCGCGGAAATTTAGAAGAAGAACGCATGTCGAGATTCGTCTCAATCCGGGAGTGGAAGCGCATACACATGACTATATCAAGACCGGCCTCATAGACTCCAAGTTCGGGCTCGGGATAACTGATGGGCAGGCTATGAAAGCAGTGGAACGAGTGCTGGCTTCGGATTATCTCGTTCTTGAGGGAATCCATAGCCATATCGGGTCTCAAATACTTAACGTAGAACCCTACGTCCTGGCGGCCCAGGTTGTCATGGACTTTGTAGGAGATGTGAAAGAAAAATACGGGTATAGTTTGCGTGAAGTCAATCTCGGAGGCGGATTCGGTGTTAGGTACAAGGCAACAGACACACCGATATCCCTTGATGAATACAGCAGGAGAATATCCCAGGTCATTCGGGAATCCTGTCATGTGCAACGTCTGGATCTCCCATGTGTCGTGGTAGAACCGGGGCGTTACATCGTAGGTGAGGCAGGAACCACATTATACACTGTTTGCGCAATCAAGGACATACCCGGAATCCGAAAATACATCATGGTAGACGGTGGGATGTCGGAGAATCCCAGAGTTACGCTATACCAAGCTGAGTACGAGGCTATCTTAGCCAACAGAGCATTGGAAGAGCCTGCTGAGACCGTCTCCATAGCGGGTAAGCACTGTGAAGAAGGAGATATGCTGGTTATCGATGGCAAGATGCCACAGATTCAACCCGGTGATCTCTTGGCAATCCCTACTACAGGGGCTTACCATTACTCAATGGCAAGTAATTATAACAGATATCCCAGGCCTGCGGTGATATTCGTAAAGGCGGGTTTGGCTGACATCGTTGTGGAGAGGGAGAGCTACGCGAATCTAGTAGCAAGAGACCGGATACCCAGACGGTTGGCTCAAGCCGGCGCAAAGGAGATTCGCCCTCATTTGCCTGCAGCGGGCAATCCAGGCTAGAGTGGCTCAAGGATTAATGCGGAGGGAGATATATGGCTGGTTTGTCTTCGATGCTTTTGACTCTGCCCATAATATTGCTGTCGCTTACAGTTCATGAGTTTGCTCATGCTGCAACTGCTGACGCACTGGGAGATCCTACTCCTCGTTGGGAAGGCCGTCTGACCCTTAATCCTTTAGCCCATCTGGATGTTTTTGGTACTCTTGCTTTGATAATTACCCGCAGATTCGGCTGGGCAAAACCTGTGCCGGTAAATCCCGCGTATTTCAAGAATTGGCGCAAGGGAATGGCTCTGGTAGGGGTGGCAGGCCCTCTTGCTAACGTGGTTTTAGCTTTTTTATTCACACTTCCGTACAGATTAGGTATACGTGTACCGTATTATATCGATCTTATTTGTTATTTTGCAATTATCATAAATCTAGGCCTTGCGTCATTCAATCTCATTCCGATACCGCCTTTAGACGGCTCCAGGTTGCTTCTTATATTCCTAAGAGGCAAGAACCTCTATGTTTATCAGCAACTGGAGCAATATGGCCAATTCATTCTGCTGCTTCTGATTTTTACAGGGGCTACATCCACCATAATGCTGCCTATCATGAGATTCTTGGCCTTCCTCATTTCGGGTCGAAGAATTCTCTAGAGAAAGGGAGATAACTGTATGTCAAAACCGAGAATATTCAGTGGCATGAGACCTACCGGAAGACTCCATCTCGGGAACCTCTTGGGAGCTCTTGACAACTGGGTTAAGCTTCAAGACGATTATGACTGTGTCTTCGCGGTTGTAGACTGGCATGCCCTCACTACGGGGTATGAAGATACATCTGAAATTCGGAAAAACATCAGAGATTTGGTTATTGACTATTTATCTGCCGGAATAGATCCAAGTAGGAGCTTAGTAATCAAGCAATCTGATGTTAAGCAGCATGCTGAGTTATCTCTGCTTCTATCTATGATTACCCCACTGTCGTGGCTGGAAAGATGTCCCACCTACAAAGAGCAGCTTAGAGAGCTTGAGGGAAGGGAGATTATGACCCACGGATTCTTGGGGTACCCTGTGCTCATGGCTGCTGATATCTTGGTGTACAAAGCTCAGTTTGTGCCGGTAGGAGAGGATCAACTGCCTCACATAGAACTTGCAAGAGAAATCGCAAGACGATTCAACTTCCTCTATGAGCCTGTTTTCCCCGAACCTAAGGAACGTCTTAATGAGGTTGTTTTGCTTCCCGGTACTGACGGAAGGAAGATGAGCAAGAGTTACCGAAACATCATTGAGATGTCGGCAAGCCCCGACGAAGTTGAGAGCATTGTAGCAAACATGGTTACAGACCCCAAAAGGATACGCCGGCGGGATCCCGGCGACCCCGATGTTTGTTCCGTATATGCATTTCATAAGGTCTTTTCAAAGCTGGGTCTCGACGATATCCACGAGGGATGTAAAAGCGCAGGCATAGGGTGTGTTGAGTGTAAACGGAAGTTGGCACGCGCGCTCAATGGGTACTTAGAGCCAATTCGTGACAGACGAGCGGCTATTGAAAGAGATCCCGGGATCATTCATGACGTTTTGGAAGAAGGAGCAAGAAAGGCCAGGGTTATTGCAGAGGCGACTCTGGAAGATGTTAGGCAGGCGATGAGGATTTGAGGGATGCGCCTAATGAGCGCGTGCAACCTATCACAGCCCTTGAAGATCTAACTCGGAGCTTGGAGAAGGGCGAGGTAGATCCTTCGTCTGTCTCGGTTCATGATACACTCGACGAGACAATGCGCGAGATAAAGCGCGTCATGGGGACGCCTGATTTAGATTACATAGGGGACTTCCTGAAAGCTGCCAGCGCTCTGATAAAGGCAAAGGCGGAGAAGCTCTTACCTCCTGAGGAAGATACCGACAGTGAGGTTGACGATGAGAACGAGCAGGAAGATGACTTCCTCTATGATTCTGAAAGCGAATGGTCTAATGAAGCGCTCTTGGCGCACTTAATGGAATACCGGGTATTTCAGGATGCGGTTGCGGAATTAGCCAGGCGCGACACGACCTGGCGCGGTGTCTTTCCGAGGAGCCGTCCTGTTGAAATTACCCAGGAAATACCTCTGACATCCACGGAAATAGGACTGACACATCTGCTCTCAGCCCTACAGGATATTCTGAAAGAAGCCCCTCGTGAAGAGTTTTCTCATGTTCCCCAAGATGATCTTTTTCTTGAAAGAGGCATGGATCATATTCGTGCCTGTATTCGGGAGAAGGAAAAGGTTGTTTTCCGCGAACTTTTTTTTGAGCCTGTCACACGTTCCGGAGTGATAGCAGTTTTTCTGGCGCTTCTCGAACTTATTCGGCTCAGAGAGGTGATTGTCCGGCAAGATTATCATTTTGGTGAGATTGTCATAGCTTTTGTGCCAGGGGGATAAACCTATGGAGTACAATGAGGCCAGAGCAATAATCGAGGCCTTGATTTTTGCGTCACCGAGTCCGATTTCGGCAAAACGGATAGGAGAGATCACAGGTCTGGACTCAAAGACTGTGCAATCTATGGTAAAAGACGTCCAGGATAAGTATAGACGAGACGACTCAGGAATTCAGATAGTGTTTGTAGCAGGCGGTTATGAGATGGCCACAAAACCTCAGTTTGCTGATTATGTTTCCTGCCTCAATATAGAAGTCAGGCAAAGTCTGTCACGCCCCGCCCTGGAGACCCTTGCAATAATAGCGTACAGACAGCCTGTTACCAAGCCGGAGTTAGAGACTATCCGTGGTGTTCGGGTAGACAGTGTCTTGAATACCCTCATGGAACGATGTCTCGTGCGCGTGTCCGGGAGAAAAAAGGCGCCTGGGCGTCCTGCCCTGTATTGTACCACATCAACATTTCTCAGGTGGTTCGGTCTTGCGTCCCTTGACGAGCTTCCACCGCTTACGGAGGACTCCGACTCTCTCCTTGGAATACTAAGTAGATCACAATGAGACCGTTGTTCTCTTCCACATTATGTTAACGCAGCTCGCTTGAATCGCAAAAACCGGTCGCCGTCTTCAGCGAAACCGGCAGCTACTGGAGAAGTTCAACGATCTCCACCATAAGTAATCGCGGGTTCCAGAGAGTGTGCGTACCGTGCCGGGTTGCCGGTGTTGCACTCGGGGACTGTATATAGGTCACCGGCTTCAGAAAACGTACGTACCGTGCGGGGCCACCCAAGACGTCGGAAAACGAACGCAAACTAATGAACTCATACTTAGGTTTAGATCAGGGAAAAATACCTGCATGATCTGTCGGAGTGAGACCTTTCGATGAAATGGGTTTTTCCGTTTCTCACTCTTAGCATAGCAGCATTTGCCTTAGCTGTGTTTGCTACGCATGTACATGTCCGTATCCAACTCACTCTTAATCGAAGTCAGACACTTGCCTCAGTTAGCTTCGGGATCCTAAATGGGCTGATATGGTTCACTGTGTATAGAACTGAACACATACAGCAGTTGGATGAAGACGGTCAGGGAGAATTGATAATCAGCGCTCTCGAGGAGCTCATTACCCATCCTGAGAATGTCCCTGAACTGCTAAGCCGGTTTATAGTCAGGATAATCACGAATAAGCCGAGGCAAGATGTCAAGGAAGATAAACTTGGAGAAACCCAAACACCACGGGACAGGTTCATCCGGCCTATCATTGTCCAGACTCTCAAGAGAGGCCTTCATATAGTCCGTCTCCGAGTTCAGCTGTACTTTGGCACCGGTGACGCGGCGACTACCGGCATAGCCGTGGGGTCCATCTATACTCTGATTGGCACTGCCATGGCTGTCTTATCCAGGAGATTACGATTTCCACACAACCCACCGGAAATTACCGTCGTGCCCTGTTACAACAGAGTCTGTGTTGACCTGGATTTCGATAGTATTGTGCTATTGCGGCCGAGCGATATTGTTTTCCAAGCCATCTTTGGGTAAAACTAGCGGTAGGTTCAGCCTAGTTTGAAAGGAGAAATTCTTATGACGGATCACCCAATTGATGTCCTGATGAAGACAACCATGGACAACATAAAAGAAATGATTGACGTCAATACCATTTTAGGAGATCCTGTTGAGACCGCCGACGGAACTGTAATTTTGCCGGTATCCCGAGTATCTGTTGGGTTTGCTGCAGGGGGCAGTGAGTTTCAGACCCAAGGAGACCGGCAAGGGGGGAAAGCCCGCCCTGATGGCGCCGCAGACCAAGCCGAATTCCCTTTCGGGGGAGGAGCGGGCGCAGGACTCACCATCCATCCTGTAGCTTTTCTTGTCGTCAGCATGGGCCAGGTCAGGGTTATGCCTGTGGAAGGCATCGGCCCCTTAGACAAACTGATTGACTTTGTACCGTCTTTCTTGGCAAAAGGGGTCGCGGGAGGGAAACAGAAAAATATAGGAGACGTGGCCTGTAAGCAGAACATACAAGGGGACGCTCGCTGACACTCGCTAACCTCGAAATGCCAGGTTGCATTGGCATAAATAATGTCGTAAGATCGTCTGGAACCTTAGGTTGCCACATGTGGTCTTTTGTGCCTGTGGATAATGCCTTTGTGGGAGATGGTATGATGCGACAGTTTGCAGTCATCGGTCTGGGCAAGTTTGGGGCCAGTGTTGCCTGTACGCTGGCAGGGCTAGGGTACCAAGTGCTGGCCGTCGATATAGATGAAGACAAGGTTCAACGTGTGGCTGACGAAGTAACCCATGCGGTTCAGGCAGACGCGACAGATGAAGACATTCTCAAGGCAATTGGCATCCGCAACTTTGACGTGGTCGTTGTTACCATCGGCCATGATGTGTTGTCCAGCATACTTACATGTTTGATTCTCAAAGACCTGGGGGTAGCTTTCGTTGTGGGAAAGGCCACTGACGAATTGCACGGCAAGTTGCTTGAGAAAATCGGGGTGGAGAAAGTCGTCTATCCTGAACGGGATATGGGTGTAAGATTGGCTAATACCCTTACGTCTTCGAATATCCTTGAGATTATTGAACTTTCCCCGGATTACGGTGTCGCTGAAATCTCGGCTTCCTCAGAGCTTATCGGCAAGACTCTTCGTGACTTGAATCTGCGTGCCAGATTTGGTGTAAATATTGTTGCCATTCGCCGCACTGACAATGAAGTCCAAGTATCACCCGGGCCTGATGATATCATTAAAGAAGGTGATGTCCTGTTAGCTCTCGGCGCCACCGACAGTCTGGGCAGGTTGGAAAACGCGAAGTAGTGCTGTTTTGATTGGTGGTTTCATAATGGAAAGGCTGCAAAAGATTCTTGCAAATGCGGATGTCGCGTCACGTAGGGCGAGCGGGGAAATTATCAAAGAAGGCCGTGTTACTGTTAATGGAAAGATCATACGCGAACCAGGCGCTAAGTTTAATTCTTTCGCCTGTGAGATAAGAGTTGACGGCCAACTTATTCATGTTCATGACAAGAAAATTTACATCATGCTCAATAAACCTAAAGGCTATATTTCTACTGTATACGATCCTCAAGGAAGACGCACAATACTGGACCTTGTCCCGCCTATGGGCGTACGGCTCTTCCCTGTAGGCAGATTGGATCAGGATACCGAAGGACTCCTTCTTCTGACTAACGACGGCGACGCGACCCACGTCTTGACCCATCCCAAATTTGAAATATATAAGACCTATCTGGCAGTTGTCAAAGGGGTTCCCGGTGAAGACAGACTTGATCTATTGCGTGACGGGGTGAGATTACCATCCGGGCATACATCGTCTCCGGCTGTCGTAAGACTGATTAAGGCCTCCGGAAGCTGTGCTCTGGTTGAAATCAAAATTGGTGAAGGCAGGAAGCGTCAAGTTCGTGAGATGTTTGATATCATCGGTCATCCGGTGACGAGTCTTACCAGGACCCGTCTTGGCGAATTGGTTATGGGAGACTTGGAAGTCGGTTCATGGAGACACCTCACTCAAGCCGAGGAGAGCTGGATTCAGAGGATGGCAGCAAGGTCAGGAGAAGGGATAACGTCTTGCAAAAAGATATTATAGTAATAGGAGCAGGACCTGCAGGCTTCATAGCTGCAGGAAGAGGTGCATCGCAAGGAGCATCTGTGACTCTCTTGGAACGGAACAGCAGACCGGGTCGGAAACTCCTTATCACAGGGAAGGGCAGATGCAACTTTACCAATGATACAGATGTGGACGGATTGGTAGCCGGTATGCCGGGAAACGGAAAGTTCTTATATTCCGCTTTCTCAAGGTTTGATTCTTATGACCTCAGGGCGTTTTTCCGGGAACTCGGAGTCGAGAGTAAAACAGAAAGAGGCAAAAGGGTGTTTCCTGCGTCCGGAATATCCATGGACGTGCTTCGGGCTTTGGTGATGTATGCAAAAAAGAGCGGGGCCCGACTGAAGTGCAATTCCACGGTGAAACATGTTGTGGCGCGAGACGGCAAGGTTCAGGGAGTAATCGTGAGCGCAGTTAACGGGCAGGCTCAGTTTTTGCGGTGCGATGCAGTAATAATTGCGACCGGGGGAATTACCTATAAGGCTACAGGTTCTACAGGGGATGGCTTCAGAATGGCCAAAGAGCTGGGGCATAATATTGTCCCACCCAGGGCTTCTCTCATCCCGCTTGAGACAATTGAGTCATGGCCTCGAGATGTGGCAGGGTTGACATTGCGTAATGTTCAGGCGACCTTGATGGTAGATGGGTGTGAAGTCGGGTCAGAGTTCGGAGAAATGCTCTTCACTCACTTCGGAGTATCAGGTCCCATTATCCTATCACTTTCACGGGCGGCTGCGTCCGCTATGATTCATGCAAGTCCCAAAATAGCGCTGGAGATCGATGTTAAGCCTGCTCTCTCCCATGAACAACTGGATGCCAGGATTTTGAGGGATTTCCAAAAACACGGAGGACAAACCATATACAATTCTCTGGTTGACCTTGTGCCTAAACATCTAATTGCCATAATTGTGCAGGAAGCCGGCATATCTCCGGCGAAACATGTATCTCAGGTAACCAGGGAGGAAAGACTTCTCATCGGCAGAACCCTGAAAAAGCTTACCTTCCATGTAGCCGGATTAAGGCCGACAGATGAAGGGATTGTAACCGCAGGTGGGGTAGACGTTGATGAAATTGATCCTAGCAGAATGGAATCACGACTCGTCAAAGGACTGTTCTTTGCAGGAGAGGTAATTGACATTGACGGTATGACCGGCGGGTTCAATCTACAGGCTGCGTTTTCCACAGGTTACATTGCAGGTGAATCCGCGGCTGAAGTAAGGTAGAGGAGGGCGCTATGAGCCTGGTCTCCAATGAAGGAAAAGAAGGCATTGACAGAGTGTTATGTATCCTTGAGAGAGTGTTCGGCATAGCATTATGCATGTTCTTGGTTCTTACGCTGTTGGGACAAGTCATTTTGAGCACGCCGAAAGGAAGATCCGGTTTCAGCAGGATTGAGCGGCTTGAGGGTATAAGACTGGATGTGGATGCCGGTTACTACAACGATTCAAACTGAATATTCTAACAACCATACGATTTAAGCGCATTACTGAGAGATTTATTTGAGGAGAAGAGGAATCTGCGATGTATACGTCGAATAACGTAAGAGCGAACAGAAATCGTTCAGGGCCGGTTGTTGCCATTGATGGGCCTGCAGGTTCAGGGAAGAGTACAGTAGCAAAGGCCATAGCAAAAATGTTTGATATGGCTTATGTCAGTACAGGCCTTATTTACCGGGCTCTGACCTTAAAGGCATTACGCCTCGGAGTCAACGTTCGAGAGCCTCAATCGGTAGTCAGATTGGCCGAGACTACTGAAGTTGCGGTTTTACCCGATGAAGGTGAATGCCGTGTTCTCCTTGACGGTGAGGATGTAACAGGTGAGCTGACATCTCCGCAGGTGGGCGCTTATGTATCGGAAGTAGCGGAGATTCCGGGAGTGAGGACTGCTCTTTTGGACATACAACGAGCAATAGGAAATAAGGGCAGCGTAGTAATGGACGGAAGGGATATTGGAACTGTTGTTATGCCTGACGCAGACGTAAAGATATTCCTTGTGGCGGATTTTGACGAGCGTGTGCGTAGACGGGTAATTCAAGCCCGCGAGCGAGGATATGACGTGGTAGAAGAGACTATTATCAACGAAATCATGCATAGAGACAAAATTGACAGTGGACGGACGGTAGCTCCCCTTAAACCGGCGCCTGATTCCATTGCCATTGACACCACGGGAAAAACTCCTGAAGAAACCATCAGCGAAGTGGCAGGTGTCATTCACTCGATACTTTCCAAGGATAAGAATATCAGGAATGTGTCCGGGGGCAAGGAGGAAGCGCCTTGTTTTATGTAATCATTAGGGCAATTCTCAGATTCGTCATGAGAATTGCCTTTAGTATGCAAGTAGAAGGTAAGGCTAACATTCCGGAAGAAGGCGGCGTGATCTTGGCTGCCAACCACTCAAGCATGCTCGACCCTGTGGTGGTGGGGTGTGCCATAGATCGGCCCATTCGATTCATGGCAAAGCGTGAGTTATTTGATAACCCTTTTCTTGGGATAATAGCGCGCGGTCTAGGCGCTTTTCCCGTTCAGCGCGGAAAAGATGATAAGGACGCATTCCGTCAAGCTCTCGAAGTGCTTAGGAACGGTCAAGTATTGGGAATGTTTCCCGAAGGAACCAGGAGCGTCGACGGCAGGCTGCAGAAAGCATATTCCGGGGCAGCCGTGCTGGCGGAGAAAACCGATGCCTATCTGGTACCGGTGGGGATAGTCGGCACAAATAGGGTTATGCGTAAAGGTGCTGTCCTTCCCAGAGGGGGACGCATTTATGTGAGATTTGGCAAGCCGATTATTCCTGCTGAAGTATGCTCCATGATTTCCCTGGATGAGTGCTCAGTCAGGCCGAAAGATGCTATTACAAATCTCATGATGGAGGAGATCAAGAGATTGGTCGGGAGCTTTAGTGAGTCGCCATGTTAAGTTTAGTGTGATGTTGGGAGATAATAGGGAAGAAGGTAGAACGGGTATTGCAGGTTATGATTGGTGAACACAGCGGGTTCTGCTTTGGGGTTAAGCGAGCGGTTGAAATTGCTGAAGCGGCAGGCGCCGAAGGCACAGCCTTCACCCTCGGTCCCCTGGTTCATAACCCTCAGGTTGTCGCCAAACTAAGAGAAATAGGAATTATTCCGGTATCGGGTTTAAGTGAGATTTTAGATGGTTGTATGATAGTACCGTCCCACGGGCTACCGCCTTCTATTATTGATGAGGCCTTGACGAGAGGGCTGAGAGTCGTTAATGCCACTTGTCCGTACGTCAGGCGTATACAAGAGCGGGTAGCTGAGTTAGACAGTAAGGGCTATCAGGTGTTTATTGTTGGTGACGAAGGACATACAGAAGTAGTCGGGCTGGTGGATTGGGCCGGAGGTAATGCAAGGGTTGTCAAAACCAGTGAGGACGTGGCATCCGGTTCCGTCGAGCCCAAGGTCGGTGTTGTTTGCCAGACCACCCAGACAATTGAGGCTTTTCGCCGGGTTCTAGCTGCCCTTGCCTTGAGGGCTAAAGAGCTTGTGGCCTACAATACAATATGTAATGCTACTTGTAAAAGGCAGGATGCTGCACGCAAGCTGGCACAATCAGTTGATGCCGTGATTGTGGTCGGCGGGCGAGCCAGCGCGAATACGCGAAGGCTTGTAGAAATATGTCAGGCGGAAGGCGCTAGGGTCTACTGGGTGGAAGGGCCGGAAGACCTAAATGCCCTGGACTTTTCCGGACTCGAAAGGGTGGGGTTAACGGCGGGGGCATCAACGCCAAATTGGGTTATCGAGGAGGTCGTTGAGAGGATGAGCGCACTGGATGAAGAGAAGATAAATGAGTTGGGGGTAACAGAGATTACTGAGGACAAAATTGAGAACGAAGTTGAATGCGTTGATCTAAGTGAAGAGGCAAGCGAAAAGGAAATGCAGGAAATTCCTGAGGATTCAGTTGAATGCGCCGACAGTGAAGGGGAAGATAAGGACACACCGCAAGGAGAGCCTGAGACTTCGCAGGTGGACGAAGAAGAGCCTGAAACTTCACAGGTAGAGGAAGAGGAGCCTGAAACTTCACCGGTAGAAGAAGAGCCGGATCTTACAGGACCTGAAGAGGAGGAACCGGTGACTGTGGATATGCCGCTCCAACCAGCGTTTGTAGAGGGCGACATAGTCCAAGGTGCGGTTGTCATGGTTGAACCTGAGCGGGTCCTTGTCGATATTGGACTGAAGTCCGAAGGCGTAGTGCCGAGAAATGAAATTGCCAGAAGACAGGTAGAATCATGCGAAGGTATAGTCAATGTAGGTGACAAGATAGATGTTTTAGTCGAGAAACTGGAATCCAGCAGCGGTGAGCCACTGCTATCTAAGCGGAAGGCTGATATTGCCAAGGCATGGGATGCAATTTTTGACGCTCTTGAGAATGACGGTATAGTCGAAGGGGAAGTCACAGACGTAGTCAAAGGCGGTATCGTTGTAGATGTCGGCCTGAGGGGTTTTGTCCCTGCCTCACATGCAGGTATCCGTCCTATTCAGGATCTGGGAACTCTTGTCGGAAAGACTCTTCGAATGAAGGTTCTGGAAGCTGACAGGGATAAGAAAAACGTGGTTCTCTCCGCACGGCGAGTGCTTGAAGAAGAGCTGGCTGAAGCCAGGAAACGTGTGTTCGAATCTCTAAACGAAGGCATAATTGTCGAAGGTATCGTAAGACGTGTCGTTAATTTTGGGGCGTTTATCGACATAGGCGACGGAGTGGAAGGTCTTCTTCACGTTTCGGACATGGCCTGGACGAGAACGGAAGATCCCAAAGATGTGGTCTCAGAAGGAGAACGAATAAGAGTAAAGGTTCTGGGTGTAGACAGGGAGCGCGAGCGAATTTCATTGGGTCTCAAACAAACCCTTCCGGATCCATGGGATGACGTGACCACAAGATACCCAGTAGGTGACATTGTCAAAGGCACAGTCACCAAAACAGTGGATTTTGGCGCTTTTGTTCAGTTGGAACCTGGGATTGAAGGCCTTGTGCATATCTCGCAATTAGCTGATAGACGAGTGGAGAGGCCTGATGATATAGTCAGTCCCGGAGATGAGATTGCGGTAAAGGTCATCAGTGTAAGGCCCAGAGACCACAGGATCGGCTTGAGTCTGAAAGAAGCTCAATCCGAAGAGGAGAAGCGCGTCTATAAGAAGTACGCGGATAGATCCGATAGCCAAGGGCCTACTATTGGTGATGTTTTTGGCGATATTCTCAAGAACTCACAGGAAGAATAGAGCACCTGGGTTTCCAGACAGCATCTATATTTGAGTAAGCATGAATGCAAGCTGACATAGCGCCGATGGTTCTCGACCATCGGCGCTTTCATCTCTCTAGGTAGATTACCATGAAACCGTTGAACTTCTCCAGTAGTTGCCAGTTTCGCCGAAGACGGCGACCGGTTTTTGCGATTCAAGCGAGCTGCGTTAACATAATGTGGGAGAGAACAACGGTCTCCTCCATAAGTAATCGCCGGTTCCAGTGAGTGTACGTACCGTGCGGGTTTCCGGTCCCGCACTCGGGGACGGCACCCCAAGCGGGTCGCCTTGACAAAATCCCGCCCGTAGGCTGGTGGCCGAATTCTGACACCCCTCGTTGCAATTACCGGCTTCAGAAAATGTACGTACCGTGCGGGACCACCCAAGACCTCGGAAAACGAGCGAAAACCAATGAACTCATACTCAGGAATAACCCTTCTGAGATAGGGAAAAGCTATTTTCCAGGGTGTGGAAGAGAGTCTGTTTCCACGGATGAAGGGGGCTTTGGTATGACAGTCGGACTCATTCTGCTGCTCGTAGTAAGTGTTGTCATTTTTCTCGGACTTGCTCACAGGGTTCTTGATCGGATGCGTCTCAATGACAAACAAGCCCTGGTGGCTGTTTTGCTGATTCTAGTCGGAGGATTCGTTGATATTCCTATATATCGCGGTATTCAGACGGTTAGCATCAATCTTGGGGGCTCAGTAGTCCCTGTGTTCCTAGCCATATACGTATTGGCCCGTGCTGACACGCCCGCTGAAACCAGACGAGGTATCTTTTCTGCAGTAGCTACAGGAGCAGCTCTTGTAGCCATATCAAAGATATTCACGTTCGAAGAAGGCAGAACGATAATTGACTCAGTATACGTTTTCGGACTGGTAGCAGGGGCTATAGCATACCTGCTCGGTAGATCCAGGCGTGCAGCGTTTTCAGGCGCAGTCTTAGGTGTTGTGATCCTGGATATTGCCCATCTGGTGGAAGTCGTAATCAAACGGCTCCCGTCTACTGTAAATCTGGGTGGAGCAGGAGCCTTTGATGCAGTAGTCATCGCCGGCGTCATTGCTGTAGGTCTTACCGAATTGTTCGGCGAAACCATGGAGCGACTGCAAGGGGGGCACATACCGGAGAGTCGAGGCGGAGCTGACGTTGTTTCGAAATCCATAGACCATGAACAGGACATACCAGGCGATGAGTCTGACGAATAAGCGGGGGGGTATCAGCATATGACCGGCACTGGGCACGAATATCATAGCATTCGAAGAAGCCGCGTGTTACGCGTAGCACTCATAGTAGCTATTGTCTCTCTGGCTTGCGGATTGCTCTTTCAAGGGACTCTATTTGCCGAAGATGAACTGTCCGAAGGTTACTACACTCTGGTTGACGAGGATGAAAATGCAGTTTTTCACACTGCTCTTGTGCTTTCTCCCGGCGATATGTTCATTAATGAAGACAACAGAACTTATGAAGTTGTTAGAATCCACGAGCAGACTGCGTACGCGCGCTTTACGGAGACAACCACTTTAGACGAGGGCCACGAGGCTTTTGGAGATGGCATAACATCGCTTTTATCCGGTGTCGCAAGGAGCTTAAGTCAGATGTTTTTTGCCGAACAGAAGCCGGCAGAAAGAACTGTGGTGCTATATAACACCCATAGTGATGAGTCCTATGAACCTTCAAGCGGTTCATCCACAAAGGATTGGGGCGATGTTTACAAGGTTGCAGCTGCGTTTGAGCAAGCCCTTAAGAAACAGGGATTTGATGTGGTAAGAGCTACTGATAATCACAATCCCCATGACGGCGGTGCATATGCTCGTTCAAGGCGGACTTTAGCCAAGCTACTGAAGCAACAACCTACCGCAGCCTTCGACATTCACAGAGATGCTGTGCCTCCCGAGGCTTATAGGGCTACTGTCCTAGGAGAAGAAGTGACCAAAATAACGCTGGTCATAGGTCAGCAAAACCAGACCAGGGGTCAGAATCTTCGCTTCGCAAAGCAACTGAAGTCAGCTACTGATTCCAAGGCGCCGGGTCTCATAAAGGGAATTCTGTGGGCTCAAGGGAATTACAATCAAGACATGTTGCCCAGAGCAGCGTTATTGGAAGTAGGCGCCCACACTAACAATCTTGAGGAGGCAGAAAGGGCTGTTGGAATTCTCGCGTCTGCCATTGCGCCGGTAGTATCCACACCCGGAGCTGCAAAGGGTTTAGACCGGGGTTCTCCGGCAAGGTCCATTGCATGGATTATTGGAATAGTGATTGTGGCAGGTGTAGGCTACGTCCTAGTCAACTCCAGGAGACTCCGGAGGCAGTGAGTTCCTCGATTGATCCACAGTTTGCAAGGCCTGGTCCGAGCCGGTAGCGTGGGGGTCCGAAAAGAGTGAAGGTAATATACTGCTGCTATGGCAGCTCCCACTCTTCTGTGGTGGCTGCAGCCATCCACCTTGGAAATCTGCCTACCGACACCATACCGCACCCACGGGATATCCTGAACCTGCCTTACTATGATAGAGTAACCATGGACGAGGTCGGAGCTTGCATACATATGGGACGTGATGATATCGGATGCGACGTGTATATCCTAGGTATGGGGCCTGGAAGAAGGATTGTGAAACGTGCCGTGGAAAGCATTTTTCAAGTCTGTGGGGTTTCAAGAGATTCATATATGCTTGTGGACACCTTAACGTCAATAGGGGTCATTACGAAAATAGGAGGGTTCCTATCCAGAAGAATAGGTCTTACGCGAATCGGCCGACCGATGGCTACTTGGGGTATACGGCGAGCTTATCCCAGGCTGGTATCTATTGTTGCCCGGGTTAAGTCAGATCCTCGCTACCTCAGTTTCCGTTCGTTTTCCGAGGCCTTGGGTTACCGGTGACCTATATGCAGTCCCCGAGTGCAACACCGGCCTCAGAAAACGTACATACCTTGCGGGGCCACCCCGCACGGCACGTACACCTTTTTGGAACGGTCGAACACTTATGGCGATCTACTTAGGTGAGCCCATCGACCACTGAGAGACCTTCAGATCCGCCAAAGTGGATCTCAGGAAGAGCCAGTCGACCCCATGGAAGCCATCAGATCCCCCTGATTGGCTTACTGGGTGAGCCATTCAGCCACTGAGAAACTATCAGATCAGTCTGAATGGCTCTCCAAACGAGCCCTGTTCGACTAACACCCTGCAATGGGACCATATATGCTTTTGCATAGATGGGCAAGACTTCCATCCAATTGGCAGCCACAATCAGGGTGCTAGTTGGAACGCATATCCGGGAAATACGGCGTCTGCGGAATTCCTGGTTCATGCGCTTGTGTGGTTCATGTGCTGGTGTAGTTACTGCGCCAGTGTGGTTCCTGCGTTGGTGTTTCCTACGTCGGTAGTGTAAAGTTGTAGTAGGTGATCGGGGGTTAGATCTAGAATGAGACCCCCGGCGGCATTAAAGCCGTACCCGCGCCGAAAGGAGAAGAGGTCTCGCCATGTTCAAAGTTCGACAGATAGTGAGGGTAGTCCTTTTGGTGTTAGTCCTTTTGGTGTGGTTGACACTGGATACTCGGTATGGTACACTAAACGCGTTCTTGTGCAGCGTGTGAAAAGGGAGGAACCAAGGGTGAAGAGCAAGAGCTCACTTAGAGTAATCATTATCATTGTAGTTATAGGCCTTGTTGTTATTGGTGCCTTGTGGACTGTTAATGACCTGAAAGCCGTTGCCAGAGTAAACTCAACTGACATTACATGGAAGCAATTTAATGATGCTCTGAAGAAACAAGGTGGCAACCAGATGCTTGCCGTCATGTTACGGGATGAACTCATTCGGCAAGGGGCCAAGCAGTATGATATCACAGTCACTGATGAAGACGTTGAAGCTGAAATGGACAAGCTGGCCAGTCAGTTTGGATCGTTGGTCGGTCTTGAACAAGCCCTATCTCAATACGGAATGACTCTTGATGATCTTAAAGGACAGATTGAGACTACGTTACTGCTTGACGGTATAGCAGCACGCGACGTCACAGTGGAAGAGGAAGAGCTAAAGACCTACTATGATGAAAACAAAGAGCGGTATACAGAACCTGAACAGGTTAAAGCCAGGCACATCCTGGTGGAAGATGAAGCGACTGCAAAGAGTATCTTGAAACAGCTTGATACTGGCGAAGATTTTGCCGAGATTGCAAAAGAAAAATCACAGGATCCGGGCTCGAAAGACAAAGGCGGTGACCTTGGCTTTTTCGGTAGAGGCGTGATGGATCCGTCATTTGAAGAAGCTGCTTTCAGCCTTGATATCGGTGAGACCAGCCCTCCGGTTGGGTCCATGTTCGGTTATCATATAATCAGAGTGGAGGACAAGAAACCTGAGAGGGTTGCGCCTTTTGAAGAAGTCCGCGATGACATTGTAAGGCAAGTTACGAAGCAAAAGGCACAGCCCACATCAACAGTGCTCATGGAACTTAGAGATGCAGCACAGATTAAGATTAATGATAAAGACTTGGAAGACGCTGTTCATAGCATAATATATTAAGTTACTACGCTAAGTCAGGCGCTGTCATTGGAAAAGATGAATTGTGTCTGGCTTTTAGGAACTCTGTTGTTTATTATGGAGAGGAGGGCTGGTCCCTCCTCTTGTTATCAGAATGTACATGGGACACTCAGCATAACGTCTATGCAAGAGGGGTGACTTTTCATGTATGGTCCCATAGTGGCTATTGTGGGTAGGCCTAACGTAGGCAAGTCTGCGCTGTTTAATAGGATCCTAGGCTCACGCCATGCTATTGTTGAGGAAACCCCCGGGGTTACAAGGGATAGAGTCTATGCCCATGCTGAGTGGCGGGGAAGAGTGTTCTCTATTGTAGATACAGGCGGTATCTATGCAGGACCTGCGTCGTCTTCAATGGAAGAAATGACAATTGCCCAGACTGACATGGCAATCGGTGAAGCTGATGTAGTTTGGTTTGTGGTGGACACAGCTTCAGGCTTGATGCCCCATGACCATGATGTTGCTGACATTCTACGAAGATCCGGGCGTAAGGTAATAGTTGTCGCCAACAAAGCAGAAGGCGCCCGTTACGATCACCACATAGAATTCTATGCTTTAGGCCTCGGCTCGCCGCATCCTGTTTCAGCAATTCACGGAATAGGTATAGGAGACCTTCTCGACAAAACTTTGGACCTCTTACCCGAGACCCCTTCGCTCCCAGAGAAACATGAGATTGAGGACGACGTGATAAATCTGGCGGTTCTCGGCCGTCCTAACGTCGGCAAATCATCCTTGGTAAACTGTATCCTAGGGGAAGAGCGGGCGATCGTGACACCGATACCCGGTACCACGAGAGACGCCCTGGACACGCCTTTTGTGTGGAACGACAAACGTTTTGTGATAATCGACACTGCAGGGATTCGGCGGATGGCGAAAATTGACAGCCCCGTGGAACGCTACAGCGTATTCCGTGCGCTTCGCGCGGCAGATAGGTGTGATGTCGCTCTCATTGTCTTGGATGCCCAAGACGCACCTGCATCACAAGACGCAAGAATTGCGGGCTATGTGGAAGAAGCAGGTCAAGCCATGATCATTGTAGCTAACAAAAGCGATCTCATTGCCCACGGCAAACAGGGGAGGGCCCATTTCGAGCAGCGTACAAGGAGAGAAATGCCATTCATATCATATGCACCTCTCTTATTCGTATCCGCCCTAAAAAACCAAGGCATCTCTGAGTTAATGGAAGTCATAGAGAAAGTAGTTGCGAACCACAGAAGACGCATTGAGACTTCCGTTCTGAATGAGGTATTGGAGGAAGCCCAATTCAGGGTGACCCCACCCCAGGACAAAGGCAAACAGCTGAAAATATACTATGGTACCCAGGTATCAACAAGTCCGCCGTCTTTTGCTCTTTTCATGAATTACCCTAATCTGATGAATTTCTCCTATAGACGCTATCTGGAAAACACCTTCAGGCAGTCTTTTGATTTTCAAGGAGTTCCACTGAGAATCCTGCTCCGGAAAAGAGGATAGATACGAACGGAGGAGAAACCATGAAGTATGTATGGCTTCTTGCAGCTATAGGTTCCAGTTACATCTTGGGGTCCATTCCTTTCGGGTATGTCATAGGCAAACTATGGAAAGGTGTAGACGTGCGGACTAAAGGCAGTGGCAACATAGGAGCCACCAACGTTCTTAGAGTGCTGGGATTAGGGCCGGCGCTGCTTGTTCTATGTTGTGATCTTGGCAAAGGGGCACTGAGCGTATATTTAGGTGTCTTGGCTAACGGGACATGGGGTGGCGCATTGTGTGGGATCGCAGCTGCGTTAGGGGGAGCATACTCCATATTCTTGAGGTTTCGAGGAGGCAAAGGCATTGGGGTGGGAGGCGGGATTGTCATTGCCTCGATGCCTATGGTTGCTGCTGTACTTGCACCGGTTTGGGTAGGTGTGGTATGGCTTACAAGATATGTGTCTCTCGGGTCAATTATTGTAGCAGGTCTTGCGCCTGTCGCAGCTTATGCATTACATTATCCTCCCGAATATGTGATTCTTGCTGCTACTGTAGGTATATTGGCCATAATAAAGCATTATTCCAACATTACAAGACTCATTTCCGGGAAGGAACGGAAGTTAGGAGAGAAAGCTGAGTGAGAGTGGGAATTATCGGTGCAGGGGGCTGGGGAACAGCCCTAGCGGTACTCATGGCTGAAGAAGGCTATACGGTAGATCTGTGGGCAAGGGAACAAGAGGTGAGTGATGAAATAAGCACCTGCTGCACAAACCGCACGTTTCTGGAAGGAATCTCCATACCGAAGAACGTCCTTGCCACTTGTGACATGGAAAAAGTTATCAAGATGAACCGGTTTCTTTTGATACCGGTGCCTGCTCAGCACATGCGCAGCGTGATTAGACTGGCCAAGCCATATATCACAAAAGAGCATATTCTGATTCATGCAGCCAAAGGTATTGAGCAAGGAACCTTGATGCGGATGTCAGAAGTCTTAGCACAAGAACTTCCTCGCGAATTTACTGATAACATAGGTGTCATTTCCGGTCCGAGTCATGCTGAAGAAGTCGCGCGTAAGGTTCCTACTGCAATTGTCGCTGCATCTTCCCATATACCCGTTGCAGAGCTTGCTCAAGAGATTCTAATGTGTTCGACTTTGAGGGTCTATACCAGTAAGGATATGACCGGTGTGGAACTCGGAGGCGCTTTGAAGAACGTAATTGCCCTGGGCACCGGGGTTTCTGACGGGCTTGGATTTGGGGATAATACGCGAGCTGCCCTTATGACCAGGGGCATTGCAGAGATGGTAAGGCTCGGCACGGCTCTCGGAGCAAATCCCATGACTTTTGCAGGCCTTTCAGGGATGGGCGATGTAATTGTGACCTGTATGAGCATGTTATCGAGGAACAGGAGAGCAGGAATGGCAATAGCTGAAGGACAGAGCGTGGACAAGATCGTAAGTTCCACAAGCATGGTGGTGGAAGGGATTACGACTACTAAGGCTGCAGTGGCTTTGTCGAAACGTTTCAATGTGGAGATGCCTATTGCCTCTAAGTTATACTCCGTCCTTTTCAAAGGGTTGGATCCGAGAAAAGCAGTGGAAGACTTAATGCTCAGAATGCCTGTTCCGGAAACAAGACTCAAGTTTAGGCACATCCGGGATTCGTGAGGCTCATACCTAAGATGACTGTAATAATATGATGTGATAGGGGAGGGAGCTGGAGTCATAAGGGCGTCAAGATACGTCTTTCCAGCGGATGGAATATGGAATCTGGTGGAACGAACTGGCCGATTTTAATCGGAACGATAGCAACAGGATTAGTGTCTGCTTGGTGGGTTTTCAGGGATGCCCGCGGACGGGATCATAACCCTGTGATTTGGGCAGTAGCCTGTGTTTTTTCAGCTCTGACAGTAGGTATTTTGGGACCACTGGCTGTGGTAGCCGGGTATCTTCTTTTACGCCCCCGTGGGGCGCTTCTAATATGTCCCCATTGCTCCAAGAAGTACATTCATAATTTGGCGTATTGTCCTCATTGCGGAAAGCCTGTAAAAAAGGACTGTTTGAAGTGTCATGATCTCATGGATCTTGACGCGGAAGTATGCCCCCATTGCGGAATGAGAACCAGTCAGATATGATACAAAATACCGGCAGACTGAGACAGAGCGGGGAGGAATAGATTCCCCGGCGTCGAACAATTAATGTGCTGTCGCCGGGCTGTACTCAGCTCTCCGGCGAGACATATTTTCCCCTTTTTGCTGATTCTCAGGTGGCGGAATACGCTGTGAAATTTGGTTGCTGCCAGGGGATGGGGGGCTTCACATGGTCGATGGCATCGACAAAATTGACATCTTAATTCACCAGTTGTCTCAACTCGAAGAAGATTTAGATAAACTCGACAGTGACAGACAGGACCGGGCTAAGGCTGAGGTTAAGGGCGTAAGGCGCGAGATTGTCAATCTCCTGATTCAAGCCCTTGATGAAGGAGATATCTTCACAAGGCGCGGAGCAGCCTATGGCCTCAGTAAGCTACCTGACAAGGAAGCTGTGGGAGTCCTGATTCGCGCTCTCGAGGATGAAGATGACTCAGTTAGAAGTTGGGCTTCAGAAGCGCTTGGGGAAATTCAGGATGAGTCGTCGTTAGAAGATCTTGTAAAAACACTTAAAGAAGAGAATCCATATGTCGCTTACAATATCACCAGAGCGATAATGAAGTTTCCCAAGGTGGAAGTAGTTGAGGCTCTCAGCTGCGCGCTGGAGATGGCTGACAGGAACATCAGGCGCAGAGCAGCAAAGCTTCTGGGAGAACTCAGACACAAGAAATCTGTCTCGCGCCTGTCAGCTCTCTTAAGTGATCCTGACTCTACAGTGAGATACGAAGCAGTTGAAGCCCTTAGAAAAATCGGCGATATTAAGGTATTGGGACGCCTCATCTCCGCGCTTGAGGATGAGTCCACTGATGTTCGCTATGGAGCAATTCAGGCGCTCCAGGCACTCGGGGATAAGCGGGCAGTTGAGCCTTTGGTGAGGATATGCCTTGAAAACGAAGACCTTAGATCTTGTGCTTTGGAAGCTATCAAAGAGTTGTGCGGAGATGTGGCCGTAATGCCGGTACTGGAAGCCCTGGACCAGATACAAGGACTTGTCCGTCAAGTCTCCCACCACATCTTGACCTTGCGAGAAAAACCCACCCAAAGGGCAAGCAGTTGATACAACTCAGTTTCGCCTGTCTCATTGTCCTGAACTAGCTTGCGCTTGCGCTTTTCGCCGGATCTTTGTGTTATAATTAGCTTTGACTGAAAAGCCTGTAATTGTTTAATGATGGTGAGGTGAGCGCGTGATCTCCCATGGCGAGGTGATTCTAAGACTTGTCGTTGCTACCGCATTCGGCGGACTGATTGGGCTTGAACGGGAGAGCCATAAACGGCCTGCAGGCTTTAGAACGCACATTCTTGTATGTATCGGCTCAGCTCTCACAATGATAATTTCTCAGTACGCATTCTTGGAGTTCTCAGGCAAACTAGGATACGATCCAGGGCGAATCGCAGCTCAAGTCATAAGTGGGATCGGCTTTCTCGGGGCCGGTACCATTCTTCGGGAAGGCTCAACGGTTAAAGGGCTGACCACTGCAGCGAGCCTCTGGGTAGTTGCAGGGATAGGATTAGCTGTAGGCACAGGGTTTTATATCTCAGGCGCAGTAACTACCGGCCTTGTCGTTGTAGTGCTTGTAGTATTTGATCGTTTTGAAAGAAGATTCATGTTATCCAAACGTGACCGCCTTTTCGTTCAAGTAAGCGATAGGCCGGGTCAGTTAGGCTCTATCGCATCCATATTAGGCAGATACGGCGTTAGTATAAAAGAAGTTGATATGGAAACCCTGGGGAAAGGACATGAGGCTGCCATACATCTCAGCCTGGAAGTTCCATTCTCAGTGCCCAAGGACAGATTACTGGATGAAATTACTGAAGTTGACGGTGTAATTCACGTAGGTTATGAGGAGTGAGCGCTCTTCATGAGAATATTGGTCACTAACGATGACGGCATCTTCGCTGACGGGATACGCATATTAGCGCAGGACCTCTTAAATCTCGGTGAAGTCAGAGTTGTGGCCCCGGACAGAGAGAGAAGCGCCACCGGGCATGCTATCACAGTGCTTAGGCCGCTCAGGATAGAAAGCGTAAAGTTCCCCGATTCCCGAATTCGGGCATGGGCTGTTGACGGCACTCCTTCAGACTGTGTCAAGTTGGCTATCGAAGACCTTCTGGAGTGGAAGCCTGATGTATTGGTTTCCGGCATTAACCGCGGTCCGAACCTAGGAACTGACGTGTTATATTCAGGTACCGTCTCCGCTGCTATTGAAGGGGCGATTTATGAAATTCCTTCTGTGGCCATATCTGTGGCAGCATTTGAGAATTGCAACTACCCTGTGGCAGCCGAGTTCGGAAAACAATTGGTGTCAATAGTGGCAAAGATGGGGCTGCCTCCTAAGACATTGCTAAACGTCAATGTTCCGTCTGTGGAGAGGCGGGACCTGGCAGGGGTGTCCATTACACGACTGGGCGCAAGGGTATGGAAAGACGTCTTCGACAGGCGAGTCGATCCCAGGGGTAGGGCATACTACTGGATGGCAGGGAGTGTCGAAGAGTCCGACGGTGATCTTGACATCGATTCTGTAGCTGTCAGGCATAACATGATCTCCATTACCCCGATTCATCTCGATCTTACAGGATATGATCTAATAGATCAGCTCAAAACTTGGGATATCAAGTTTGGCGATGGATTTTAATCTCAAACCCCCGGCAAGAGACATAGAATATTAAAGAGTCTTTCTTTGTCCGGGGGTGCAGTTGTGGGACTAATCTCAATCCTGAAATGCGCAGCCATTTTGTCTCTTGTAATAATTCTTGAGATGATATGGGTAATCTCTGCAAGACGATGTGGAGCAATGTCAGGAGAAGTCATCTCTCTTTCCATAACGATTGTTGTGGCTACGATAGCCATATATGTTTTTCTCGTCACGATTATTGCATCAAGGGTCATGGCACCGCTGTTTTATCAGCTATAATTCTAGAAGCTATATTCAGAAAGGAGCAGAGGCAAGTCCTGGCAGTTGCTGCACCAGGATTGCCCGGGGATTACTATGAAAAAGAAAGTTGCGCTAATTTACGGTGGAAAATCCGCAGAAAGAGAAATATCACTACGTACAGGACAGCAAGTCAGTAGCGCTCTGGTAGAGAAGGGCTTCAGCGTCACAGCTTTGGATCTGGATGACAATCTTGTATCTGCCTTGAAAGAAGCCAAGCCTGACGTCGTTTTCATCGCATTGCACGGAAAGTATGGGGAAGACGGATGCCTTCAGGGTCTTTTGGATATACTTGGATTTCCGTATGTAGGATCCGGGGTTCTTGCCAGCGCCTTAGCTATGAACAAAGCGATTTCAAAGAAACTGTTCCGGCTCGAAGGGATTCTGTGTCCCAAGGATGTCTTAATATCCCGTCATGCATTGCAGCAACCCGGGCTTGAAGGTGTGATGAAACAAATAGAAAGGGAACTGCCCTATCCACTGGTGGTGAAGCCGAATAAGCAAGGCTCAACCATAGGATTGACTGTTGTTCGCGCCTCACAGGACCTGAAAAACTCTATCTTGCATGCATTGAAGTATGATGATGAAGTCTTGGTTGAAGAGTATATCTCCGGCACGGAGATTACCGTAGGCGTATTGGGCAATAATGAACCTCAAGTATTGCCGGTAATTGAGATTCGTTCTGTCACAGGCCTCTATGACTACGAAGCCAAGTACACTCCTGGGATGAGTGAGCATATCATCCCCGCAGAAATAAGTGAAGTTGCTTATAGGGCAGCTCAAGACGGGGCACTAAAGGCCCACAGAGCCCTCGGGTGTCGAGGTATCTCCCGATCTGATTTCATTGTTACAAAGACAGACGAGACTTACATTCTGGAAGTGAACACAATACCCGGTATGACCCGGACCAGCCTAATCCCTGATGCTGCCAATGCTGCAGGGATTAAGTTTTCTGATCTTATCGCTCTTCTTGTCGAGCTTGCCCTTGACAATCAGTAGCAGTTCTTTCTGTGATATTTCGGCACGAAAAAAACTTAATGAGCATTGAAGGAAACCAGGAATTCCTCCAGAAGAGTACAACTAGGACGCCCAAAGTTCAGCGGTTGTGCCTGAGGAGTGATGCTCATGGATGCAACAAGCCCGAGACCGTCCAATTTGAATATAGAGAATGACTCCACTGAGCTCCTTCAAAACTTTCATCTGATTCTTGATTCCATTGATGAAGGAATTCAAGTAGTGGACAGGAGCGGTGTGACAGTTTTCTATAACAGAGCAGCTGCAAATCTGGATAATCTGAAACCAGAAGAGGTCGTTGGTAAACACATACTGGAGGTATTTCCTTCCTTATGCCGAGAAACCAGCACCTTGCTTCAGGTGCTCAAAACTGGGCAACCTGTGTCTAACAGGGAACAAACCTTCATGAATTACAAAGGAGATACGATAACTACAATAAACTCCACTTTGCCTGTAACGGTAGGGGGTAGGCTTATAGGCGCTGTGGAGGTCTCCCGGGACATAACACTCATACAGGAGATGGCCCACCGTATCGTCGATCTTCAGATGGAGTTGTTTGCTAAACGTGAAGGCAGGAGAGATATAGGTTCAGACCGTGCCCGGTATACCTTCAAAGACATAATCGGCGAGAGTGAATGTATACTGGATCTGAAGCGAAAAGCTGCAAGAGCTGCGGGAAGCATGTCGGCTGTCCTGGTTCACGGTGAGACGGGAACCGGGAAGGAGCTATTTGTGCAGGCGATTCACAATGCCGGTCCCAGGGGAAAAGGACCGTTTATTGCGCAAAATTGCGCAGCGTTTCCCGAAGGATTGCTCGAAGGAATACTGTTCGGAACGACAAAAGGAGGGTTTACAGGCGCTTGCGACCGGCCGGGCCTTTTTGAATTGGCAGATTCAGGTACGATGTTTCTTGATGAAATCGACTCCATGCCTTCCAGCCTGCAAGCAAAATTGCTGCGAGTCCTATCAGAGAAACGCTTGCGTCGCGTAGGTGACATAAAAGAACGCATTGTTGATGTGCGGGTTGTAGCAGCCATGACCCGATTGCCTGAGGAAGCGGTTTCCTTGGGATTACTGAGGAATGATTTATACTATAGGTTAAACGTTATCTGCCTGGGAATCCCACCCCTTAGAGAAAGACGCAGGGATATACCGCTTTTGATAAAGCACTTTATTGATAAATTCAACAGCCAGCTAATAATGAGTGTTAAAGGCGTCTCTCAAGAGGTTTTTCAAATATTTTTCACCTATGATTGGCCCGGCAATGTCCGTGAACTGGAGCATGCCATTGAAGGCGCCATGCATATGCTGGACGGAGACATGATTCTCCTGGAGCATCTGCCGGATCACATAAAGAAGTCAGTATCTCGCTGGGAAGACACGTCGCATCAATTCGATGATATTATTCAAGGCATAGAATTAGAAGGCGACTTTCGCGAGACTGTCCGAGAATTGGAAAACAATCTTATTCGCAGGGCTTTCGCTAAGGCGGAAGGTAATATTTCAGAGACTGCTCGTCTCCTGGGCATACCTCGCCAGACGCTTCAGTACCGCTTGAAGCGACTCGACATGCAACCGGGCAATCAGTAAGAGAAAATTACATTAGTTACATCTTTGGGAAATGAGGGCACTTCTTTTGCGGTATGCGCTGATTATGGCAAGGCCATAATATCAGTAGCTGCCCACCGATGCCGCGTTATACTCAGGAGGTGCCCATATTGAAAGAATATCGAGACCTTGTGGTACATGAAGGCAATCAACCACTGGTTGACGCCTTGGAAATGTCTATCCTGTCGCTCCTTACAGGCAAGCCGATTCACGTTCATGTAGAAGGTCTTCGTGGCACAGGCAAGACTACCGTTGTCAGGGCCATGAAGAGTATTCTTCCTTGTATAGAAAGAATTGCGGGATGCTCCTATAACTGTGAACCAACGAGTCCCCACTGTCCCGTTCATCGGAATCTGGGTCCTGAGGACCTGTCTCTCTTAGGCACTGAGTCAGTCTCCATTCCATTTCTTGAAATATCCCATGCTGCAAAACTCGGAACCGTTGTAGGCAGCATAGATTTGGCGAAAGTAGTTGATCCGAACCGGCCTGAGGTAGCCCTGTTACCGGGAGTAATCCCCAGGGCGTATCGAGGCATTATTTTTGTGGATGAGATAAATCGGTTGGCAGACACCTCCCCTGAGCTCACAGACGTCCTTCTTGACGTCATGGGGACAAAACCAGGGCGCCTTCAGGTAGAAGAAACAGGCTTGCCCACTTTTACGCTTCCGGTCATGTGTTGTGTTTGGGCTGCCAGCAATCCTGATGAAGAACCGGGAGCGCTTGAAGATATCAGAAGACAATTGTCTGACAGATTCGACTTCGTAATAAACATGGGACGACCACAAAACCATGACACAGTAAAGAGAATCCTCTCCGGTTCCAAGACTTCCTATGATTCCACATGGCTTCAACATGGGAGTTCTGTTCCTCAAAAAGCCGGTTTGCTACGGAAGATCTTCTTACCCGATGAGTTGGCATCACTCTTAGCTGAACTCTACGTTAGTTTCGGAATTGAGAGTCTAAGGGCTGTAGAGGCAATTTCTCTCGGCGCACGAGCCAGAGCCGCGTTAAACTCCAGAACCAATGTGTTGCTTGATGACATAAGAGGCGTATTGGCAATTACCCTTCGCCACCGCGTTGACGGCGCAACACTCATTAACATAAGCAAGTTTCTTGACGAGTACGAATCCAGGCGTGGCGGGCATAGGGAACGAGACAGGCAGCCTGAAAACTCCGGAGATGACAGAGAAGACGGACAAGCCGCGTCAGAGAATTCGAGAGCGCTGGCAAGAAGCGGTGATAATGTGGCAAGACCCGACTCTCTTTGGGACAGGCTTATGAGAGGAATGGGGTTGATTCGTCCTGATCCATTACGAAAACCTGGTCTGTCGCAGCAAAGAGGGGTTACGTCTGCAACCGGGGAATCCGCAAGACAAAGAGGACATGGACGGCATTATGCAGCAGGTGGAGGGACAAGTATAGCCGATCCCAGGGATGTTGACGTATGCGCGCCGCCCGGTAAGGCCAAATCCCTTTTCCAACTTTCAGGGGGGGATATTCTGTTTACTGAGGAGGATCTCAGGACAAGATGAATGATTTTCGTCACTTGGCCTTCTTGCGGTATGACAGTCATCGCCTGGTTAAATTGATGCTGACTGAGTTCCGGATGGGACGGGGCCTCAGGATTGGCGAAACTACGGTAATCAGCCGTAGAGTACATGTAATCTATCCAACTGAGCCTGATGAGGTGAAAATTGTCATAAATCAGGATGCAGGTTGCGCGTTTTACTCAAGGCTGAAGAAAAACGAAATACTTCATATAGATGTCTTCCATGAAATTGGCGAAATTGACCACAGAAGAATCGCAGAAGTAATTAAGCAGGCTATACATGAGTATTTTCGCAATCCAATGCTGCACCATGCCAGAGGGCTTCTATTTCCCACTGCAAGCGAGCTTTTGGATCTCATTGACATGCAGACAGGGAGCGGCGGGGGTCGAGTCAGCGGGTCCTTGAATTACGGCAGAAAGTTCTCTCTCAGAAAAGCCCACTACAATCACGTACATCTGGCTGCAATGTTACCTGACAATTGCCTGGCAGCGGTTTTTTATATTGTCAGCGCCATAGAAGCGGAGCTTTCACGTCAAGGGGTTGAGATTCGCAAAGTGGAGCGTATCTCCCATTTGGAGGGGAAAGGAAAGGCAGATCTCTCCCCGTATTCCAGTATCTTCGACTCACACCTGAATGAAGCAGGTCGAAGGCCTGCTGACCGCGACTGGAATTCATTGAATCAAGAATCCCGGGTGGACGCAGTGGCGTCAATGGCAGAGGAATTCGGCGGAAGAGTCAACATGGCAAAACTCCTTGAAAGCCTTACACTATCAGGGAGTATTCCTCCGGATATTCGCTCAGATGTCGGGGATCTTGATGAGGTTATAGAAAGGCTCACCTTCTTTCAACTCATAGGACGCGACATGGGCAAGTTTACTCTAACCCCGAAAGGCACTGAAGTGAGAAGCATCCTGACTTCATATGCTTCAGAAATTGAAGCCGCAATCAGACGTCTTATCAGAAAAATGCCGATAGTGAAGAAGTTTCCTCGATATGAGGAAGGTAATTTTCGTAAGAAAGCCCGGGGTGAGACACCGAAGATCGCAAAAACCGCAAGAGCGTTGAGTGAAGGAGAATGGTGTGACACTATCGCTGTCCCTGAGACGATCCTTACTTCCCTGGTGAGACGTGAGATGGAAGGTGTTGACTCGTCTCGGTTTTTGCGCGGGGACATACAGGTTTACAGACGTCGTCCCACACATCCTCCTGAAGTCTGCCTTTTGATAGACGCCAGCGCAAGTATGGTGGGAAGACGGATTCGAGCTGCTAAGTATCTGATACGCCACTTGACTATGGCGTGCCGGGTGAAGATCAGTGTGTTGACATTTCAAGAACGTGATGTGAAAATTCACATTGCGTCTACGAGAAGTAAAAAGGCAATTGAAGAAGGAGTAAAAAGAATCCAACCTCAAGGCCTGACTCCGCTTGCCGCAGGTATTGCTGATACACTGGATTTCATTAAAGCAAGGAAGCTAAAAGACGTCCTTCTTATCCTGATAACCGACGGTATTCCCACAATGAATCGCTGGACTGCGGATCCTGCACGAGATGCCCTCACAGCTGCAAAACGCATAGCAGACAGCAAAATCACATTTATGTGCGTAGGTCTTCAGCCTAACCGTGATTTCCTTTCTCGCCTTGTTGATGTGGCTCATGGTAAACTATATATAGTTGACGAGTTCGACAAAGACATTCTGGTGAATCTGGTAAGGGCGGGAAGACGGGAAAGCGCCAAGGGCAGAAACCGCTAGAGGCAGGATTTCCTCTGCTGTTTGGCGAATATCCCCAAAACACATATCCGGCCATTCTTATACTCTTAAAGTTAGGAGATGATACCGTGCTTGCCATTGCCATAGTAGCGTTGGCATTTGCTGTTCTTGTGGCAATGTTTGCCATTCAGAACTCTGCTTTGGTTTCTGTCTCATTTTTTAAGTGGCAGCTCAAAGATATTTCTTTGGCAGTAGTAATTCTGGGCTCGGCTGCAGCAGGCGCTCTGGCTGTCGGCCTTTTTACTCTCGTTAGGGAAATCGGCCTCAGGCTTTCCCTTAGGTCATGCAACGCAAAATTGGATGCAACTACGAAAGAGCTGGATGAAACGCAAGAAAGCAGTATTCGCTTAGAGCAGGATCTGGAAAGGCTGAAAGGCGAACTTGATGTCAAGACAAGAGAGATCGAAACCGAGAAACGCCTTGTAGAAGCCCTTGAAGTTGAACTGGAAGCCACGCGGGCCATGGAGATCCTTCCTCAGCAGGAAGAAGGTAAAGATACGCCTGATGAGCCTGTGTAACATATATTGCTGAAATAGATAGGATGAAGTAGTTGGGGAGTGAGAGATTGACCAATTGCGTATGGAAAGTATCAGAAGTACATGAAGAGACCCGAGCAAAGGGCAAGATTATCAGTAATGCTTTGGGCCTTCCTCCTCTTGTCGCAGACTTGATGGCTCAAAGAGGAATCACGGACGCAAGTTGTGCGGATGCGTTTTTGCGGGCGGATCTTACGGATCTTGAAGACCCGTACCTCCTTACTGATATGGATAAGGCAGTTGCAAGACTGATTCGAGGGATAGAAAATGAAGAGAAGATTCGGGTGTACGGTGACTATGATGTAGACGGCATTACATCCATATGCGTCCTCATGGATGCCCTGGGCAGTCTGGGGGCAGACATTGACTATTATATTCCTGACCGTGTTGACGAAGGGTACGGAATGAACCCTGAGGCAGTCACCGACATAGCAAGAGACGGTACATCCTTATTGATTACGGTGGATTGCGGTATTACAGCATCATCTGAAATTGAGTTGGCCGAAAGTCTTGGGATGGACGTGATCGTTACGGATCACCATGAACCTCACGGAGAGATTCCGTCTGCTGTTGCAGTTATCAATCCCAAGCGTTGCGACGATGAATACCCCTTCCGAGATCTTGCAGGGGTAGGTGTCGCCTATAAGTTGGTTCACGCCCTTCTAATGCGCGTCAAAGGCACATCCAATGTCTTCGATCCGCCTGATCGCCTTCTCGACCTCGTGGCGCTGGGCACTATTGCTGACGTGTCTCCGCTTACCGGAGAGAACAGGATATTTGCAAAGCAGGGTTTGGCAAAGATGAACCGGACCGAAAATTTGGGGCTTAAGTGTCTGATTGAAGTTTGCGGCCTTAGCAATCGTAGAATTACAGCGGGAACTGTAGGTTTCGTAATCGCTCCGCGCCTTAATGCAGCAGGCAGGATTCGCGATGCGTCACTGTGCGCAGAACTTCTGTTGACTGATTCACCCAAGGAGGCTATGGACATAGCCAGGTTTTTAGACCGGGTCAACTCGGAGAGGCAAGATCTGCAGCAGCTGATATTCGATGAAGCGTCATCTATGGTGGAAACCTCTGACGGCCGGGCTGTTGACAGTGTCCTTGTCTTGGCAAATGAAGGATGGCACCCGGGGGTAATCGGGATCGTCGCGTCCAGGCTTGTAGAGGAATTCAATCGCCCTACGATCATGATATCTCTTGACGGTGATGAAGGTAGAGGTTCAGGGAGAAGCATCCCTGAATTTGACTTGTACAGAGCGCTCTGTGAATGCCAAGGATCTCTTCTTCGTTTCGGAGGACATAAGCATGCTGCAGGAATTGCAGTATCCCGCGATGCAATTGACGAATTCCGCCAGGAAATAAACGAAGTCGGGCGAAGCGTTCTCAGCGAAGATGATTTTCTACCGAAAATCATCTTAGATCGTGAGCTGACCCTGGATGAGATTGACTTGGAAGTCGCAAAGGGTATTGCAATGCTTGCGCCGTTTGGCGTCGCGAACCCGACACCTATGTTTCTGTCAACCGGAGTTAGCCTCAAAGAATATAGAGGTGTCGGGGCAGGCGGCAAGCACTTGAAACTGAAACTCTCCCAAAGCGGTACCGCCCATGACGGCATAGGGTTCGGCCTGGGCTATTTGACAGCTGAACTTTACTCGCATCGTGCAAAGGATGTTGATCTAATCTATAGAATTGAGGTTAACGAATGGAATGGAACAATTCAGCCGCAACTTAATGTAAAAGGTTTGAGAGTCGCTGAAAATCAGACTTAATTGATGTATAATTGATAGAAAGTATACAAGCCGGAAGACGGCTGATTAAGTCATCCGGCCAAAGACAATTCCGGGCCGGGATATAGGTGGTATCTATGGGAGTTGCCATCGAGGATGTGCTTGACAAGGTAAAGCAATATGCTCCTAACGCGCGTCTGGACATTGTGACACAGGCTTATGATTTTGCGTCACGGGCACACGCAGGGCAGCGGCGTGACTCAGGAGATTGGTATATTTTTCACCCCCTCGAGGTTGCGCTTATCCTTGCCGAACTTGAAATGGACGTTACAACAATAGCCGCAGGGTTACTCCATGATGTAATTGAAGATACTGACATCACTTTGGATGAGATTAAGGCGACATTCGGAGACGAAATCGGCCTTCTGGTTGACGGAGTCACCAAACTCGGCAGAGTTCCGCTTATGTCAAGAGAAGAGCAACAGGCTGAAAACTTGAGGAAAATGTTTCTGGCAATGGCTCAGGACATCCGGGTAGTCCTTATCAAGTTGGCTGACAGGCTTCACAATATGCGGACTCTGGGACATCTTCCCTGGGACAGGCAGGCAAGAATAGCCAAGGAGACTTTGGAGATTTATGCACCCCTTGCCCACAGGCTAGGAATGTGGCGAATTAAGTGGGAGCTTGAGGACCTTGCTCTGAGATACTTGGAGCCGGGTGAGTATTACAAGCTTGTGGAGAGGGTCGCAAGGAAACGCAAAGAACGGGAAAGCCTCATTGAAGAAGCGAAAGAGATCCTCAGGAAAAGCCTTAATGAAGGAAATATTGCCTGTGAACTGCAGGGAAGGGCTAAACACTTCTACAGCATATTCGAGAAGATGAGAGCAAGAGGCAGGACTTTTGATGAGATTTACGATCTTATCGCAGTTCGAATCATCGTCAACAACGTGAGGGATTGCTACGCAGCCCTTGGCACGGTTCACTCTATCTGGAAGCCGATGCCCGGCCGGTTTAAGGACTACATAGCGATGCCTAAATCGAATATGTATCAATCTCTTCATACTACGGTGATAGGTCCTAAGGGAGAACCCTTGGAAATTCAGATTCGAACCTGGGAAATGCACCGTACTGCTGAATACGGTATAGCAGCACACTGGAGATACAAAGAAGGCACTCAAGCCACCAATGAGTTTGAAGAGAAGCTTTCATGGCTCAGACAGCTACTTGAATGGCAAAGAGACATGAAAGATGTTCATGACTTCATGGAGACTCTGAAAATTGATCTTTTCAAAGACGAGGTCTTTGTATTTACTCCGAAGGGTGATGTGAAAAGCTTGCCTGCAGGATCCACTCCTGTGGATTTTGCTTATAGTGTGCATACTGACATAGGACATAGATGCACAGGCGCACGAATCAACGGGAAAATGACGCCTTTGGATTATCAACTGACGAACGGCGACATAGTGGAAATAATCACATCCAAAGGGCAAGGCAGTCCCAGCTGGGACTGGTTAGCCTTTGTCAAGACCTCGAAAGCAAGAAGCAAGATACGCCAGTGGGTTAGGGAAGAGCGCCGCAGTGAGTCGGTGCCGAGGGGCCGTGACCTTCTGGAAAAGGAACTGAGACGGCAGGGTTTGGAGGTTCATGACCACCTCAAAGAAGACAAATTACAGGTTGCTGCAAAGCGTCTGGGATTTCAAGATGCCGATGATCTCTTAGCTTCAGTAGGTGACAGCAAGATTTCAGCAGCCCTTGTAGTTGGCAGGATTATACCGGAGAAACCTGAGAAGGGGAAAGAGGAAAAAGAGCCGACTCAGCTCACGCCGAGGCGAAGGCCTCAAGAAAGCCAGGGAATCAGCGTAAAGGGCGTAGACAACGTCCTGGCTAGGATGGCCAGATGCTGCAATCCTGTCCCTGGAGATGAGGTCATAGGTTATATCACCAGGGGCAAGGGGATTTCAGTGCATAGGCGTGATTGCCCTAATATCGCCTGGCTCAAGACATCGCCTGAACGTTGCATAGAAGTTGAGTGGGAATTCGGCGAGGAAAACTCATACCCTGTGGAGCTCGAAATTGAAGCGATGGACAGGGTTGCGCTCTTAACTAATATTATGAATGCGGTCACAGGGCTCCGGGCAAATATCAGCGCTGTACATGCTCAGACCGGTAAAGATCATATAGCCATTGTTAACATGGTCGTAGAGATAACCGGAGCAGACCATCTGAATTCGGTAATAGAAAGAGTTCATCGCATCAAAGGCGTAACAGCCGTACGTAGAGTGCAACAGATAGGGTTGCATTCAGGGAAGTATGTGTCAGTCTGAATTCGGTCCGGATCTACAGAAAGTGGGGTATTGATGAGAGCCGTAGTCCAAAGAGTGAGATCTGCCAGAGTTACAGTGGAGGATGAAGTAGTCGGTGAGATCGGTCCCGGGCTTGTGGTTTTTCTCGGGGTCGGAGAAGACGATACTTCAGATGATTTGAGCTACATCGTTGATAAGGTTGCCAATCTTCGAATATTCGAAGATGATGACGGAAAGATGAATTACTCCGCCTTGCAACTGAACTTACAAGTGCTTGTGGTCTCCCAATTCACCTTGTGGGGCGACTGTCGCAAAGGCAGACGGCCCAGCTTCAGCCATGCTGCGCCCCCGGAGGAAGCCAATGAGATGTATGAAGAATACGTCAGGAGACTTCGGAGTGCCGGCCTTTCAGTAGAAACAGGAAGATTCCAAGCCATGATGACTGTGTCCGTGGAAAATGACGGTCCAGTCACTATACTGCTTGACAGCGATAAGCTACTTTGAATTGCCGATAGCGCCGGCAGAGGGCACGTGCTTATGACTAATCCCGGCGTTTAGGCAATATTGGCACATCATTTACATGAAAACCGTATGCAGCAGTGCCCGCCGGCGACTTACCTTTTGGCCAAGTCGCTTGCTGTGATCAGTACGGAGAGTTACGGAAAGGGGTTACTGCGTTCATGATACTCAGGACAATCCGTGTTGGAGCGTTTGAGACAAATTGCTATATTGTGGGATGTGAAACATCAAAAGAAGCCATAGTCATTGATCCGGGAGACGATGTGGATCTCATACGGAGGCAGTTGAGGGCAGCAGGCCTAATATGCACGATAATCGTGAATACCCACGGACACGTGGATCACACAGCGGGAAACAAGGTATTGGCAGAAGCGACAGGCGCTATTATTGCTATAGGCGCTAAAGATGAACCTTCCCTTGATGACCCAACTCGCAATCTTTCGCCGGCTTTCGCCAATTTCGCTAAAGACAAGATAAGTCCGCCTGCCAGCTTGCTCCTGGCTGAAGGTGACACCCTGTACGCAGGCAGCGTATGTCTTGAAGCGTTGGAGACTCCCGGCCATACCCCGGGAAGCATTTCCTTGCTGGGGCAAGGCATGGTCTTTTCAGGAGACACAATTTTTGCTTCAGGAGGGATTGGGCGCACGGATTTCCCGGGAGGTTCCTATGACGATCTTATGAAATCCATTGAAGAGAAGCTTCTTGTCCTTCCTGATGAAACACTGGTTTATCCGGGCCATGGCCCGTCCACGACTATCGGCAGGGAGCGTGACAGGCTAAACCGTTGACAACCTGGTGGAAAGTAAGATAGACTCACAACATAGCGTTGAAGATAGGGGGAGATGCCCTTGTTCAGGGGCTTTCGTGGAAAAAAGGGTGCCAGAGCCACTAAGATTTTGGTTATCGTGTTAGCCATTGCCTTCGTAGGAGGGTTGTTATATACAGGCTCAGTAGTCATCAGGGATCCTTCGCAAGACGCCTACGGGGTTATTGCTATCGTTAACGGGAAACCCATAAGCAGAGAGGCTTTTGAGCAAGGGTACAGAAGCGCGCTTCTTGCTGAGTACGAATACACGGGAAGAGTGCTCCCTGAGACTGTCGGGCCGATACGCGCTTCTTTACTTGATCAGTTTATTAATACTGCATTGATCACGGAGGCGGCAGAGAAAGAAAGGATTCGTGTCTCATCAAAGGAGATTGACGCTGAATTTAAGTTGCAGGAAGAAGCCTTTCCCAGCAAGGATGCGTTCCGTGACGCCCTCGCTGCAAACAATGTGACGGTCGCTCAGTTTAAGAGCCTGATAAAAAACCGCCTGACAATTCAAAAACTGTTCGCCCAAGTTCAAGCAGGGGTCACAATATCTGAAGACGAGGTCAAGAAAGCTTACGCAGACGAAACAGAGAAACCTGCCGAGGGAGAAGAGTTTGAGGAAAAGAGGCCTGAAATTGAAGCAAGACTTATGCAAGAAGCACAGCAGGATGCCTTGTCCAACTGGCTTGAGGGGCTTCGTAGCGAGGCGAAAATTGAGCTCCGTGACGCTGAACTGAGAGCCCTCGTGAAGATTCAAGAAGAAGACTACGACGAAGCTGTTCTTGAATACAAATCAGCCATAGCGCTGGATCCGGAAAACGCGTATTTGCATGTAGGGGTTGCCCAGGCTCACATAGCTAAGGATGACTTAGAACAAGCTACTGAAGCACTGAAGAGCGCTGCCCACCTGCGACCTGAAGACCCGTATATAAGACTCCTTTTGGGGTTGGCATATAGGGACGGAGAAGACCATGAGCTTGCTACAGATGAATTTAAAGCTGCTTCAGAGTACGGAGGACTTGACATTTTGCTTCATGTTCGTCTCGAGTCTCTTTTGAAGACAGTAGGCAGTGATGAAGATGTCAGGAATCAGCAAGCTAAGATTGAAGAAATCCGGGACCTTTTGGAAAAGCGAGATAGCGCCATTAACTTGGAGGAGCAAGCTGATGACTAGGGAGGCAAATTCATGACACATATCAGGGCGCCCAGAGGAACGATAGATGTATTTCCTGAAAAACCAGGCATATGGCAGCGACTGGAGGAGACTGTAAGATCTGTATGCCGTAATGCCGGGTACACCGAGATCAGGACCCCCATTTTTGAACATACAGAGCTTTTCCAGAGAGGGGTCGGGGAAAGCACAGATATTGTGGAAAAAGAAATGTACACATTTCTTGACAAGGGAGAGCGCAGCATTACGTTGCGTCCTGAAGGCACAGCTCCGGTTGTCAGAGCCTACCTTGAACATAAAATGTGGGCCGGGCCTCAGCCTGTCAAGGTTTACTATATAGGGCCCATGTTTCGATATGAGCGCCCTCAATTAGGACGCCTCAGGCAACACACTCAGTTCGGGGTCGAAGCCCTTGGAGCGTCTTCACCTGCTTTGGATGCAGAGGTTATCTCTATACTCATTAGCGTCTATCAACATCTGGGACTTTCAGGCTTTGTTGTTCGCTTGAACAGTATCGGGTGTTCTGAGTGCAGGCCTCGTTACAAGGAAAGTCTCGTAAACCTGCTTTCGGAACATGTGGACGAGCTTTGCGCTGACTGTAGAAGAAGGCTTCGACGAAATCCCCTACGGGTTCTGGATTGCAAGAACGAACGATGTGCTATCCTTGCCAAAGAGCTTCCGCCAATATTTGAGTATCTTTGTGAGGACTGCAGTAGGCACTTCGGCGGAGTCACAGAATGCCTGAAGGCTTTGGATCTAGTCTACGAATTGGACCCAACCATTGTTAGAGGGCTTGATTACTATACTAAGACCGTTTTTGAGGTGGTTCACTCGGGTCTCGGAGCGCAGGATGCGCTTGGGGGCGGTGGAAGGTATGACGGCCTGGCAGAAGAACTTGGCGGAACCCAAACTCCGGGCGTAGGTTTCGCTGCAGGGATAGAGCGGGCTGTCCAAGTGCTACAGGATGCAGGAGACAAGGAAACAAGTACGGACGCCGGTGAGGTCACTGTATTCATTGCTGCAATGGGTGATGAAGCCAAGATTGAAGCTTTTCGCATAACTCACGCGTTACGTAAGCAGGGTATATCCACGGATATCGATTATCTTGACAGAAGCCTGAGAGCTCAGATGAAGTATGCAGATAGGCAAGGAGTCAAGACAGTCGTGATCATCGGCGAAGACGAGCTTAAAGGTGACTATGTCATAGTAAGGGATATGGTAACCGGAGAGCAGACTCGAGTTCCGTTTGGAGATCTGATTAAGATTTTAACACAGAATACAATTCTTTCAAAAGACCTCAAGTTACCAAGAGAGAAGTGAGCAATAATGCAGAAAAAGAGAACTCATATGGTGGGAGAGCTAGCAGATGAAGCTTTTGTAGGGAAGACAGTTGTTCTTGCAGGTTGGGTTGCCAGAAGAAGAGACCTTGGTGGTCTTGTATTCATCGATCTTCGGGATCGCTCAGGTATTGTTCAGGTGGTTTTTAATCCTGAAACCTCTCCTTGCGCCCACCGAGTAGCTGAGAAGCTGGGTTCAGAGGATGTAGTATGCATATCCGGAGTTGTTGTAGAACGCCCACCCGGTGCAGTGAATCCTTCAATCCCTACAGGCAAGGTTGATGTGGCAGCTGAGTTCCTGGAGGTGCTGTCCAAATCGAAGACTCCGCCTTTCTATATCACTGAGGATGTTGATGTTGACGAACTCCTGAGGCTTAAGTATCGATATCTTGACCTTCGAAGACCGGACATGCAGAAGAACATGATTCTTCGGCACCGCTTAACCATAGCAGTAAGGAACTTCTTAGACTCTCGAGGTTTCATTGAGGTGGAGACGCCAATGTTTATAAGGAGCACCCCGGAGGGCGCTCGCGACTATGTTGTTCCCAGCCGCGTGAATCCGGGCCGATTTTTTGCACTACCCCAATCGCCCCAGCTTTTCAAGCAGCTCTTAATGGTATCCGGATTTGATAGGTATTTTCAGATTGCGCGGTGCTTTCGAGATGAGGACTTGCGAGCTGACAGGCAACCTGAGTTTACGCAAATTGATATTGAAATGTCTTTCATCAATAGAGATGATGTGCTTAACCTCACAGAAGACATGATGACTCACTGTATAGAAGAGACTTTGGGGATATCAGTGGCAAAGCCTTTCCTTAGAATGTCATATGCTGACGCTATGGAACGATATGGTTCAGACAAGCCTGACATACGATTCGGCATGGAGATAAGAGACATAAGCGATGTTGTGAAAAACTGCGGTTTTCGCGTTTTTCAAGGTGCCATTGAAGCCGGCGGTAAGGTAGCTTGCATAGTGGCGCCTGGTTGTAGTCAGCTGTCCAGACAAGAAATCAAAGAACTCGAGGGAATCGTCAAGAACTTTGGCGCAGGAGGCCTTATGTCAATAGCGCTTTCTTGCGGGGAAGACGGGAACGTGACTTTCAGCTCTCAACTGACCAAGTTTCTTACAGAAACTGAATTGCAGGAAATCGCAGAAGTTACAGCAGCAAAAGATGGGGACCTGATTCTGATTGTAGCAGGCCCCGGAAACGTAGTTTTGGAGTCTCTTGGCAGATTGAGATTGCACCTAGGCGCCAAGCTGGACCTCATCTCTGAAAATCAACTGGCATTTCTTTGGGTTACTGACTTTCCCTTGTTTGAGTTCAGCCAGGAGGAAGACAGGATAGTCGCTGTGCATCATGCGTTTACGTCTCCTTTGGAAGAAGATATTCACTTAATGGAGACAGATCCTCTGAGTGTTCGAGCTAACATGTACGATCTCGTTTTGAACGGTGTAGAGCTGGGCAGCGGAAGCATAAGGATACATAAGCGAGATGTACAGGAGAAAATATTCGGGGTCTTGGGGTTCAGCGAAGAGGAAGCCCAAGAGAAATTCGGCTTCCTTCTTGAAGCTTTTGAGTACGGCGCACCGCCTCACGGCGGGATTGCCTTGGGCTTTGACAGAATGGTTATGCTGTTGGCAGGGAGAAAGACTATCCGTGACGTAATTGCATTCCCGAAAACTCAAAAAGCGGTATGCCCCATGACCGGAGCCCCCGGAGCAATTAGCGAAGAACAACTGACTGAACTGTATATACAGGTAGTCGACATGGGTAAAATAGGCACAAGCGGTGATACGGAGCTGCCTTGAAATCCTTAAAGGCTTATGATATCATTCACTTGCAAGCAAGAAAGATAAAAAAAGGACCCTACCGTGTTCGATTTGACATCGGTAACTTTTGTTCCAACACCATTTGAAAGGGAGCCTCAGCTCCGAGTGCGGCGCGAGTGCCGTCCGGCGTGCGGAGTCGCAAAACACTTGGGAGGGCACCCACCTGCAGGGCGCAGGGATAGAAATGTTACCGGCCAGGCGGCATGGTGGGGTCGTGTTGTTCATTGAGCGGTTTTTTTAAGCGCTTCTTTTCATTCCGCATCCTTCCATATCCTGCATCTAGTATGTTATAATCCAATCCGGGTGAAACACAATCGGAGCGTGATACCATGGATTTGTTCAGCCGCCAAGGAGATCAACTCCTGCGGCGTGAGGCGCCGCTGGCTATTCGAATGCGTCCCACTACCTTAGAGGAGTTTGTCGGGCAAGAACACATTCTGGGTCCGGGCAAACTGCTTAGACGAGCTATCGAAGGAGACAAACTCTCATCCGTCATTTTCTACGGACCTCCCGGCACCGGCAAAACTGCGCTGGCCAATATCATAGCCGGCGCCACTAAATCGCACTTCCAGTCCTTAAACGCAGTAACATCAGGCGTCGCTGATATAAGGCGAGTCATGGAAGATGCTTCAGACAGACTTAAGATGCACGAGGCCAGGACAATTCTCTTCATCGATGAAGTTCACAGATTCAACAAGACGCAACAAGATGCGCTGTTGCCTGCGGTAGAGAACGGAACGGTCATATTTATCGGAGCAACAACGGAAAATCCGTTTTTTGAGATTAGCAGGCCACTCCTATCACGCTCACGCGTGTTCAGGTTCGAGCCGCTGGATGATGAACATATCTCCCTGATTTTGCGTCGAGCATTGGAAGATAAAGAGCGTGGCCTCGGCGAGTATGAAGCCGCAGTTTGTGATGACGCCTTCTCTCATCTGGTCAGAACCGCAAACGGTGATGCCAGGTCAGCCTTGAACGCAATTGAACTTGCGGTGCTAACAACTGAGGTAGGTGAAGACGGCGTCCGCAGTATCACCTTGGAGATAGCGGAAGAATCCATTCAGGAGAGAGCGTTGGGGTATGACAAGAGTGGAGACGCTCACTATGACATAGTTTCCGCATTCATAAAGAGCATGAGGGGAAGCGACCCTGATGCCACCGTGTACTGGCTTGCCCGGATGATCGCGTCAGGCGAGAAGCCTGAATTCATAGCAAGAAGAATCGTGATTCATGCAGCAGAAGATGTAGGTCTGGCTAATCCCCACGCTCTTTTGGTGGCAGCGGCAGCAGCATGGGCAGTTACCTTTGTCGGGTGGCCGGAAGCCCGGCTCATTCTTGCAGAAGCTGCCATATACGTGGCTACCGCTCCCAAGAGCAACTCATGTTACCTGGCAATCAAGAATGCCGAACACGACCTTGAAACCGAACGCACAGCCGAAGTTCCTCGTCATCTTCGCAACGCGTCATACAAAGGCGCTGCTTCCTTAGGACATGGTAAAGGCTACAAGTATCCCCATGAGTTTCCCGGAAATTATGTCTTTCAGCAGTATTTGCCTCATATCTTAGCAGGCAAAACATACTATCAACCTTCAGAGAACGGATATGAGAGAACAATCAAAGAAAGGCTGGCTCTCCGGGAAAAAAATGATTGACATCGATATAGGCTGATGGTATATTTTTTATGTGGCAATCCCGATTAATTTACTCAGGATTCCTCTCATGCCGCCAGGAAGAAGGTGAATCAAATGAAGCTATCGACTCGTGGCAGATATGGACTCCGAGCTATGTACGATTTGGCTCTCCGCTACGGAGAAGGCCCTGTGCCTCTTAATTCCATAGCTGACAGACAGATGGTCTCTTTACATTACCTTGAACAGCTGATGGCGAAATTGCGCAGAGCAGGACTTGTCGCAAGCTCCAGAGGCGCTCAGGGCGGATATGAACTTGCAAAGCAGCCTGAGGAAATCACAGTAGGCGACATTGTCAGAGTGATGGAGGGATCCTTTGATCCTGTGCAATGCCTTTCTCGCGACTCTGACTATGAGGATTGCGAGCAACTCGAAGATTGCGTAGTGCGCTTTGTGTGGAAGAGACTGCGTGATTGTACCAACAGGGTCCTTGATTCGATTAATCTCCAGGATTTGTGTGATGGAACTGTAACGTCAGAGAAGAAGCCATGCGAGGCTTGTGCCCCTGATTCTCAGAAGACAACGGATGAGTGTCAGTTGAGTTGAGAATCGTCTCTATAGCCACACTACTGTCAGGAGATGATTAGAAATGAAGCTTGTATACCTAGACAATGCAGCAACAACAAAACCGCGACCGGAACTAGTGGAAGCAATCCTTCCTTTCCTGGGCGAAAGGTACGGGAATCCGTCAAGTATTTACAGCATAGCGAGAGACGCTAAAGCTGCCGTGGAAGATGCCAGAGAAAAAGTGGCAAAGGTAATTAATGCGAATCCGGAAGAGATCATATTTACCGGCTCAGGGACTGAAGCGGATAACATGGCAATCAAAGGTGTCGCTTACGCTAATGCCAAGCGCGGTAATCACATTATTACTTCGGCAATAGAACACCATGCAGTGCTTGACAGTATCAAACGACTTGAGAGGCGCGGATTTAAGGCGACATTTGTGCCTGTGGATTCTTATGGGATGGTAAACCCATCCGATGTAGAGGAGGCTATTACTGATGATACCGTGCTTATCTCAATAATGCATGCTAACAACGAGGTAGGTACAATTCAACCTATTGAAGATATCGCTGAGAGTGCGAAAAAGCACGGTGTAGTGTTCCATACAGATGCAGTTCAGACCACAGGACATATTTCCGTAGATGTAAAAGAGCTGGGTGTGGACTTGCTTTCCCTTTCCGGACACAAGTTCAAAGGTCCGAAAGGCGTAGGCGCCCTCTGGGTGAGAAAAGGCGTGAGAATCGAAAGGTTCATTGACGGGGGAGGCCAGGAACGCAATAGGAGGGCCGGGACAGAAAACGTTCTGGGAATAGTGGGGCTTGCAGTCGCTCTTGAAATGGCTGAGAAAGAAATGGAACAAGAGATGGCCCGCCTTGCCCAACTACGGGATTACCTCATAAAAGAAGTCATGGAGCGCATTCCTTATGTGAGATTAAACGGACATCCTACCAGGAGACTTCCGGGCAATGTAAGCTTCTGCTTTGAGTTCATAGAAGGGGAATCTCTTCTTCTTAGCCTTGACAATGTGGGTATATGCGGATCCAGCGGATCTGCGTGCACTTCCGGGTCACTCGAACCGTCCCATGTCCTTTTAGCTATGGGGCTTCCGCACGAAATAGCTCATGGCTCACTCAGATTGTCACTCGGACATGAGACTACAGCCGAGGATATTGACTACGTCGTAGAGATGCTGACGGGTATAGTCAACAAGCTTAGGGAGATGTCCCCGTTTGGCGTAGACGTCTCACTTGACAGCGCTTGTCGCTGCGTAGAAGATGATCGCCATCTGATTGAGAGTCATTAAGTCTGGTAGCAGCTACTTCTCGGCAGTTGTAGTTGTGGGGGAGGGGATATGAGCAATGTATACAGACAAGGTAATGGACCATTTTACAAATCCGAGAAATGTCGGGGAAATCGAAGACGCGGACGGCGTAGGAACGGTAGGCAACCCGATTTGTGGAGATGTCATGAAATTAACCATCAAGGTTGAAGGAGATAGAATAAAAGACGCCAAGTTCAAAACCTTTGGTTGCGGTGCAGCGATAGCAGTCAGCAGCATGGTCACAGAGCTGGTAATAGGGAAAACACTGGAGGAAGCCCTGGAAATCTCAAACAGGGCGGTGGCAGATGCTTTAGGAGGCCTTCCGCCCAAGAAGATGCACTGCTCGAACCTTGGCGCAGACGCTTTGCAGAAGGCTATTAAGGATTACATGGAGAAGCAGGGAAGGAGTTTGCCTGACAATGAAGCCGGCGGAGAAACCTCGTGAATCATGAGGCATCGTATGGATTTACCGGATATGAGATGTATCAGCCCTAAAACGCCGATACTTGTAGCAATAAGCGGCGGCGTGGACAGTTCCGTCACTGCTTTACTCCTGAAATCCAAGGGGTTTCACGTAATCGGCGTTACCCTGAAAACGTGGGAGGGCTTTTCTTCAAAAGATGCCCGGGCTGTAGCGGATTCATTGGATATCCCCTATCACATATTTGATGTTTCAGACCGTTTCCAAAGTGAAATCGTCAGCTACTTGGTGGACGAATATGTCCGGGGGCGGACGCCAAATCCGTGTGTCCGATGTAATGCCGAGATTAAGTTCCGTTACCTCCTTGACGCAAGGCACGAGGTTGGAGCCGAATATGTAGCTACAGGCCATTACGCCAGGATATCTATTGACCCTGCCACAGGCAGGTTCTTGCTGAAGAAAGGAAAGGATGACACAAAAGATCAATCATATGTGCTTTACCGCCTCACCCAACATGACCTTTCTTCCATACTCTTCCCATTAGGCGATCTTACCAAAGATCAAGTTCGAGAAGCTGCATCCAAGGCAGATATCCCTGTCGCAGGTAAAAGTGAAAGCCAAGAAATATGCTTCCTGGAAGGCACAGACTATCGTGAGTTTCTTTGTTCCTTACCGGGTTTTACAATTGAGCCGGGCCCGATCTTAGATAGTGACGGGAGGATCGTCGGCGAACACAGGGGATTGCCTTTTTATACAGTTGGCCAAAGAAAAGGCATTGGGATTCCGGGGAGCAAGAGACTATATGTGACAAAAATTGATGCATCCAGGAATGCAATTATTGTGGGTAAAGAAGAGGATCTGTTTTCCCGCGAACTTGAGGCTTGCGATGTGAATTGGATTGCAAATCCGGATCCTCCTCGAAAAATGCATCTAGGTATCAAAATCCGCTACAATGCAAAAGAAGCGCCTGGCTTAGTTTTACCCAAGAGTCAAGATATGGCGAAAGTCATTTTCGACAGGCCACAGAGAGCCGTAGCACCTGGACAATCCGCAGTATTCTACGACAACGACGTTATCATAGGAGGCGGAATCATCGTCTAATTTCTTGCCCGGTGGCAATACTAACTGTACTTTTAGACGCGAGTGCTCCGGAGGTGACTCTTGTGAATAGATTTTGGAAGACCGTGATTGCAGGGACTGCAGTAGGTGCCGTAATAGGCGTTTATCTATATGCCAAATCAAAAGAGGATCGTAAGAGACTCATGGCGGAAGACTCCCGGGCTCAGGAAATGGCAAGCAAAATGGCACTCCGAATCAGAAGGACCACCAATCGATTTGCAAACGAGATCGGGAAAGAAGTAGCGCGCGCAGGCCGAAGTATCAAGACACTGGGAAATCGCCTTAGCATGGGAGGAGTGGACTAGTTGTAAGTGAACACAAAGAAGAAAACACTCGTTACCGCCCAGGGCGGCCGTGGCTTTTCACTGTGTTTCTGGCAGCTGCTGCTCTGTTTCTTCTATATAGGGTCAGGGGTGTGCTTGCTCCATTCATCTTAGCTTTTGCATTGTCATACCTGATGAACCCGGTTGTCACGCATTTGGAAAAACGAGGCGCTCCACGCGGTTTAGGAACCCTCGTTATCTACGTAGGGTTCACTCTTGCCATAACACTCTTTGTCCTATACTTAGTCCCAAAATTCCTGGTTCAGCTGGAGCGCCTCGGTGAAGTCCTTCCTCAACAGGCAGGGAGTATACAGTCTGAGATTGCAGGATTCTACAAAAGGTTCTCAAGATTCAACATTCCCGAACCTGTAAAAGGCGCAATCGATAACGGAATAGATAGAGCGGAAGAAGCATTAGCAGGCTTTATTGAAAGAACATTGGGTTCTGTTCCCGGACTTCTGCCAAGATTAAGTCTCCTCATACTCGTTCCTGTACTGGCTTTCTACCTGACTATGGATTTCCCTGAGCTCAAAATGTGGCTCCTTTCATGGATACCGGATAGATGGCGCAGTGACATAGTGGGGCTTATGATTGAAATGGACAATAGCCTAGGCTCTTTTATTCGAGGGCAGTTACTGATCTCGGCAATTGTCGGAGTGCTAATTGCAGTTGGATTATCTATTATCGGCGTGGATTTTGCGCTGATAATCGGGCTCATCGCAGGTATTTTCAACATAGTGCCTTATTTTGGACCTGTTATAGGGGCTATTCCGGCAGTCATTTCCGCGCTTCTCAAATCGCCGTTAAGCGCTGTCTATGTTGTGATCCTCTTTATTGTCGTTAACCAGGTGGAAAGCAGCATCATAAGTCCCAATATCCTCGGTGAGCATGTAGGATTGCATCCTGTAACCGTCATTTTCTGTATAATATCAGGAGGCTATCTCTTTGGAATCCTTGGTGTGATCCTGGCGGTGCCGGTTACATCTATTATTAAAGTGACCCTAAGATATATCCATAATAAGCTTTTGCAATAGAATTCTTCGGCAGCACACTCGGAAGCTTCGGGTTTCTCGTTGACACCTATTTGGGTACGGGCTATGATATTAGTATCTTATGGAGAATAGCAATGCCAAGTAAGTTGCCATCAGTGTTCGCCACTTTTAACAGATAAGATTTGCCCGGAGCAATGCAGCGGCGCAATACTTGAGTAACGCAGTCGCTTTTCTTAAACTACTAGCTTAGGAGGCAATAGTCGGTGCAAGAAGGTTTAGGTGTACGTGCATTTAGTACACGTGAAATTCGAGACATGTTCAGAGATTTCTTTGTCAGCAAGGATCATATTTCCCTGCCGTCTGCTTCTTTGGTTCCCGGAAACGACCCGACACTTCTTCTTACAGGGGCGGGCATGGTTCCTTTTAAGCCATATTATATGGGCACTGCCACGCCGGAATACCTTCGTGCGACAACGTGTCAGAAATGTATAAGGACATTGGACATAGAGAATGTGGGCATGACCTCAAGGCATCTTACATTTTTTGAAATGCTCGGGAACTTCTCTTTCGGTGATTACTTTAAGGAAGACGCCATTGTCTGGGCATGGGAGTTTGTCATAAATCACTTGGGCCTGCCCGAAGATAAGCTGTGGATCACTATATACTTAGATGATGACGAGGCTTTTGATATTTGGAACAGAGAAATCGGAGTGCCGTCCGAGCGCATAGTCCGACTGGGAAAACCTGACAACTTCTGGGAAATCGGAGTCGGTCCTTGTGGGCCTTGCTCAGAAATCCATGTTGACCGGGGAGAAGCTTTCGGATGCGGACAACCTGATTGCCGTCTTGGTTGCGATTGTGACAGGTTCATGGAAATCTGGAACCTTGTTTTTATTCAGTTTTACTGTGATGAGAAAGGAGAGTATCGGCCCCTTGACAGAAAAGGGATCGATACCGGGATGGGCCTGGAACGCATTGCAGCAGTCATGCAAGGTGCGCCTACCGTGTTTGACACTGATTCCTTAAAGCCTATTACCAAAGCGATTCTGGATGCTCAGGGAATAAGCGGGAGGCCGGACGATAAACAGACTGCCTCCTTGAGAATAGTGGCGGACCATGCCCGAGCTGTTTCCTTTCTTATAGCTGACGGGGTTCTTCCTAGCAATGAAGGTAGAGGATACGTGTTGCGCAGACTGCTCAGGAGAGCAATTCGTCATGGGAGATTGCTCGGCATTCGGAGGCCTTTCATGGTCGAGATGGCTGATGTGGTGTCGTCCGTGTTTTCTCATGCGTATCCTGAACTTGTCGCAAGAAGAAATCACATTTATAAAGTCATCAGTTCTGAAGAAGAGCGGTTCCTGGAGCGTCTTGATCAAGGCACAACTATGCTCCATGAAGTAGTAGCGGATTTGGAGAGCCAAGGGTCATTAGTAATCCCCGGGGCCAAAGCGTTCAAGTTGTATGATACTTATGGGTTTCCTCTTGAGCTTACAAGGGAAATTGCCGGAGAAAGCGGTATGTCCGTGGACGAAGAAGGTTTTAACAAAGCCATGGACGAACAGCGAGAGCGTGCCAGAGCTTCCAGACATGGCCTGGGGTACATGGGCGGCCTGTCTACAGCGAAAGCGGAAGCCTTGTCCGGTCTTAATGTCAAGTTCATGGGATATGAGGCTTTGGCCGCTGAATCTAACGTAATTGCCATATTCTCTGAAGGCGAACCCGTAGGACATATATCATCAGGTCAAGAGGGCGAGATAGTACTTGACCGAACTCCGTTTTACGCTGAAGCCGGAGGGCAAGTAGGGGATGTCGGAATAATTGCCGGTGAAGGCTTTAGCGCACAAGTCAATAATACAATCAGAATTTCTGATTCTGTGATTTCACATTATGTTACAGTTCTCAAAGGCGATGTCAGCATAGGAGACAGAGCAAAGGCGCAAGTTGACGTAGACGTGAGGTGCGCCACAGCCAGAAACCATACAGCTACCCATCTCCTCCATGCAGCGCTCAGAAAAGTCCTGGGTGACCATGTCTTACAGGCAGGTTCCTATGTATCAGGTGACAGACTGAGATTTGACTTCTCTCATCATTCGCAGGTGGATGAGGACGAACTACGCAGGGTCGAAGATATAGTTGCCAAATGGGTTCTTGATGACCTAGACGTCAAGGCTGAAACAATGCTTATGTCAGAAGCTGAAAAAATCGGTGCAATAGCCTTATTTGGAGAAAAGTATGGAGACAATGTGAGAGTAGTCAGCATTGAACGCGCAGGCTCAGAGCTTTGCGGCGGCACACATGCAGACCGCACAGGCCAAATCGGTCTTGTGAAGATTACGTCAGAAAGCGCTGTCGCATCAGGGGTGCGTCGTATTGAAGCCATAAGCGGTTACTCTGTTCTCGATTATATAAGGTCCAATGAAGTGATCCTTGACAACACTGCTGACGCTCTGAAGTGTAACCGTAAGGAGATTCCGGACAAAGTCTTAAGGTTGCAGCAAGATTTGAAGGAGCTGGAGAAGGAAATTGAAAGCCTGACGTTGAAAGCAGCTTCATCTAAAGTCCACGACCTAATCAGTGAGGCAGCTGAGGTTAATGGCGCCAAAATAGTCATAGGCGGAGTAGACGGCCTGGATGAACATGCTATTCGAGAACTGGCCGACAGAATCAGGGGAAGACTGGGGTCAGGGGTGGTGGTATTAGGATCTCGCTTTGATGAGAAAGTGTTATTTGTGGCAATGGTCACAAAAGATTTGATAGATCAGGGAGTTCGTGCAGGAGATATTGTAAAAGTTGCCGCGAAAATAACCGGTGGGGGAGGCGGGGGAAGACCTGATATGGCGCAGGCAGGAGGCAAAGATGTATCAAGACTTGATGAAGCCCTTGGGCAAACCAGGTCTTTCATAGAAAGCCGACTGGTATTAGGTAAAGAGGCGCGCTAGTCTTACATGCACACCCCTGTAAACTTAGCGTCGGGAGCGTGAAGCCACAATGAATGGCTCTTTTGATGAAACCCGGACGTTCCGTATTGTTCCGGAAGATAAAGTCAGTATAAGAGAGGTCATGCTTGAAGTAAGCCACGCGTTGAAGGAGAAAGGGTACAATCCTGTGAACCAACTCGTAGGATACCTGATGTCTGGGGATCCTACATATGTTACCAGTCACAAAGGTGCCCGAAACCTCATACGAAAACTGGAACGTGATGAAATTTTGGAGGAGCTTATCAGGTACTATCTTGGCATATGAGTTACGTTATTGACATGAGGTTGCTGGGTAGGACAAACATTCCAGTATCCAGGCTTTGCTTCGGAACTCTGACAATAGGGCCTCTTCAGGCGAACCTTTCCGTTTACGAGGGGGCTTCTCTGGTTCGTACGGCTATTGAAAGAGGCGTAAACTTTCTGGATACAGCCGAGCTATATGGTACATATCCACATATTCGTGAGGCCATCCGAGGCATGAATCGTAGTGATGTGGTACTTGCATCTCGATCTTATGATTACACATATGAAAACATGAAGGACTCGGTAGCGCTCGCTCTTGAAGCCATGGACGTCGAATACTTGGATCTATTCATGCTCCATGAACAAGAATCAGCGCTGACATTAAGAGGTCATAGGGAGGCTCTTCGCTGTTTAGAAGACGCCCGTGACGCTGGAATAATCAGGGCAATCGGGGTGTCGACTCACCATGTTCAGTGTGTAAGAGCAGCTGCTTTTATGCCTGAAATTGACGTTATTCATCCTTTGCTGAATTATTCCGGGATAGGAATTGCCGACGGTACGGTTTCAGATATGCTCCTGGCAATTGAATTGGCGCACTCTCAAGGGAAAGGAATATATTCTATGAAAGCCATCGGAGGCGGGGCGTTGCTCCGTGACGTCGAAGGAGCGCTGAAATTCGCTATAGCGCAGCCATGTGTGGATTCAATTGCCGTAGGCATTAAGACCGTTGATGAGCTGGAGATGGACATAGCGATATTCAGAGGGCTGGAACCTGATAAAGCCCTTCGCGAGAGAACTTGTCTGGACAAGGCATTGATAATTGAACCTTGGTGCGTAGGCTGCGGCAAATGTGTCGAAAGATGTACTCACGGGGCTCTTAGCATAGTTCATGGCCGCGCTGTTGTTGACGGGGCAAGATGTGTGCTGTGCGGTTATTGCCAGGCAGTCTGTCCTGAGGTATGTATGAAGGTGGTTTAGCCTATATGAGAGTAATGGGCCTTGATGTTGGCTCGAAAACCATAGGAATTGCGATTTCTGACCCTGACCGCATTGTCAGCCAGCCATTTGCGGTAATCAAGAGGGCCGGGTGCAAACATGACATTGATCAATTATGCCAAGTCGTAGATGAAAAAGAGGTATCTCTCATAGTTGTAGGCCTGCCAAAGCGTACGGACGGGTCATTAGGTAAAAGCGCCATGCAAGTCATGGAATTCATTAAAGTGCTGGAGAAGCATGTATCCGTACCTTTGGTCACGTGGGATGAGAGATTCTCGACAAACGCTGCTGAGCGGGCTCTGATTTTTCAGGATGTGTCTCGACAGAAGCGAAAAGGTGTGATAGACTCAGTTGCTGCTGCAATAATCCTCGATGGTTATTTGGACCATCTAAGGCAGCGGCGTGATATTTCTTCAGGCTGCGAATCAAAGGGCTTTTCTATGGAAAACATAGCGGGGAATAGAATAGCAGGGAAAAAGACTAAACCGGAAGAATAAACCCAGTGTCATGATAAGGAAGTGGGGTGCTGAAAATGCCCGAGTTGGACGAGATTGTTACATTGATTTACGACGATGGGGAACAGGAGACCTTTACTGTTGAAGAAATCCTTGAAGTAGACGGGAAGACTTATGTAGTTCTTATTCCGGAAGAGGTTGATGTTGAATCCGCTGATGACATGGAAGTTGACGCTTTCATTTTCAAAGTGGAGGAAAAGGAAGACGGAGAAGAAGTCCTTGTCGAACTCGATGATGAGGAATACGAGAAAATAACTGAAGTGCTCTGCCAAGAAGACGATGATGACGACTTTGATTTTGATGAAGATCTTGACGACGAGTTTGATGACGATGACGACTTTGATTTTGATGAAAATCTCGATGAGGATCCGGATGATGAGGAATAGATGCCGGTGAGAGGTGAACTCGGTTCCACAAGACCTCAAAAAAGCACCATAACATGGCGGGGCCATGAAGCAAGAATTTCACTTGGTATTGTCATATGTCTTATTTTTTGGGTCGTTTTTCTTCTGCTTCCTTATGGCCCCGCCCATGAGACCGTCGTTTCCATAGATCCGGGAATGACTTCAAGGGAAATTGCGAAGATCCTAAATGAGGCGGAGCTCATTCAATCACCTATTCTGTTTCAGGCGATAACTAAGCTTGCCAGGGTCGACAACAAGCTTAAGGCGGGCACATATAAGCTCAGCCCGGGGATGGGAACTGTTGGTATTGTGAGGGCCTTAGCCCAAGGTAAAGTCGAGCTCATACGATTCACGATTCCGGAAGGGATTTCCATAAGAGAGCTCGCCGACCTCCTCGAGGCGAAAGGTCTTGTGTCAAAAGAGCGTTTTCTTTATTTGGCTACCGGGGAAGATCAGGATTTCAAAGTAGTGGGAGGAGACATGGAGTTCTCCGGTAATCTTGAAGGCTATCTGTTTCCCGACACATATGCGGCGGAAGCCGGCATTACTGAAGAAGCCATTATTTCCATGATGGTCAGGGAGTTCGCGCAGACTGTCCTACCGGAATGGGCCGAGAACGATGTGGATGAGAGAGCAAGGGCTCTGGGCCTCCACGGAGTCATTACTCTTGCTTCCATAATAGAGAAGGAAGCAAAATTGCCTGAAGACAGGCCATTGGTAGCCTCTGTATTCTATAATAGGTTAAATCTCAATATGCCGCTGCAATCGTGTGCTACGGTTCAGTTCGCACTTGGCTCCTGGAAGATGCGACTCTCCCTTGATGACCTTAAGATAGATTCTCCGTATAATACTTACATCATTTCGGGACTCCCCCCTGGCCCTATAGCATGTCCCGGGTTGTCCTCAGTGCGTGCAGCACTCGAACCCGCTGATTCAGATTATCTTTTCTTTGCCGCGAATCAAAAAGGCGGGCACGTTTTCAGCAAGACGTTCAAAGAGCACCAAAAAGCTATCGCACAAGTACAGGTACGCGACTAGACCATCAGAGTTCGAGGAAGGCTACAGTTGTGAATTACTGTGACTCCGGAGGGCTGTCCCTTTGTCACAACGTAGCAAGTTTAGCAAGGCTCGTGCAAGAAGTATTATATACAGTCTTGTTGTGATTTTTCTCTTTCTTATCTCTGATCTTATATGGCTTCAACTTATCCGTGGTGAGACTCTTGCCAGGCGAGCACGGGATCAACGCATAGAAGCGCTTTACAAGACCCCGCTCAGAGGGACAATCTATGACAGGAATATGCAGGTTCTGGCGGGGACTTTCTATGAACCTGCAATAGTCATCTTTCCTCAGCTCGTCTCAGAGAAGGACAAGGTGGCAGAGTTTCTGTCACGCACTTCCAACACAAGTATGCCCTTGGAGGCGTATCTTTCACAACTCCTGGCTCAAACCTGCATATACCTTGATGCAAGTAAGATCACCCTTGACAATTCACATTCTGAGATACCGGACGATCCCGGTGTTACTGTCATTCGACAGCCTGTTCGATATGAGCCCAGAGGGTTGGCTGCGCACCTAATAGGCTATCTCGACAATGGAAAAATCTCGGGAATATCAGGAATTGAGAAATCTCTTGACACCTACCTGAGTAGCGGAAGAACCGGTCTCATAGCATCTTTCGTGGATGCCAGGCGCCTGCCATACAAAGGCTTGGGAATCAGGTGGCTTGCGGACACAGAAAGCATCGCAGACGTGGTCCTTACCATTGATCGCAAAGCGCAGCAAATTGTTGAGGAAGTGATGGATGCCCGAGTCTTAAGGGGCGCAGTTGTTGTCATGGATCCTAAAACCGGCCAGGTGTTGGCTATGGCCAGCAGGCCCACTTTTTCACCTAATGACGTGGGCAGTGCGCTCATTCAGCCTCAATCGCCTATGATAAACAGAGCAATCCTACCATATCCGGCAGGCTCAATACTTAAAATAGTAGTAGCAGCATGTGGCCTGGAAAAGAATGTTGTCTCCTTATCAGAGCACTTCCATGATCCCGGATTCATAGACGTAGGCTCAAAGAGATTCAAATGCTACTTGTTTGACAATGAAGGCCACGGGGCTATTTCCTTTCTCGATGCTATGGCGTATTCATGTAACTCGGTATTCATAGAAGTAGCATTGAGGATAGGTGCAAGGAGCCTTGTCAGTCTCTATGAAGACTTGGGATTCGGGGCTACTACAGGTATCAGCCTGCCGTTTGAACAGCCGGGTTTACTGCCGAACCCGTATCACATGTCACTGCAGGATACGGCAAATTTGGCAATAGGACAAGGCGAGGCGCTGGTAACCCCACTCCAACTTGCTGTGCTGCTTTCTGTGATAGCCAATGGCGGTGAATTCATCTCACCGAGATTGGTCTTGGAAATCATACCGAGGGAACGAGGAGTAAGAGCGAACTTGAAATCCGGTACGTCTCGGAGGGTATTGTCTCAAGACACATGCAGGCAGCTTACATTCATGCTGGAGTCGGTCACCAGGTGGGGGACGGGTCAGGCAGGTTGGGTAGATGAACTTGGATCCTGTGGCAAAACGGGAACCGCTGAAACAGGACGCCTGGATTCTTTTGGATATCCCATATGTCATGCTTGGTTTGCAGGCTTCACTCCTTTAAAGGATCCACGCTTCGTGATTGTGGTTTTCGCTGAAGAAGGAGGTTCAGGCGGCGAAGTGGCTGCACCTGTTTTCAAGGAAATCGCCGACAGACTTCTTGTTGAATCCCTCCACGACTAACATCACAAGCGTACCGCTGACATTTTCCCCAAAAACAACCTTAACCAGGACAAGCACTTTTCCCCGAGCAGATCATATCTATACTAATGAATCTTTTTATCGGGGGTGGCAAATCTATGCTGGATCTCTTGATAGGTTCGGCTCTTTTTCTTCGTGGGCTGTGGCACCTCATATCTTATATTTCGTCGGGAAATGTATTTCCACCCCCTCTGTCTGAGGAGGAAGAAGCTAAGGTTTTACTGCAAAAGGAACAAGGAGATGAGGATGCCAGAAAAACTTTGATTGAACGTAATCTAAGGCTGGTTGCACACATCGTCAAGAAATTTGACGGAACGGCGGAAGACCAAAACGATTTGATTTCCATAGGAACGATAGGCCTGATAAAGGCAGTGGATACATATAACCAGCATCGAAAGACCAGGTTGGCTACGTACGCCGCACGGTGTATAGAGAACGAGATACTAATGCATCTTCGAGCCACAAGGAAGAACAAGTCGGAGCTTCTTTTGCACGACCCGATTGGCGCTGATAAGGAAGGCAATGAAATCACACTCATCGATGTGCTGGGGAGTGAAGCTGACGAAATTGCGCTTACAGTCGAAGGGATGCTGGAAGAGAAGAAACTGGTGGAGAAAGTAGACATGCTGACTTCACGCGAGAAGAAGGTCATTGAAATGAGGTACGGACTCAAGGATGGCATACGCAGAACTCAGCGAGAAATCTCCAGGTATCTCGGAATCTCCCGTTCGTATGTGTCAAGGATTGAAAAGCGGGCTCTCATGAAGCTCCAAAAAGAAATGGTAGCCAACGGGTACAACTGATGACCGGAATATCGCCAAGTCTTGCCAAGCCTAGCCCTTTATCGTTGAATGCAGTCCTTCAGTGCTGATGAAGTACTTCGACATAGTAAAGAACAAGATGAACATGGGAAGACTGGCCATGGCTGCAACAGCCATCATGATCCCCTCATCGCTGTGGGTCTCAGCCATGAACCTGGTAATGTAAAGAGGGATAGTTTTCATCTCATCGCTCTGAACAACCAACAGCGGCCACAAGAGATTATCCCATTGTGAGCGGAACGTCAGAATTGCCAAAGTAGCAATTGCAGGACCACTGTTGGGTAGTACTATGTGGGTGAAGATTCGAGGCTCACTTGCGCCGTCAATGCGAGCAGCGTCCAACACTTCATCGGGGAAAGTCAGCAAAAACTGTCGCATCAAAAATACCCCAAAAGCATTGGTGAGGAAAGGGAGGATGAGTCCGGCATACGAGTCCTGTAACCCCATCTTCATTGTTACCATGTAAAGCGGAATCATAATTGTCTCAAAGGGAATCATCATTGTCGCCATTATCAGCATAAAAACGGCATTACGTCCTTTAAACCTAAACTTGGCAAGGCCGTACCCGGATAATGAAGATAAGATTACAGTAGTTACAGTAACCGCAAGAGCTACGATCAGCGAATTGAGGGTATTGCGGAGGAAAATGAAGGACCCGTCAGGCCCTCTCAAGGCATTCCAATAGTTCTGCCAATGTATGTGATCGCTCACCCATGGATATGGCAGCTTCATTATGTCGATTGCAGGCATGAAGGATGCACTGAACATGAAGAGGAGCGGCGTGACAACAAACACGCATGCCACAGCCAGAAACAACCAGATCAAGATGTTAACCAACTTCCCCGGAAGTGAAGTCCTCAATTCAGTAGCATTCATGTGAATTCCCCCTGATCTTAGAGCATTTATCCCCATGCCCTGTTTCGATAGTGTCAGTTATAGGTAACATCCTCAGTCCTGGCGATCTTAAGTTGCAACCATGTGAGGATTAGCATAACAAGGAACAGCAACACGCTCATGGCGCTGGCCCTTCCAATGTTATGGTCCTTGATTGCAGTATTGTAGATGCTTAGGGTAATAACATCAATAGGCCTTGTAGGCGCACCTGATGTCGAGAAGAGATACTGTGTGCTAAAGGTTTTGAGGCATTGCAGCATAACCATGACTGAAACCAATAGAGTAGTCGGTTTTAGAAGCGGGAACGTTATGTGCCAGAAGTCCTGCCATGAATTCGCCCCGTCAATCAGCGCTGCTTCATGTAGATAATCAGGAATACCTCCGATTCCGGCAACAAAGACAACTGTAAAATAGCCGACGTATTTCCAGAAGTACACGATGATCGTGGACAGTCGTAGCATACTTGAGCTGGAAAGCCAGTGATAGTTGACTCCCGAAGTCCTCATGAGAATATTCAGCGCCTGGTTTGCCAAGCCCCTGGGATCAAAAATGAGGAGCCAAATAAGGGCTGCAACAACCGATGAAAGCGCAGCAGGGGAATACAACGTCATCTGAAGGGATTTCTGAAATTTGGTCCTCGATATGATGAAAACCGCCAACATGAGACTGAAAACAACCAATGGGATGAAAGTTCCCATGGTAAATATGGCGGTGTTGGATACAGATTGCCAGAATGTTTTTGAGTGAAACAAGTATCTGTAATTGCCCCAGCCAACAAATTCAGGAGGCCTGAGAGATAGCAGATTCTTCTTGAAAAAACTCATGTAGATCGCGTTAAAAATCGGATAAAAACTGAAGACAACGAAGAATACCAAAGACGGCGCAACGAATATCCATCCCCATCTGGCTTTTTTCTGCTCCATGCTAAATCTTCTATTATGTCGCATTGAATCACCCCTGTAGCGAGATGATGAAATTGGAAGTCCGGGCCCGAAGAGAGAACCCGGACTTCATTTTCCGGCAGCCGCCTACAGTTCAGCGTCTATGACTTCTTGGATACGCTCGCGGAGGGTATCCAGCGCTTCCTTAGGCGGAACTTCTGACAGCATGACACTTTCCACCGCTTCTTTGATGAACCGTTCAAACTGGTATCCGTTTTCGTGGAGGAAGACAATATGCGCCTTCTCCATGTCTCCCATGAAAATATCCATGTAGGGGAGTTCTTTGAATTCCTCTGACTCAAGGAGATCCTTACGCGGCTGCATGATATTCACTTTCATAAGGTACTCCATGGGATGGTCCAGCATGTAGGCGATAAACTTCCATGCCATTTCCTGCTTCTCCTTGGATGTCTGAGCATTGACCATCATATAGTGGCCATAGTATGAACACGCCACGTTATTCACTGCTTTTTCAAATACCGGGAACGGGATAACCATCCATTCATTACTTTCAAAAAACTCAGGATTATCAATTCTCAATCTACCTTGCTGGTAGAATCCACTGAGGCACATGGCCATATCATTGTTGTCTTTGTTCCAAATCTTTCGCGGGGAGGTGTAGGTAGGGCTGCCGAGGTTGCGCCCGTGAGGGCCCCAGTCTCTCACGTACTCCAGAACCTTGAGCCAAGCCTCGTCATTGACGATAGCCTTCTTGCCGTCATCGCTCAACAGCTTCCCGCCAAGTTGCTCAATCATAGGCAGTACTGATACCAAGTAATAGGGGTAGCGGAAGTCGAATCCGCGTCTCACAATGATGTCACCTTCACGGATGGCGATCTTGTCAGAGATGTCCGCCATCTCCTCCCAGGTCTTGGGGTAATCTTTTTCAGGATCGAGTCCTGCGTCCCTGAAGATCCTTTTGTTGATGTAGATGCACCAGTTGGTGAGCTCAAGAGGGAGACCGTATATTTCGCCGTCCATTGTTACTGCATCAAATGTGCCGTCTAAGTATTGAGATTTTAGGTCATCAGCACCCTTGTATCCCGCAGCCTTATAGTTAACCGGTGCCACACGATGGTGCTGCACGTAAGCATATTGCTGCTCAATAGGCAGGTTGAAAATATCAGGAGCATTCTGAGCCGAAAAAGCAGTAAGAACAAGGTCTCCCATCTTACTGCCTTCATTTACCACTCTCTTGATCTTCACGTTTGGGTACATCTCAGTAAACTCAGCTATGTACCTGTCTTCGATCTCAGTTCTGTTGTCGTCAGTGTGTGTCCAATAAGTTAACTCAATAGTACCTGCCGCGCCGACTCCAAGAGAAAGTGATGCAATAAGACAAAGGGATATCACAACACCGACTGTAAACAACCATGAAAACCGTCTCATGAAGAAACCCCTCCTTTAGCATCTGTATCGGGCAGCAAACCCAAGTTTCAGCTGCGTGGGTCACCTCCCTGGCAGGCTATAATAGGAAATCCCATCACGTTGTTGTTTTCATCAAAGATACCGCTTTACAAAATTCGCCATTATGCCGGAAAACTCCTCCCACAACTGGTCAGAGTTAAAGAAGCGATAATAATTTTGGAGAATAGGTGGATGGTTCGGATACTACAATTGGGCTGCAGATGTTGTGGAAGTAAAGAAATCGCAGAAGACTATCGTACTCAGATCTCCTAAAAATGCTCTTTTAATGCTCGCTCAAAGGCGTCGTATGTACGCTCGTTGAAGCAAACGAACCTGACCTCGAGAATGGATTGATCAGTTTTCAGAAATTCCGCCACGGTTTCTACGGCAATTTGTGAAGCCGGATCAATAGGATAGCCGTACGCCCCGGTGCTGATGGATGGGAAGGCTATAGAGCGAATACCGTATTCTGTAGCCAAACGGAGAGACTTCCGGTAGCAGTCGGCAAGGAGTCCCGCTTCCCCGGATTCTCCGCCGCGCCAGACCGGCCCGACTGTATGTATGACCCATGTGGCAGGAAGCCGGTATCCGCGGGTGATGACTGCGTCTCCTGTCTTACATCCGCCGATTGATTTGCACTCTGCCAGCAGTTTAGGACCTGCTGCCCTGTGTATTGCGCCGTCTACTCCGCCTCCGCCCAGCAGGCTGTTGTTGGCAGCGTTAACTATGGCATCAACATGCTGTTTCGTAATATCCCCCTTAACTACAGTGATTCGATGTTTCTCCATAGGTTTACCCCCTCGTCACCTAATGCTTCTCTTTCGGAAGCTCTTCTTCTAAAACGTCAATTCGCCAATAGCCTCGGCTGATTCCTGACGTGTTCAGGATAATCCGGCAAGGATCTTGTTTCTTCCTGTTGCGTTGAAAGTCCTTCTCCGGAGATACCGGAGGGTATTGCGCAATATTTCATTACTGCAAAATTGCCGGCCTTCATTCGTCATGACCCAATGATCCGCTCTGGCTCTGCAGCGAGCGGTTCTTGATTTCCCCGGTTAGCCTGCATATAATAAGAAGCTAGGATGTACTGAAGATCGGAGCACCAATCATGGCTGGAGGTCAACACCAAATGTCAAAATCAAAGACGAAAGCGTTCAAAGATGAAAGTGAATTACTACTGAAAAACGGGCAAATCCTTACTCTTGATCCTTGTCTTTCAAGAGCAGAGGCCCTGATGATTCGGGGCGGCCGGATTGCATATGTCGGCACGGAACAAGATGCATTTTCGAAGTGCCATGGCACACCGGAGGTCATTGATCTTCAAGGCAAGACTGTTATCCCGGGTTTTGTGGAATCACACATGCATCCATCTATCTTGGCAACGACACTCCTCGATGTGAACTGCGCATATCCCGAAGTCAAATCTGTTAAAGATATAGTCAAAAATGTTGCTGAACGCATTAAGACAACGAACAAGCAAGGATGGGTTCGTGGTTGGGGATATGATGACAGCAAACTAAAGGAACATAGACATCCTACCAGGTGGGATCTGGACACTGTCTCGCCGGACACCCCTGTCTATGTAAGAAGAACCTGTGCACACATGGGAGTCGCAAACAGCGAGGCTTTGAGGCTTTCAGGGATCACCCGGAATACGCCGGATCCTGAGGGAGGACGTATCCACCGAGATTCGGCTACAGGCGAGCCTACCGGCTTGCTGATGGACCGCGCTCAAGACTTATTAGCCATTCCACCGTATACAAGTGAGGAAGTCGAACGCGGATTCATGCTTGCCCTCGGTCAGCTATCCGGATGGGGCATAACCACAGTCCACGACATGCTGGTAGACAGTGCTGCATTCAGAGTCTACCAGAAACTCGCCGAAAACCACAAGCTGCCTGTGAGAGTTCGTCTCTGGCTGGAAGGGGTCACTTTCGGTTCGAGGGATGCAGGACTCATCCCTCATGCTCTGGGGCTGGGACTTAAGAGCGGATATGGTAATGACATCATCAAGGTAATGGGCATGAAGTTTATTCTCGACGGTAGCATAGGTGGCCGTTCGGCCGCAGTAGCCGAAGGCTATGTGGGAGGTACAAAAGACAAAGGAATCCTCTATGTCGGGAAGGATGAGCTTGTGCCCCTGGTCACTGAGTGTGTAAAGAAAGGCCTTAGAGTATCCATCCATGCCATTGGTGAAAGAGCAATAGAGCTTGCTATAGATTCTATGGAAGATGTTACCCGCCAGGTACCGATAGACACGGTGCGAAGGATGCGAAATAGGATAGACCACTGCGTCTTGCCTACTGAAGATCATCTTCGGAGGATAAAAGACCTAGGATTAGTGGTTGAGTCATCCATATCCTTCATATATGCATTAGGTGACAGCTGGGTATCTAACCTAGGTTACCCGCGCGCGTGTCGCACATTTCCCGGGAGAACCACCATCGACATGGGCATTCCGCTGGCCGGCAACTCTGATTCACCGGTCTGCGACGGGAACCCTTTCCTTGGGATTTATGCGGCGGTGATGCGGAAAACCGCATGCGGTCAGTCATTTGGTGATTCAGAGGCCATAACGGTAGATGAAGCCCTCCGCGCGTACACAACGGTAGGGGCATATGCAGGCTGTGAGGAGGATCTCTATGGAAGCATTACCTGCGGCAAGGCGGCTGACCTCGCAGTGCTTTCCGAGAACCCCATGGCGGTTCCTCCCGAGCATCTGAAGGATATCGGTGTTGAGATGACGTTCATGAACGGTGTCAAAGTCTACGCCAGGTAATGTATCTTTGGTCTCTATTCTGATGGGGGAGTGGATGGAGTCAAACAGAGGCAGCGACCGGGGCAGCGACCGGCCAGGGCAAGAACCGGAGGCCTTGTAGTCTTGTCCCGTTGATCGACGGGGTTTTACATGATCGACGGGGTTTTACTGGAACAGGCAGTAACAATATGATACAATACCGGCACCGGTCATGTGTGTCACACTTCAACCTGTGACACGCCAAGGAGGCACGATTTTGCTGTCTAGGCTCTGTCCGAACCTCTATGTAGACTCTCTGCATCATATAGATCTCTCGCACCTAAGAGACATTGGCGTTCGGGGAATTGTATTCGACATTGACAACACAGTGACAATGTGGGGCAGCAACGAAATAGCTCCGACTACCCTCAAGTGGCTTGAAGGTGCGAAAACCCATGGTTTTCGCGTATGCTTACTCTCAAATAACCGCAAAGCCAGAATAGACGATATTTCACGTATGCTGGATATTCCATCCGCCAAAGGCTTTAAGCCTTTTGGTTCAGCCTTTAGATCCGCCCTTTGTCTGTTAGGCACATCACCGCAAGAGACTACAATAATAGGCGATCAGATATTCACTGACATCCTCGGAGGAAACCGCGCCGGGTTATATACTATTCTTGTGCAACCCATGTCAACTAATGAGTTCATTACCACAAAACTTCTGAGAAGACTGGAAAAAATAGTCCTACGAAAACTAGCGTGCCGCGGATTGCTCACGCGCAAAGACTGAGATCCTCACAACTCCACAGAGTAGATAAAAATCCAAAGATCCTGACAAAGAACTTAAATAGGCTTGCAAGTTCCTCCATGAAAGGGATAAAGTTACCTATAGAGGACTTAATCTCCTTTGCCCAAAAAAGTGGATCGGGGAAAGAGTAAGAATTCGGATTAGGAACAAAACGGGGAGGATACGATGTGTACGCTGAAGTGGTAGTGGACATCCCTTCAGAAAGCGCAAAAGGCCTATTCCATTATAGCATCCCTGCCGACCTGCAAGGTCAAGTCAAAGTAGGTAGCGCGGTGTTAGTCCCTTTCGGCCCGAGAGAGATAACCGGATACGTAGTGGGCTTCACGGAGACTCCTGATGTAGCCCATGTTAAGGACATCCGTGCGCTTCGAGGAGATACCGCGCTGTCAGATCAGATGATGGCCCTTGCAACATGGATCAAAGAGTACTACACATGCTCATTGGGTGAAGCTATTGCCCAAATGTTTCCGGCTTCAGTCCGAAGAGGCAGGGCACGAGTTAAGACTGAATCACTGGTAGAGCTTGCCATATCCCAGGACGAAGCCAAGACCTTGATTGCGTCCATGGAAAGGAGGGCGCCTCGTCAATCGCAAGCCCTGAAGATAATTCTTGAGAAAGGCCCGGTAATGCCAAGGAGGCGTCTCAATAAGGCGCCCGGTTCAACTCCAGGGGCAGTCCGTGCTCTTATTCAAAAAGGAATCCTAAATGAGATGCAAAGAGAAGTCCTAAGAAGTCCCATCAAAAAAATACCAAGAACTCGAAGGCCTGTACCTGTATTGACTCCTGAGCAAGAAACGGCAGTTACGACTATTGTCGACAGTCTGGATCAGGCATGGCCTAAGCCTTTTTTGCTACACGGCGTAACCGCAAGCGGAAAGACAGAAGTATATATGCGCGTTATTGAAGCCGTTCTTGCCAGGGGTAAGTCTGCAATAGTCCTTGTGCCTGAAATATCCCTCACCCCTCAGATGACCCGAGAATTTTGCGAAAGATTCGGACGGGACGTAGCTGTTCTCCATAGCAAATTGTCTCCGGGGGAACGTTATGATGAATGGCGGAGGGCGGAAAGAGGCGACGCTAAGATAGTAGTAGGCGCCCGTTCAGCGGTTTTTGCGCCTGTCAGAGATTTGGGGCTTATTGTTGTTGATGAGGAACATGAGAATTCTTATAAGCAAGAAGAGTCTCCCAGGTACCATGCGCGGGATGTGGCATGTGAAAGGGCTAGGATATCAAAGGCCGGGTGTATCCTGGGATCCGCAACTCCGTCAGTGGAATCGTACTATAAAGCCTTGCATGGTGAGTACACACTCCTTCGGCTTCCTCATAGAGTCGGGATGTGGGAAATGCCCACGGTTGAAGTGATAGATATGCGGGAAGAACTGACCAAAGGGAATAGAAGTATGTTTTCCCGTTCGCTTTCTGAGGCTATTTCCGATAGATTAGCCAGAGGCGAGCAGATGATATTGTTCCTGAATAGGCGCGGTTACTCAACATTCGTATTGTGCAGGGAATGCGGCCATTCCATGAGATGCCCTGAATGTGACGTGGCTCTTACATACCATGCTGCCGGCAGCAACATAAGGTGTCATTACTGTGATTACGAAGAACCCGTCCCTTCAGTCTGTCCTAACTGCGGAGGCCGTTATATCAGATACTTCGGAGCAGGCACACAGAAAATTGAAGGGGCAGTCAATAAACTATTCCCTCATGCCCGTACTGTCCGCATGGACACAGATACGACGCGTCGGAAAGGCGCTCACGAAATAATCGTTAATAAATTCCAAAGAGGAGATTATGACATCCTTATAGGCACCCAAATGGTAGCAAAAGGACTTGATTTCCCCAACGTAACCCTGGTTGGAGTAATAAGCGCTGATACGTGTCTCAATCTCCCGGACTACAAGGCAGGGGAGCGGACATTTCAACTGCTTACACAAGTTGCAGGCAGGGCAGGTAGAGGAGAAAAAGGCGGCCATGTAATAGTGCAGACTTACTCACCGGAGCATTACGCAATTGAGCTTGGTAAGGCCCATGACTACGGGGGTTTCTACAAGGAAGAGGTCGCTTGTCGCGGTGAAGGTTTATATCCGCCTTTCTCCCGGCTTATACTGGTTGTTGTCAGCGGAAAGAGTCTTCCCGTCGTGGAAAGATACTCTACTGCTCTGGTCCGTACACTCAGACGACAAATTGGGTCATTAAGACAATGGAAGAGCATTAAAATCCTAGGTCCTGCGCCTTGTGCTTTGGCAAGAGTAAAAGGAATGCACAGATGGCAGATACTACTCAAGGCAGACCCCAGGATGAAACCTTGTGACCATAACAAGCTCATTTCGGACATGCTAAAAGCCTGTCCTTCTCCGTCTTATGATATAATGGTGCAAGTAGATGTTGACCCCGAGAGTATGCTTTGATATTTGATAAGGGAGGCGGCATTTTGATCCTGAAAGTCAGAAAGCATGGCGACCCCGTCCTAAGAATGCGGGCGCTACCTGTTAAAGAGATTACAAAAGAAATGCTAACCCTTGCCGGAAATATGCTGGAGACTATGTACGCAGTTGATGGCGTAGGACTTGCAGCTAATCAAGTGGGGATCCCGGTACAGCTTGTTGTGATTGACATAGGAGAAGGCCCTATGACACTGTTTAACCCTCGCATAGTTAAGCACAACGGCGAGGAGACGTCAGGTAGGGAAGGATGCCTGTCAGTACCCGGACTTACCGGGGAAGTAACAAGGTGGGACAAGATAGTCGTCGAGAAGTTGGCTGAAAATGGCTCCGCTTCTGAGAGGCTGGAAGCGGAAGGCCTTCTTGCAAGAGCATTACAACATGAAATCGATCATCTTGACGGTATCCTTTTTATTGACAAAGCCACAGATATCATGGAAGAACAGGCGGAAAACGAGGTATGAAGACAGTCTTCATGGGGAGTCCGGGATTTGCTGTGCCTCATTTAGAAGCCCTCCTCGCTTCAGGGTATCATGTGCCTTGTGTTTTTACCCAACCGGACCGTCCAAGATCAAGAGGCAGGCGGTATCTTCCTACGCCGGTCAAGGCATTGGCAGAAGAGCGCAACATTCCGGTTTACACGCCTCGAACCCTAAGGGGTCAGGAAGTTATTGACATATTAAAACAAGCTAAACCTGACGTAATCGTAGTTGTCGCCTATGGATTACTTGTTCCCAAGGAGGTTTTGGGCATTCCGCCTAAAGGATGTATTAATGTTCATGCATCTTTGCTACCTAAGTATCGAGGGGCTGCCCCTATTGAACGCGCAATCATGGCCGGGGAAAAAGAAACCGGCGTAACCACAATGTATATGGCAGAAGGCTGGGATACCGGGGACATTATTTTGCAGGAAAATGTGGAAATTCCGGGAGACATGACCTGTGGTGAATTAAGTTGTGAGCTGTCGGCAAGAGGCGCCGAATTGCTGGTTCAGACATTGCAACTCATCGAGTCAGGCGTTGCTCCAAGAATGTCGCAGAATGAAAAGTTGGCTACATATGCCCCTAAGTTGGGACGTGATGAGTTTCAAATAGATTGGGCAAAACCTGCCTTAGCCATACATAACTTGGTCAGGGCGGGCAATCCGCGCCCGGGCGCGTTCACTTATCTACAAGGAAAAAGATTCAAAGTGTTTCAAGGTAAGGTCTTGCCGGCTGAAAATGAAGGTCTTCATACCGACCCGGCACTACCCGGTGAAATATGCCGGTCGAGTCCGGAAGGTCTCATGGTGGCAACAGGTGAAGGCTTATACCTGATTCAGGAAGTCCAGTGTGAGGGAAGCAGACGTTTGACGATAAGAGATTATCTGTGTGGGAACCCTATACATCAAGGTGACGTTCTAGGTAAATAGGTTCCATTTTTACGTTATTGGACACGGCTTTTCACAAAGGAGGGATTTGCCGATGTTTTACTATGACCCGACATACATCCTGATATTGCCTGCATTTCTATTTGCCATGTGGGCGCAGGCACGGGTGCAAAAGGCATTTAACTCTTACTCAAGAGTGCGGGCAAAGAGTGGAATTACAGGCGCCGAAGTAGCCCGAGACATACTTGCGAGAAGCGGACTTAGCCATGTGCAAGTCGAGCGGATTCCCGGGATGCTTCAGGATCACTACGACCCACGCGTGAAAATCCTCAGGCTATCGCCTCAGGTGTATGCAAGTGATTCATTGGCTGCTCTTGGGGTGGCAGCCCACGAGACAGGTCATGCTATTCAGCACGATGAAAACTATGTGCCACTGGCCATAAGGTCCAGCCTCGTGCCTGTAGCGTCCTTTGGTTCCAGACTTGCTTTTCCGCTGTTTTTGATAGGGTTGATTTTTTCTGAAGTCGGTCTGAGCTGGTTAATGACTGTAGGCATCTGGCTTTTCATTGCAGCAGTGGCGTTTTCCGTTATTACGCTTCCGGTTGAATATGATGCCTCAAGAAGAGCTTTGGCGTTACTTACACAAGGTGGATATATCACCCAAGACGAGCTTCCACATACTAAGGAAGTCTTAAGCGCAGCAGGCATGACATACTTGGCTGCAACTGCGGTAGCGTTGACTCAACTACTTAGATTGCTGATATTGCGGGGAAGCAGACGCGACTAGTAGTGGCCGCTCTTAGGAGGCATTTTCATGGTTGGTCCGGAAAGTGCGAGAGAAGCTGCGCTCCGGGCGTTAGTGGGAATTGATGAAAAGAATGCTTATGCCCAATCCGCAAGAGACCGAATCCTCGACTCATGCGATCTCGACACACGAGATCGCGCGTTTTGTACAGAACTGATTTTTGGAGTTACGAAACATAGAAAGACTATTGACCATATTGTTGAGACCTTTTCATCAAGACCTGTCAAGAAGATGGATTCGGTCACAAGAAATGTACTTCGTCTAGGCGTATATCAGCTCTTCTATTTAGATCAGATTCCAAGACATGCAGCAGTATACGAGTGTGTCGCCTTAGCCAAGAAGCATGCGCACATTGGAAGTTCAAGGTTTATCAACGCAGTTCTCAGGTCCGTCCTAAGAAAGCCTGACGCAGTAAAGTTTCCGGATCCGGATTGTGATCCGGTCTCATACATATCATTGAAGTATTCCCATCCCGAATGGTTGGTGTCCGGATGGATCAGAAGATTCGGTCGGGAAGAAACTGCAAAGCTTTGTGAAGCCAACAACGAAAAAGCCCCGATGACTATTAGAACTAATACTTTGAAGATTACAAGGGACGCGCTCATTCAAAAATTAAATCATGCAGGTTTTGACGTCATTTCGTCTCATCTGGTTGATGAAGGGATAGAGTTTCAAAACGCCGGAGACCTGTTCAGCCACGAGTTATACGCAAACGGCATGTTCTTTGCCCAGGACATAGCGTCCATGTTGGTAAGTCACGTGCTTTCGCCTGAACCGAATGAACGCGTACTGGATTTGGCAGCAGCTCCAGGCGGCAAGACTACTCACATAGCGCAACTCATGGGAGATGCAGGCCAAATTGTCGCATGCGACGTCAACAAGCATAGATTAGATTTGATTAGAGATAACCTAGAACGATTGGGAATCTCCTCAGTTAAGCTCATACTTAGTGACAGTCGCCGGTTACCTGACGATATCAAAGCGATAGAGTTTGACAAAGTCCTTCTGGATGCGCCGTGCTCAGGAACAGGCGTTCTAAGGCGACGAGCGGATCTCAGATGGCAGAGGCGGGAAGAGGATCTGAAACACCTGGTAACACTTGAAAGGGAGCTGTTGGAAGCTGCAGCGTGTCAAGTGAAACCAGGTGGCGGGGTTTTAGTCTACAGCACCTGCAGTATTGAGCCGGAGGAAAACTCAGAATTGATATCTGATTTCCTCTCGAAACACCCTGAATTCTCCGAAGACCATGTCCGGCCCTATCTTCCTGAGGGATTTAGAATAGCCTTTCGAGAACAAGGCAATCCTTATGTGAACACTTATCCTCATATCCACAGAATTGACGGCTTCTTCATAGCTCGCCTGAAACGTGACTGACCTTCAGCGCCAAAAGTCTCCGGGCCATTTGAGAAGACTTTATCATTTCATTACAGTTTAGCCCACCCTTGTCTTAGCTTACAACCGACAACATCTTGTGAAAAGTTTGAACGGCATAAAAACAGCAATTGCGGGCAGGGTACTGTCGGAACTTACGACTCATGACATGAGCTGAGGAGGCGCGAGTAGCAGCCTCCTTGATACTGTATAGGAACGTTATTACTCATGTTGATTCATGTCGTGATGGGGGTAGACGAGGTTTGGCGCGGCATCAATCACCGGACAAGACGAAACGCAGTTTCGGAATTCAGCTTACCTGGAAACTCATAGTATTTGCACTGGTATGTCTTGCTGCTTATTCCCTCACTGTAGGCGGAATACCCAGCAAGATTACGCTTATCGAAGGGAATACCAGGGAGGTTCAATTAGGCCGGCCTCTTGACCTACGTCGAACCACCTCAGGCTTGGAGCTTCTCCCCTTTGACGGCGGAGTTGAGTTAATTCCCCTTAGTCAAGGTGAAAGCAGACTCGAGGTGCGTCTCTGGGACCTGATTCCTATAAAACGAATGATTATCAATGTAGTTCCCGATATCCGAGTGCTTCCCGGGGGACAGTCAATAGGCGTTCTACTGCCTTCCAGAGGCGTCGTGGTAATAGGACATTACCCTATAGTCGGGTCTGACGGTCGCTCCTACTATCCGGCGCGTGAAGCCGGAATTCAGGCAGGAGATATTATTCTCAGAATCAATGGACAGCCTATCAACAGCAAATCACAGATAGAAAGTGCCATAGATAATATAGGTCGAAGCGGCGGGCAGGCCGAAGTCACCGTTTCGCGTAATTCCAGGAAAATTACGGTTAGGCTGAAGCCGGTTGCCGTCTATGATGAAAGACTGTCTGATGAACCCGGCATGCCTCATGATGAAAGGGAAACCCACTACAAATTGGGTATATGGGTGCGAGAAAATGCAGCCGGCGTCGGCACTCTGTCTTTCTACCATCCTAATTCCGGCGTTTACTGCGCACTGGGGCATGTAATCACAGATACATCCACCAATAAGGACATGGATGTGGCCAGCGGTATGATAGTTTCAGCTCAAATCCTCGGTATACACCAAGGGAGCCGCGGCCAGCCCGGAGAGAAGATCGGTACGTTCAGCGGAGAAACAGACATAATCGGAACAATAGATCGTAATACAAAATTCGGCATCTTCGGTAAGCTTACTGCGAAACCCATCAATCCCTATTTTACGGAACCGATTCCGGTAGCTCTGTCAGACGAAGTTGTGCCCGGGCCCGCCTATCTCTACACAGTCTTGGAAGAGGACAGAATAGAGCAGTTTCATGTGGAAATCCAGCGCGTGGCACGTCAAACCAGTCCTCAAATCAAAGGGCTGGTGATTCGTGTTACGGATCCACGCCTGTTGTCAGTGACCGGCGGCATAGTACAGGGCATGTCAGGCAGCCCCATCATCCAAAATAACAAGCTGGCAGGCGTATTGACCCATGTCTTTGTTTCGGATCAAACAAGAGGATACGGTGTCCTTGCCGAATGGTTGGTGCAAGATGCAAATTTTCGTCGCAATTATCACGATAGCCTCATTATACAATAGTTTATAATAAGTTTACGACAATTATGTACTTTTCGGCAATTAGGGAGGACTTCACCACAAGATGGCGAATTTATACGGCGTCAGGGATGTCGGTGAGCTCTCTGACTTAAGGAGCATTGATTGGGGTGGTATCATGGGACAAGGCACGACACGTGTTCTGATAGTGGATGATAACCATGATTTGTGTGATGTCTTAATGCGATTCCTTAATTCACAGTCCGACATGTCAGTCGTTGGGGTGGCATATGACGGCATTGAGGCTCTCGGGAAGATATCAGATCTGGAACCTGATGTTGTAGTCCTTGACATTATCATGCCTCATTTAGACGGTGTAGGAGTGCTGGAGCGCCTTTCTGAACAGCACCTTAACCAACGACCCAGATTCGTGATCCTCACTGCGCTGGGCCAGGAGCGAATAATACAGCAACTTACTGAAATGGGAGCTGACTACTACGTTGTAAAACCATTTGATATGCAAACACTGGTAGATAGGATACGCCAGGTGATGTCATCTCCGCAAATAATCAAGGGAAAGCAGATAGATTATTCGCCTCCCCCGAGAGACCTTCATTCTGAAGTGACAAGGCTTATTCACGACATGGGAATTCCAGCGAATATCAGGGGGTACACGTATCTCAGAGAAGCAATAATCTTGGTAATAGGTGAACCTACGCTCTTAAACAGTGTCACAAAGGAGCTATATCCGCGTGTGGCTGAAACATTTGATACGACCGCAGCAAGAGTCGAACGGGCTATCAGACACGCCATAGAAATTGCTTGGACCAGAGGAAACATTGAGCTCCTAAACGGTTTATTTGGCTACACGGTCAGCAGTGAGAAGGGGAAACCGACAAACTCCGCCTTCATTGCAAGGATTGCAGACAAGATTCGCCTTGATATCAGAGCAAGCTAGGTTTGTGCCGTATAATACTTATAGATGTGCCCTCGGCCGGAGACCGACAGGGACATGCTGCGGAATGATAAAGTGTCAGGTAATACATACTACAAATAAGGAGATAACTCGGAGGTAGCAGTGTAGTAAGGGCATCACCAGGGCCTTCAAAGGGTGACTTAATGAAGGTCAAGGGCGTAGCAAGACTGGACAGAAGAACAAAAAACCTCCTCTCCCGCATACGTCGAGGAGAAATTGTCATTTTGGATCACGAAGATATCGATGAGGTAGCCTGTGATGCGTTGATACGAATAGGGGTTCGAGGAGTCGTGAACGTCACTTCTTCCATTACAGGCAAATACTACAATCCCGGTCCGCTTAATCTATGCGATGCCGGGATTTATTTGTTGGATAGCGTAGGGCCAAACGTAATGGAACAGGTCAAAGATGGGGAGATTATCGAGATTTCCGGCAATACTCTCATGAAGAACGGAAGACCGGTTTGCCGGGGAACAATCGTAAGCAAAACCAAGGTGCTGGAGAGATTGAAGGAGGCGCGGTCATGCCTGGCTGACCGCGTTGACGCATTTGTCCTCAACACGATAGAACACGCGAAGCAGGAAAGATCACTTATCTTAAGAGATACTGATTTTCCGCGTCTTCACACGAAAATTACAAAAAGACATGTCCTTGTTGCAGCAAGGGGACGGGGATACCAGGATGATCTCAGGGCAATCATACCTTACATCTTTGAGATGAGGCCTGTTGTCATTGCCGTGGACGGAGCTGCAGATGCGCTCTTACGTTTAGGCATCTTACCGCATATCATCGTAGGCGACATGGACAGTGCAAGCGATCGGGCGCTAAAATGTGGTTCTGAGCTTGTAGTCCATGTCTATCCTGACGGGCAATCCCCGGGAAGGGAGAGATTGAGGAAGCTGGGTCTTGAGGCAGTGGAATGCCGGATCCCGGGTCTCAGTGAAGACTTGGCGCTCTTACTTGCCTACGAAAAAGGCGCTGAACTCATTGTGATCATAGGAAGCCATTCTTCAGTCGAAGATTTTCTGGACAAAGGACGCAATGGAATGGCAAGCACTTTTCTGACACGATTGAAAGTAGGGTCAGTCCTTGTTGACGCTAAGGGAGTAAGTAAGCTCTATAAAGGCAGCGCACACGGTAAGGACATCGCTAAGGTAGCCTTGGCCGGCCTTATTCCGCTCTCCACAAGCGTAGCAGCCTCAACGACTATACGGCAGTTCCTGAGGCTTCTTATTATGCAGTTACGACTTTCCACATGGCCTGTTTGACGGAAAGCGCCATAAGGAGAACATATACCGGATGATAAGTCTCAGATACCATATTACGTCAACAGTAGCGATATTCTTTGCGTTAGGTCTCGGGATCTTCCTGGGAAGCATCATAGTGAGAGACGACACCTTAGCAAGACATCAGCAATCACTCATTGACGGAATCGAGTCAGAATTTACCTTGATTCGAAAAGACCGCGAAGCCCTTTACGCAAGGCTCCTAGACGCCGAATCCTTGCTGGAAGACTCATTTGAGTTCGGAGAAATGGCTCTTACAAAGCTTGTTTGCGGCAAGCTGGACGGCAAACTCATAGCCTTGGTGGTTCCTGGGAAAGGACTATCCCATGATGAAGCGGCTGCCATAACGGCTGCGCTTCGAGAAGCAGGTGCATCAGTAAGCCGAATAGTCTATGTAACAAAGAGATTCGAACCCCTCACTTCTGAAGATACCAGGGAACTCGGTGCGCTCTATGAGCTTAGTAAGCCTTCTCCCAATGCGGTAGGAGAAAGACTCGCTAATTCCGTCGCGTTGTTGGTCAGTCAAGAGGAAGCTTGCCATTTACCCGCAATTGATTCCCTCCTGCGTTCCGAATATCTTGAAATAGATCTTCTTGAGACAGTGACTTCAAGATGCGATGCAGTAATAATAGCCGGAGGCAGCAGAGACCCGGCGCATGCGCCACTTTATACTGACATACCACTTATTAAGGCCTTTCAAAAACTGGGCATTCCTACTGTTATCGGGGAATCAAGAAATGTTGATTTCTCTTTTGCTTCTGAGTACCGTCGTTTCCGCATCCCCATAATAGAGCAGGTAGATACCTTGATGGGACGCTTCTCCTTAATTGAGCAGCTGGCCTGTATCATGGACGGAGACTGAAACGTTTATGACCATCTCTGTGATTATCCCCGCGTACAACGAAACCAAGAGAATAGCCTCCACAGTAAGGGCATCGATACTGTCATCATCTGAGATATGCGAGGTGATTGTTGTTGACGACTGTTCTTCAGATGATACAGCTCAGCAAGGACGAGCTGCCGGCGCCGTAGTGCTTTCGATGCCACGCAGAGCGGGGAAGGGCGCTGCGCTAATGCAAGGGGCTTTGAAATGCCGAGGAGATATTGTAGTATTCCTCGATGCTGACATAGGCGAGACTGCGTTGGAGATTCCCAGGCTAATTGAACCTGTGGCATTTGACAAAGCTGACATGACCATCGCACGCTTTCCACAGCTTCCTCACATAAAAAAACAAGGCTTTGGCCTTGTAAAATGGGCAGCCTACCGAGGTGTAAAGCAGCTCTGTAAGCGCGAGCTAAGTGCAATTCTCTCAGGGCAGCGGGCTGCAAGGCGCTACACCTTCCTCAGGCTTATGCCTTTCGCGTCCGGTTTCGGAGTAGAAGTCGGTCTTACTATTGATGCATTGCGCCTGGGTTTACGGATTCTCGAGGTGGACTGCAAAATGACGCACAGAGTCACAGGATGGAATTTAGCAGGATTTTCCCATAGGACACGTCAGTTCTACTGGGTTGCCAGGGCTATCGCTGAAAGATGTGTCAATTAAGTAGGAGAGATTCACACGGATTTAGTAACATGCGGCATTCTCGCATTTCTGATTGCAGGATTTATCCGAAGGCCCGGCCGGAAATTGCTGGTTCTTTCCGGACTGGTTCGATACAACTATGCAGGCAGGCAAATCCCGACTTCAACAGGGACAATCTTTGTCGTTTCCGCTTGTTTCGCTGTCCGGACTACCATGATCCTTTGCGGGCTTACTGACGAAAGAACACAACCGGTCCTCCCATACCTGTTACTGGCAGTTGGGTCATCACTTGCAGGTCTCATCGACGATATATACGGCTCGCATGTGGAAAGAGGCTTAGCCGGTCATCTAAAAGCCTTCATAGAACAGGGAAAGGTCACAACAGGGCTGTTTAAGGCTGTACTCATATGGTTTCTTGCTGCAGTCTCTGTCTCTGCTTCAGCAGATACGAAGCCTCTATCGGCTCTCGTCTCCGATGCCACCTTAATAAGCCTTTCTGCAAACTTCATGAATCTCCTGGACTTACGTCCTGCACGGTCAGGAAAGGCTTTTCTTATAAGCTTCATGTTGCTCCTTGTAGGTGACTGTCGCTCATTTTCCCCATTGGTTCCTGCAGGGTTCGTCGGCGCTGTCCTGGCAGGGATTGGTGATGAGTTAAACGAGAAAAGTATGATGGGTGACGCAGGCGCAAATCCATTGGGAGCAGTACTCGGTTATTGGGTTGTGTTGCGCTCATCTCCCATTGTAAAGACGTCTGTGCTTCTACTGCTCATAGGTGTTCATATTTACTCAGAACGGCGCTCTCTTTCAATAACCATTGACGCAAACCCAGTCCTCCGTTTCATCGACCTCTTGGGACGCAGCCGAAAGTCATAATACGCAGGGATACATGGAGGAAACTCATGTCTCACAGCGAATACCTGGACAGGAGGTAACTTATTATGAGATTCGGAGTGCACGTGAGCAAGGCAGGCGGCCTTAAGAGAGCGTTACAAGATGCTATCGACCTCGGGTGTGACACTATTCAAATGTTTGCCGGAAGCCCGAGAAGTCTTAGGCAGAGCGCCATCGATGAAGATGAGGCTTATGCTTTTTTGCAAGGCCTTACCAAAGAAGACATACAACCACTTGTTATTCACGCCCCGTACCTTCTTAACCTTGCTTCGCCCAAGGATGAAACATATGAAGTATCGGTTCGGGCTCTTGCCCATGAAATTACCAGGTGCCAATCTCTTGGCGCGGACTATCTGGTGTTTCATCCCGGCAATCACCTGGGCTCAGGGATGGAAGCAGGGATTAAGAGAATTGCCGCCGCGATTAAGAAGGCATGCGACATGACGGAATTAACCCGCGACAATGGATTGACCCTCCTTCTTGAGATGGTTTCAGGCGCCGGAACTGAAGTCGGGTGGATGTTTGAGCATCAAAGAGACATAATGGGTATGGCGGAAGGCGCACCTCTTGGAATCTGTCTGGACACATGTCACATGTTCGCAGCGGGCCATGATATAGCAACTCGAGAAGGACTTAGCGAAACCCTGGAGAAGGTCGACGAGATTCTGGGAATATCCTATGTATCAGTTGCTCATTGCAATGATTCCGTGGGTGTTCTGGGATCCCGTCTTGATCGTCACGCGGATATCGGATCCGGCATGATAGGAGAAGAAGGATTCCGCGTTATCCTGGGAAACTCCAAGATTCGCGCGTTGCCCCTCATTCTGGAAACACCCAAGATCCGCATGGAAGATGACAAGCGGAACTTGGCTGCCATCAGGCGTCTGGCCAAAGAGGCGGTGATATGGTAATTGACGGAGTTTAGAGAGGGTCAAATCCGAGATAAAATCCATGAAGTATTTGGGCCTTGCGGTCTTTTGTCAGAGGCACTGCCAGGATATGAGTTTCGCGAATCCCAACAGGAAATGGCTTTTGGGGTATTACGCAGTTTCCTAACATCCCGCCACGCCTTTATGGAAAGCGGCACAGGCACCGGTAAGTCCATTGCTTACCTTGTTCCTGCTATCCTATGGTCTTCTACCACCGGTAATAAGGTGGTCATATCCACGAATACCATCAACCTTCAAGAGCAGCTTATTCACAAAGATCTTCCTTCTCTTGTTGAATGTCTGGGAGTGGAATTTAAGTATTGCCTGGTCAAAGGGAGACCTAACTACGTCTGTCTTAGAAAGCTTGCCGTTGTTTCAAATGAGATGGAAGATGAGACTGATGACGCTTTCAGGTTGGCTTTTGCAGAGTTCATCAGTGAATTGGCTCATGTCCCAACAGGCACCAGGTCTGATTTTCATCTGGAAACGCCTGATGAGATCTGGGACCGCATCGCATCAGATTCCATGTCTTGTCTCAGGAGTCGATGTCCATGGAGTAAGAGGTGTTACTTTCTGAAAGCGCGCTCACAGATGGAGGATTCCGGTATTCTAGTTACAAACCACCATCTTCTGTTTTCTGACATCGCCCTACGAGCCGTAATGCCTGATAATTCCGGAAGTCGAGTCCTTCCGGAATATGAGTATCTCATCGTGGATGAGGCTCATAATATCCCTCCCGTAGCTGAAGAACATTTGGGATATAAGGCAGGCCTGGTAAATATACAAAGTGCCTGTAACGAGCTGGTTCATGTTGAGGGTTCCCGTCGCGGAAGAGGGGGTTTGCTGTTTAGTCTAAGAGCTATGATTTTTACTGCCACAGCTGAAGCCAGAGACAGTCTTATACAGAATATTGTGTCTTACATCGACTCTTCAATAGAGGCTACTCGGAGAAGCTATGAGGCGTCCACTTCGTTTTTTCAATCATTTGGCTGGTTTCTGAAGCACGTTTCAGCGCAATACAAGCGAGGCAGCAATGCAGTCAGGCTGAAGAAAGATATCACGGAATCAATTGAATGGCAGGACGTAGTCATCCCAAGCGCAGAGAAGGCCATTATCAGAGGCCAAGAGTTGCTCTGGAATCTGAATCAGATCCTAGAACGCCTTGATATGCTTAAAGAGGATTCCGATATTGGTCTTAAGTCTTTAGAAGGGGACATTCAAGGCGTGGTAGGCAGACTGTCTTCAGAGATTACTGCTCTTAGCTTCGTTGTGTCCATGGAAGACAAGGAATTCGTCTACTGGAGCACAGGCTATCCTACTGATATTCAACTTATTGCAACACCGCTTAATGTAGCATCCGCCTTGCGTGAGCACTTATTTGACACGGTGGAATCAGTTGTCCTCACCTCGGCGACAATGACTGTAGGAGGGGATTTTCAATTCTTCAAACACCTGGTAGGGCTCGATGAGCAACTTGATCCTCCTCTAGAGTTCATCTTCGACTCGCCTTTTGACTTCCCGAACCAGGCCTTGCTCATAGTTCCTGAAGACTTGCCTGACCCACGGGATCCGTTATTTACAGTCGAAGCCGCAAGGCTAATCTCGGAAATTATTCAAGCGACACAAGGACGCGCATTTGTGCTCTTTACATCCTATGCCATGCTTGACAAGGTTGAAGAGGTGATTCGACCGTCTTTGGAAGGCTTGGGAATTAAAGTGTTCAGACAAGGCTCAATGCCCCGCCACCGTATGCTCACGTGTTTTCGGGAGGAACCAGGGGCGCTCCTTGGAGCTGATAGTTTCTGGCAAGGAGTGGATGTCCCCGGTGATGCGCTTTCATGCGTAATCCTGGCGAGACTTCCTTTTCAAGTCCCTACTAACCCTGTTTATGAGGCAAGAATGGAGGCTTTTAAAACACAAGCTATCGATGGCTTTCGGTTTTATGCCCTCCCTTCAGCGGTAATCAGGTTCAGACAAGGCTTTGGACGCCTAATAAGAAGCAGTGAAGATCGAGGCGTTGTCGTAGTCCTTGACAATCGCTTAGTCCGGAAGTGGTACGGACGGGCTTTCTTATCATCCCTTCCCAGTGTGACTCTGGCTGTGGAAAGCAGCAACCAGGCAGTGGACTCAATTCGCAAATGGCTGGGCAACCAATAATGGTTATTCCTCTTTTAGCAGCTTATTCCGGTTGTCCTCCTAGGATCAGCATGCTATAATCCGCTCATGAGTTCGCCTTTTTGAGGACATGCGTATCTTTCTCATAAAGGGGGCGAAGCCATGAGAAACCGGAAAGCTTGTTTACTTCTAATCAGTTGTATCCTAGCCGTGCTTATGGTGTTATGTGTAGGCCTTTCAGGTACACAGAAGGACACAGCAAGCGCAGGGCAATCTGACTACGAACTACTTGCTCGGGTAATATCAGGTGAAGCTAGAGGCGAACCGTACATGGGTAAAGTCGCAGTCGGCGCTGTTGTCATGAATAGAGTGATAAGTCCTCAGTTTCCTTCGACTATCTCCGGCGTCATCTTTCAGGATTGGGCATTCACGTCAGTCTACGATGGTCAAATAAACTATACGCCGGACCCTGATTCCTATAGAGCTGCCGGAGAGGCAATGTCAGGTCAGGACCCCACCTATGGCGCACTGTACTTCTATAATCCCGCTCGCGTCACATCCTACTGGATTTTCACAAGGCCGGTCACGACTGTCATCGGAAGCCACTATTTTGCAAGGTAGCCAGGCACGCCCTGCCTGGCTACTTTAGTTATCACATCTGCATGCCATCAGAGGATTCTGCATAAGTATTATGGGAAATGCTCTCTTCGAGGAGGACTCCTCGGATGTTGATCGTTATCGGACGGAACCGGAAGAGACTGGTTCTCATTCTTATAGCACTACTTGTTGTCATTGACACTTCCCAAATAGCATTATTAACAGCAGCGAAAGCAGTTATTGCCACTGTATCAGGGAGGCTTGTGCCTGTGTATTCCGTGTTTACACAAGACCGCAAGGTGAGCTTGACCTTTGAAAGCGAATCCGGGAAAGACATGACGCCGGAAATCCTGAAAGTCTTAAATGCGCACAATATTACCGCAAACTTCTTTCTGTCCGGAGAATGGATGGAGAAACATGGGGATTCTGTAAACGGCATTATTGAAAGTGGCCATGAACTCGGCAACTACACCTACTCCGTTCCCCATCCCAACACCCTTCCTAAAGCTGAACTCAAACGGGAACTGGAGAAGGCTCATAAGTTGGTTGAGAAGGTGTCCGGTCAAGTGCCTAAGGTCTTTAGGCCGCCTTACGGTGAGTACAGTAACAAAGTCATAGAGGTCTCCAGAGAACTGGGTTACGAGACGGTGATATGGAGCATAGATTCACTGGACTGGCGCGGAACATCCCAGGATGACATGGAAAAGAGGATCCTCCGAAAGCTCCATAATGGTGCCATCATCAGGTTTCATGTAACAGGACGCAACACGCCCGCGGCACTTTCGCAAATTATTCAGAATATCAAAGAAAACGGGTACGAAATAGTCCCCTTAAGTCAACTCTTACTCGAAGGCGATTACTACATACATCCTCATACAGGTGAAATGCGACCCATACAAATGCCTTCATCAGGCCAAGGCAAAAGGAGGGGTCTTTTAGATGAGACGTAAAGACAAACTGGCTCCCAAACGTGCAGGACGTCTCACTGCAATTGTGATTACAAGAGACATGGCGCTCTTTATGGCGTTTGCCGTTTTAATCTTCGTATTTACGGTGACTCTTGTCTCGTCTCTTGATGATATCAGGCGGATGGTTTACGGCGTAAGGCCCGGAGTCACGTTGGAGACGCGGATAATTTCAGGATATCTGCCAAAGGAGGTGAGACTGGTTGTGGAAGCCATGGCGGATCAAGAACGAACAGCCCCGAAAGACGCCATGCTTTACAAAGAGACAGGCGAGCTAATACCGGAATCGCCGGGGCTCGATATTGACGTGGATTTGACTGTAGACCGCGCCATGAAAGCAAAGCCGGGAGGAAACGTAGAGTTAGTGCGAACTGTAATCGCTCCGGCAATAACTAAGCGCCATTTTGATCCTCTATACCGTGTTAACACAGGAAGGCAAGCTATGGCAATCGCGGTTAACGTGGCCTGGGGCGAGGATTGTCTTCCCAGGCTGCTTGATGCCCTCAGGGAACATAACATGAAAGTGACGTTTTTTATTGAGGGAGAATGGGCTGAGAAATTTCCTGACATGGTAATGCTTCTTAGCAAAGAAGGACACGAGCTGGCAAACCACGGATTTCAACATGTTCATGTGGAAAAAATGAGTGAACCCATGATTAGGCAACTTATTTCAGACAACGAGAAACTCCTCATCAGCCTGGGAGTCAGGCCAAGCAGACTGTTTGCTCCGCCGTATGGCGAATGCAATCAGACAGTGGTTTCGGCGGCAGCGTCGCTGGGATATACGACAACGATGTGGACCATTGACACACTTGATTGGAAACTGGAAGATTCCGAGAAAGTCCTGGACAGAGTCGTGCCGAAAATCACGCCGGGCGCCATCATTTTAGCTCATCCAACTGAAGTTTTCCTCGAAGCTCTTCCAAAGATAGTGGACGCTTCAAGAAAGGCCGGCTATGGGTTCTTCACCATATCAGACTTACTCGAATCCGAATAGGATAGCTATCGCAAAGTATCAAGAATTGCTTCCCAGTATAGGCTGTCTTCATATCCCAGCTTCCAGATGGCTATACCTGCGATATCATATTTTTCCACCAACTCAAGCTTGGGCTTGAGACTGTGAGGAGATTCAAACCATACTTCGTGGGAAGCGCCATTTTCCATATACTTGAAGAATGGGGATTTAGCCTCAGAATCCCAAGACGGGTCGATTCTCATGCGAGTCGCGCGGTTCATTGCCTGAGTATACGAAAGCGCTACCGTCCTTCCTGTAGAAAGATTCCAATCATAACCGTACGCAGGAACTCCCATTAGCACCTTGTTCCTTGGTACTTGGGTAATCGCATACTTGATTACTCTCTCCACCCACGGAAATGAAGCTACAGGTCCGGCTCCGCTGACGAGAGAGTGCTCATCATACGTCATTAGCATTATATAGTCACAGGATTTCCCCAAAGCATAGTAATCGAAGGCGCCAACCCAGGATTGGCCTCGGTGGTCTTGAGTTTTGGCGGGCACGGACATAGTGACCAGATATCCACGGGGCTTCAGGCGGGCACGGAGCTCATTCATGAAAGCCGTAAGATTGTCGCGGTCTTTCGGATTCACGTTTTCAAGATCTATGTTAACCCCGTCGTAGCCTTGTTTCTCCAAAATCGCGAGGATATCCGAAACCGCCTTTGCCCTTGAGTTATAGCTTTGAAGCAACGCGTGTGCGCGTCTCTCATCAAATCCTCCCTGCACGAGGTTATGTACAAGAGCCAGAGTCTTGATATCTCCGGACTTTGCGACTTTCATAGCTCTTTCACTGGTGTCACCTGATACTCTTCCGTCTTTGTCCACCGGATGTAAGAAAATAGCTATACAGTCAAGAAAATCTTTATTAGGCAGAAGAGACCCGTATGATGTTGGGTCACCATGGTAATCCTCTGTATAGTATCCGATTACTTTACGTTTTCCGGTTCTGATTTCCGGCGCTTGTTGGACGCGATTCGACGGAGACCGGCTTTTCGCTCCAGGATTCAAGCGAGACAGATCGCTGCCTTCAAGGAGGAAGTCGGCCATCCACCCGATGTGCCCATTGGAAAGCTTAACCTGATACCAATCGTCAAGTGAAGCAATAACAGTGACTTTGGCGCCGGAAGGCAATCTCTGTAAAGTCGGAAACTCCGTTCCAGGCCCCTTGCGAACCCTGGCGAGTTCCCTGACAGAGGCTTGAATGTGGTCTGTGGCAACAATAGGTTTCTTGCTGTCCATTTGCGTAGCAGCAGTCACCTCATATGCGTCCACCGGCGAAGGAGTGACAACGTTCTCAGGTTTAGGATTATTTGCTGAAAAGACATACAGCAGAATAGTCAAGACTGTTGCGGCAATCTTTGGGTCCAAGACTTGGGCTCTCCTCCTTGCTCTACGTCCGTTGACCTAAGTATGAGTTCATTAGTTTTCGCTCGTTTTCCGAGGTCTTGGGTGGTCCCGCACGGTACGTACACTTTCCGGAACCGGCGATTACTTATGGTGATCTGCTTAGGACGCATATGGGATGCTACTTGCCAATTCTGCCTAAGACGACAAGTTCCTCTATGCAATTTCAGGGTATATAGGTTCAATGTGGTTTAAAAATCGGCGATAATAGATAGTTAGAAAAAAGAGGATTCAGACTCAGATGGGCGAATTTATATGTGCGTGTCGATGAGAAGCGAAGGATGTCTAGGAGTGGCGTAGTGGATCAATACAAGAAGATTGTGCTGCCTGGCGGGGCAAAGGTAGTGACTGAAGAGATTCCCCATGTACGATCGTGTACAGTCGGGTTATGGTTGAATGCCGGATCACGCTGGGAAAGTCCGAAAGCAAACGGGGTTTCTCACTTCATTGAACATCTGGTTTTCAAAGGCACTAAAAGTCGTACAGCAAAGAAAATTGCAGAAGAAATAGACGGGGTAGGCGGATACTTGAATGCTGTAACTACCAAGGACTATACTTGCTACTATGCTAAAGTGCCTGATAAATACGTAGGACTTGCTATAGATATCATATGCGATATTGTCTGTCGCCCGTTGCTCGAAGAAGGAGATATTGAGAAAGAAAAAAGCGTCATAGCCGAAGAGATTGCCATGTATGAAGACTCACCGGAAGAAATTGTCCATGATTTGCTTGCCTCTACAGCGTGGGGGCGTTGCGCTCTTGGGTTGCCGACTCTTGGTTCTCTAAAAACCTTGAAGGATTTCGGAAGGGATAGTATTGTCAAGTACATGTCCGAACACTACGTCTCGGAAAGCACAGTTGTGTCAGCTGCGGGGAACATAAGGCACGAGAACGTGGTGGAAGAAATAATCAAGCGGTTAGATCTATCTGACATGCCGATGAAATCTTTTGTGACTCCCAAGTGGAAACCGGGAGCACAGGCTTTTCGTTCCAAAGCTATAGAACAGGCTCACGTATGCATTGGGTACGAAGCGTTTGGCAGACACCACCCGGACAGGTTCGGCCTATATATCTTGGATGTCGCAGTTGGAGGCGGGTTAAGCTCCAGACTCTTCCAGAAGCTCAGAGAAGACCGGGGCCTTGTGTACTCGACATACTCCTATACTGCGTTGTATGATGATACAGGGGCATTTACATTGTATGCCGGAACCGCCGTAGAAAACGTCAGCCTTGTCAGCGATTTGATTTTTGGAGAGCTTCATGACATATGTAACCATGGCCTTAAATGGGAAGAATATAACCGTGGCAAAGAGCAACTGAAAAATGCCCTGGCGCTGAATTTGGAGACTACCAATAGCAGAATGAGCAGGCTTGGAAGGTTAGAACTTGCAGGTGAACCACTCTATACGCCGGATGAGATCAGCAAGCTCATTGATAATGTTACTTACGATGATGTGAGCCGAATAGCAGTTCAGATCTTGGGGCAAAAGCCACCGGTCGTGGCGGTGGTAGGTCCACGCAAAACTAAATCGTTCCTTATTCGGAGGGAGCTAAATGACACAAGACCTCGAGAAGAGACTGGAAGTACTCAGGATAGCCATAGAAGATTTGCGTGGGGAGCTGAACCGAACGATAGCCCAACATCAAGGAAACCTTAATAACCTTGAGACTTATGATATCAGCGAACGCCTTGATGAACTGGTTGCCGAATACCTTCGTCTGACAGAAAGGCTAAATGGCGCATATGAGCGTGGCTATTATGTCAAACTAAAGCCAAACCCTACTAACAAGGAGGCGGCGAGATAAATGGCAAGCATCATAGGCACATTTAGCAAGCGTGATGAGGCGGAGAGAGCTATTCATGAGTTAAAGAGAGAAGGATTCGGCGATGACAAAGTATCCATAGTTGCCAAAGAAGATAGAGGGCGTGGAGGAGATCGCGGTGAAGGCGGACTGAAAATGGGTCGCGGCACAGATGTTTCCGGTGGTACAGTCACCGGAGGCGCAGTCGGAGGCACGGCCGGAGTCCTTGCAGGATTGGGGGCTCTTGCGATTCCCGGAATTGGTCCAATTGTCGCTATCGGACCCATAGCAGCCGGACTTACCGGGGCGGTAGCAGGGGGACTTGTAGGTAGCCTTGTGGATTTAGGGATTCCGGAAGATCGTAGCAAGTTTTATGAGAGCAAAGTTAAAGAGGGAAAGGTCCTGGCTGTAGTAAAAGCCGATGACAATGAGGTGAATAACGTCAGAGAGGTATACAGCAAGTTCGGCGCCTCTGACATAGAGATTCACTAACTTTAGAGAATCAGGTGGAATTTCCGTACACATAATGTAGTATCAATGGATAAACCGCTGTGGCATGGTGTCCGGATAGTGCCTGTCTGCAGCGGTTCTTGCATTATTCCAAGGATAGTTGCATGCTCGGCTCCAAGAAGGCTCCAATGCCGGTAAGTAACTGGATTTACCGCTGACACGGTTGCGTTACCGGAGGCGAAAGGAATGCAAAACCGGAAGGATTAAAGAAGCATGGCAAGGATAAGCCTACTCAGGGGGTTAGGTATAAATGAAAATCAAGACAATCATAACAGGAGCAGCAGGACGCATGGGAAAGCAAGTCGCGTCTGCCCTCATGCAGGAATCAGACATACAACTGGTTGGGGGTGTAGACCTAAAAAAAGAAAATATTAATATCATCTCAGGGCAGACTGACAGCTCACTTCAGGTAACAACAGACCTTCGCGCCTTGATAGCCAAGACTCACCCGCATGTACTGATAGATTTCACACACCCGGCAAGTGTTATGAATAACGTAAGGATCGCTCTTGAGAACGGGGTCAGGTGCGTTGTGGGAACCACAGGCTTATCAGCGTCTGACTCAGATGCAATCAGGAGCTTCTGCCAGATGAATGAGATAGGTGCTGTAATTGCCCCAAACTTCGCGATTGGCGCTGTCCTTCTCATGAAATTCGCCCAGATAGCTTCCAGGCACTTTGATAAAGCTGAGATTATTGAAATGCATCATGATAAGAAAGTAGATGCTCCTTCAGGAACGGCTCTTAAGACCGCTGAGTTCATGGGACACCGGGATCCGGCTGCAGAAGAGGAGACAGCAGTAAGCCTTGAGTCACAGTCTGCAAGGGGTGAAAGGATTGGAGGCATTCGAATACACAGCGTAAGGCTTCCAGGCCTTGTAGCTCACCATGAGGTCATCTTCGGGGCGTCCGGAGAAACACTCACAATACGTCATGATTCTCTGTCACGGGAGTCTTTTATGCCCGGCGTAATTCTGGCTGTGAGAGAAGTGATGAAGCTTGATAGGGCAGTTTTCGGACTTGATGTCCTCCTTGACATATAGGCAGTTCTTGCCGTATGACAACTGTTTCCGTTGCCGGACGAGCACAAAAGGATAAAACAGGCACCCCCTCCCCTCAAGAATCATATATTACCCATAGCTATGTACGGTCAGGGGAGGGACTGTAATGGAAGAGGGCCTCAAAGGACTCGTTATTTGTGTTCTTGGCGGGGATTTTCGCGAAGTTGAACTAATCCGGAAATTCCTCGGAGAAGGGGCTCTCGTAAGAGTAGTAGGATACCCGCCTCTTGATGAGCTTGAAGGGACTACTAGGGAAACCAGCGTATTCCAGGGGATTCATGGAGCTTCTGCAATTGTCGTAGGAATGGGCGGCTTAGATGTCGGAGGCAAGGTAAGAACTCTCGACCCAGAGATCAATATTGCCCTCACTGAGGAGCTCCTCGAACTGATTCCACCTGGCGTGCCGCTTCTTGTCGGAGCTGCAAGGCCCAGGCTCCGTGAATTCGCGTCAAAGCATAATGTGAATCTTGTCGAGGTTACCGAGGACGACGAAATTGCCATACGAAACTCAATACCTACGGCAGAGGGAGCGCTTCAGATAGCCATGGAAGAGATGCCCATTACAATCCATGGATGCAACGCTGTTGTAGTTGGGTTTGGACGAGTAGGGGAGACTATGGCACGCGTTTTGCTTTCGCTTTGTGCAAACACTGTCGTGTGTGCCAGGAACCTTGCACAGCTTGCGAGGGCTAGTGAAATGGGTGCTTCCACATTGCATATTTCGTCCCTTGCTATGGCTTTATCCAACGCTGACGTAGTCTTTAATACAGTCCCTGCAATAGTCTTGACTGAAAAGACCCTGGAGAGCATGAGTCCCGGTTCTCTCATAATAGACTTAGCGTCAGCGCCGGGAGGAACTGATTTTGAAGCTGCGACGCGGTTGGGCATTAAGGCTATCCTCGCCCCGGGATTACCGGGGAAAGTTGCTCCGAAGACTGCAGGCAAGATTCTCGCTGATTCAATCCCTCAACTCATAAGACGGGAACTCAGCCGCCTCCGCTGACCGGCAGGTCTGCTAGCATTAGGTGGAGGTGGAATCCATGCGGCTTGCCGGTAAGAGAATTGGCGTGGCTATGACAGGGTCGTTCTGCACTATCCCTGAGGTTTTGCCTGAACTTGAGAAGCTTGTCCATGAAGGCGCAGATGTGTATCCAATACTTTCAGAAAAAGTCGCAACTCAAAATACAAGGTTTGGAAAGGCCGCTGACATAATATGCGCCATTGAACGTATTACAGGTAAAGAACCTATCTTGACCATTGCTGAGGTAGAACCCTTAGGGCCGGCAAAAGTTCTGGACGCCTTAATAATAGCGCCATGCACGGGAAACACCTTGGCTAAACTGGCGTCGGGCATCACAGACGGTCCGGTTCTGATGGCTGCCAAGTCTACCATGCGCAATCTGAGACCTGTAATCATCGGGATTTCCACAAATGACGGTCTATCGGCGAACGCCAAGAACCTAGGCGCCATACTCAATACTAAACATATATATGTGATTCCCTTCACACAAGATGCGCCTTTTGTGAAACCTCGTTCGCTCATAAGTGATATGCAACTCATTATTGATACGCTCATTGCTGCGCTTGAAGGCAAACAGCTACAGCCTATTCTTGTTGACAGGAAATCATAGGGGATATATGCTAACATAAAACACTCGGCATAAACGGCACATAGTGAGGGGAGAAGAATGAGAAGATACAGAGTAGCGATAGTAGGCGCCACAGGAGTCGTAGGACAGGAACTCTTAAAGATTCTGGCGGAAAGGGACTTCCCCATTGCAAAACTGACGCTTCTTGCGTCAGCCAGATCAAAGGGGAAACATGTGGAATTTCAAGGAGAGGCTTTACGCGTAGAAGAGGTTTCGGAGAACTCATTAGCAGGTCACGATATAGCGTTTTTTGCGGCAGGCGCGTCAGTTTCGCGAGAATTCGCCGAAGGCGCAATTGAAAGAGGTGCCTTGGTGATTGACAATAGCAGCGCATTTCGCATGGACCCGGAGGTACCCCTTGTTGTTCCCCAAGTAAACCCTAAAGATATCTTAAGACATAAAGGAATCATTGCCAACCCCAACTGCACCACAACTATCATGGTAATGGCATTAAAACCTATTGATGACGCTGCCTCTGTTAAGCGAGCAGTCGTATCCACATATCAAGCTGTATCCGGGGCCGGAATAAAGGCTATGGATGCTTTGTTCCGGGAGTCCAAAGCATATTTGGCAGGAGAAGCCGTTCAGCCTGAGGTCCTTCCCTTTGCATCTGCTCCAAAGCACTATCAGATTGCATTTAACGTAATCCCGCAAGTGGATGTGTTCCAAGACATGATGTACTCCAAGGAAGAATGGAAGACTGTTCATGAGACTACCAAGATTATGGGTCGGGCATTTGGAATCACTGCTACTACCGTGCGTGTTCCCGTAGAGAGATCGCACTCCATATCCCTGAATCTGGAAACCGAGCGTAAGCTCACTCGGGAACAGGCCTTAGAAATCCTTTCCAAAGCCCCTGGAATTGAAGTGATGGATGATCCCGCCGAGATGTTGTACCCAATGCCTTTCTTCGCCCAAGGGACGGATCTGGTTCAAGTCGGCAGGGTGCGAGAAGATAATTCGATTCCCAACGGACTCAACTTGTGGGTTGTAGGTGATCAGCTTCGCAAAGGCGCGGCGCTAAATGCAGTTGAAATAGGAGAAAAAGCCTTGGAGCTTGGATGTCTTGCGAGGTGAGGATGATGAAGATTATAATCCAAAAATTCGGAGGAACGTCTGTAGCCACCTCTGCACAGCGGGAGAAAGCAGCTAAGAAAGTCCTGGAAGCGCAGGCTAATGGATACTCGCCTGTTGTTGTAGTGTCTGCAATGGGTCGTAAGGGAGAACCTTACGCCACTGACACTCTCCTGGGGCTTGTGAAGAGCGTATATGAAGAGGCGGATCCCAGAGAACAAGATTTAGTCATGTCATGCGGCGAGATCATTTCCGCAGTGGTTATGACCCAGACGTTGAAAGGAATTGGATGTGAAGCTGTAGGCCTAACAGGAGGGCAAGCAGGTATCATAACTGATGAGAGTTTTGGTAACACAAGAATTCTTGAAGTGCATCCCGCACGCATAATGGACTACCTCAACGAAGGCAAGGTAGTGGTCGTCGCAGGATTTCAAGGCATGAGCAAGAGCGGCGAAGTCACAACACTGGGACGAGGAGGCAGCGACACAACGGCGGCAGCTCTCGGTGTGGCTCTCGGCGCCGAGTCGGTGGAAATATATACGGATGTGGAAGGCGTCATGACTGCCGACCCTAAAATGGTGCCTGAGGCAAAACCTCTTAGAATTGTCTCCTATTCTGAAATCGTGGAAATGGCTCACCTCGGAGCCAAGATTGTCCACCCAAGGGCTGTGGAGATTGCCATGGAAGGCGGAATTCCCATAAGGATCAAGAATACATTCTCTGACGCGCCGGGCACTCTCATATGTGAGAGCAGTATGGTCTCAAGGAAAACTGTCATAAAATCGGATAGAGTTGCAAGGGGCGTAGCTCACCTTAGCGATATCACTCAGGTGCGACTGGATCGGCAACACGATGTCAATGAATCCGGATTCGTAAGTCGCGTATTCCGCGCCCTTGCAGATGCAAAGATAAGTGTGGATCTCATCACTGTGCTCCCAACAACCATTTGTTTTACGATAAGTGACAGTATGGTGGCTAAATCCCTTCATGCACTGGAATCCTTAGGCCTGAAACAAGAGGAGATAGGAATTACTCCGGGATGTGCCAAGGTATCCCTGGTAGGCGCCGGAATGAGAGGAGTTCCCGGGGTCATGGCTGAAGTAGTGGAGGCTTTAGCCGATGCAGGTGTGAGGATTTATCAGACATCCGACTCGCATGCCAGTATATCGTGTCTTGTAATGAAAGAAGATATACTGAAAGCGACAAGAGGACTCCACACCGCATTTGGCTTAGGCGCTGAGACCGTTTGAACCATAAGCATTTGGAGGAGGTTTTGATATGGCTGATTTTGGCAGAGTCATGACTGCAATGGTGACTCCTTTTGGGCCTGATCTTAAGGTGGATTACGACAAAGCCGGCAAGCTGGCTGAATTGCTTTTCAAGACAGGCTCAGACAGTATTGTGGTTACAGGCACTACAGGCGAATCTCCGACGTTATCTTTGGAAGAGAAACTGGATTTGTATCGAGTGGTCATGGATGCGGTAGGAGATAAGGCTAAGATTATTGCAGGAACAGGCGGTAATTCAACGGAATCAAGCATTGAGTTAACCCGTGCTGCTGAAGAAATAGGCGTCCACGGTATTATGCTTGTGGTTCCGTACTACAACAAACCTCCTCAGGAAGGTCTTATTGCACACTTTACGGCGATCGCGGAATCTACCGGCCTACCGATTATTCTCTATAACATACCTGGTCGAACCGGTATTAACATGACCCCTGACACCGTCGAGAAGCTGTCACGGGTATCGAATATCGTCGGCATAAAAGAAGCCAGCGGTAACCTGGAACAAGTGACAGACATACGACAACGCACACCTCAATCATTTAAGATTTACAGCGGTGATGATGCTTTGACACTACCCATTATGGCTGTGGGAGGCGAAGGCATCATAAGTGTGGCATCACACGTGGCAGGTAAAGAGATCAAGCGGATGATTCATGCATTCGTAGACGGCAACGTGACACTTGCGGCAGAGCTCAACTGTAAGCTGTTCCCTCTGTTTAAGGCATTGTTTGTGACTACCAATCCTATCCCGGTAAAGCTGGCGCTTAGGCTTACAGGATTCGATGTGGGCGGAGTGAGGCCTCCCTTGGTTGAAGCAGGGGAGAGGGAAACCGGCATTGTCGAGAAAGCCTTGAGAAACTTGGCCTTGTTGTCCTAAGTAGGTCGCCATACGTAATCGCTAACTCTAGAAAAGGTGCGTACCGTGCGGGCCACCCGAGACCTCGGAAAACGAACGAAAACTAAGTTGAGATGTGGGCGTTCTTGTGATATACTTCTATGTTGTATGTGATGTATTGGAGTGGACTTGAAACCCCCTGCTGCCATGCAGGGGGGTTTTGATAAATAGGCCAATAATATAGAAAGATGGTGATGTGCAATACGTGAGTAAGAATAAGAACAAGAAAAACAAAAAGAATAAGCTGTCTATTATCCCCTTAGGCGGGGTTGGTGAGATCGGCAAGAACATGACGCTAATTGAATATGATGGGCAGATCTTGATAATTGACGCGGGCCTGGCTTTTCCCGAAGAAGAAATGTTGGGTATTGACTTTGTTATACCTGATATCACATATCTTAAGGAAAACAAAAACAAGATTTGCGGCCTTGTCTTGACCCACGGACACGAAGATCATATAGGCGCTCTCCCTTACGTCTTAAAAGAAATAGACTCTGTGATCTACGGAACGAGACTGACTCTTGGTCTCGTTGAAGGGAGACTCAGGGAACATCGGTTGCTGTCTGAAGCTTCTCTACGTTGCGTCAAAGCAGGCGACAAAGTTGATATAGGTCCCTTTACCATTGAGTTTATCCGTGTAAGCCACAGCATCGCTGACGTCGTTGCTCTTGCAATATCGACGCCTGTCGGTATTATTGTGCATACAGCAGACTTCAAGTTCGATCAAACCCCTGTTTTTGCTGAAATGCCTGATTTCGGCAAATTTGCGGAGATTGGTCAAAGGGGGGTCTTGTGTCTCTTATCCGACTCAACGAATGCGGAGCGCCCCGGGTATACCATGTCCGAAAGAGATGTAGGAGAGGCTTTCGAAGAGCAATTCAGCAGGGCCAGACAGCGAATCATAGTAGCTACGTTCGCGTCGAACATCTACAGAATCCAACAGGTAATCGACGCATCACAGAAATTCGGCAGAAGAATTGCAGTAATTGGACGAAGCTTGGAGAATACGGTAGAAATCGCATCCACCCTTGGGTATTTAGAGATACCTGACGGAATGCTGGTACCCACTGAAGAAGTAGATAAGATACGTGCTGACAAGCTGACCATTATTACCACAGGCACCCAAGGAGAGCCTATGTCTGCCTTGACTCGCATGGCAATGGCCACCCACAAGAAGGTCGGTATTCGTCCCGGAGACACCATTATCATATCGGCGTCGCCGATACCCGGTAATGAGAAGTCCATCGGGAGGACTATCAACCATCTTTTCAGACAAGGCGCTGATGTAGTTTATGATAAGTTCTCTTGTGTGCATGCTTCAGGACATGCAAGTCAAGAAGAGCTCAAACTCATGATTAACCTGACATGCCCCAAGTACTTTGTCCCTGTACATGGCGAGTACAGGCACCTTGTGAAGCATGCACAACTGGCAGAGCAAGTCGGAATACCGGAGGAGAACACGTTCATTCTGGAAAATGGCGATGTCCTTGAGTTAGAACCTTCCGGCCGTGCAGTTCGTGGCGGCAAGATAGAAGCGGGACAAGTCCTTGTAGACGGTCTTGGAGTGGGGGATGTAGGCAATATAGTCCTCCGCGACAGGAAAGTACTGGCTCAAGACGGCATAATGGTGGTTGTTGTTACCATAGACAAGCAAATCGGTAACGTCGTTGCAGGGCCGGATATCGTCTCCAGAGGATTTGTCTATGTCAGAGAATCGGAGGAGCTTATCAAGGAGGCTGAAGCAGAAGTCGGCGAAGTCATATCTCAGTGCATCGCTGACGGAGTCACTGAATGGCACCCAATCAAGAACAAAATCAGAGAGTCCCTTGCTACGTTTATCTACCAGAAAATAAGGAGAAGGCCTATGATACTGCCTATAGTAATGGAAGTGTAAACAGGCATCTCTATATCTCGTCTCAAACCCATATTTTCCGTGTGCATGTATGTTATTATGGGTATAGACGGCACGATACTTGTTTCCCGTGAGGAGGTGCGGTAACCGGTGAAAGCTGGGGACGCTTGTCTACTGAAACTCGAAGGAGTCTCAAAGACCTACAGGGGAAGCTCGAACAAGGCAGTGGATAATCTGAGCCTCGAAGTTGCGCCCGGAGAGATCTTCGGGTTTCTCGGGCCTAACGGCGCAGGCAAAACTACCACTATTAAGATGATAGTCGGGCTCCTCATGCCGGACAACGGGCGAATTATCGTAGACAGCCACGATATAGTCAAAGACCCGGTGTCAGCCAAGAGGAGCATCGGCTTTGTACCTGATGACCCGAATCTCTACAACAGGCTGACAGGGCTTGAATATCTGAATCTGGTAGCAGATGTCTATGGCGTGTCTGCTGCTGACAGGGCAAAACGCATAAGAGACCTGCTCTCAATGTTCGATTTAGCCTCTGAGGTAAATGACATAATACAAAGCTACTCCCATGGCATGAAGCAGAAACTGGCGCTGACAGGAGCATTGCTCCATAATCCTCCTTTGTTCATACTTGATGAGCCCATGGTAGGCCTTGATCCCAGGTCTTCGCGGCTTTTCAAGGATCTCATGCGCAACCACTGTGACCAAGGGTATGCAGTGTTTTTTTCCACCCACATCCTTGAAGTTGCGGAACGTCTCTGTGACAGAGTAGGCATTATTGACAAGGGAAGGCTTATTGCGTGCGGCTCCATGGATGAGCTTCGTAAGCTCAGTTCGGAAACTGACGAAAGCCTGGAGGACATATTCCTCGAATTGACCCTCCCTGAGCAGGTGGATTAACATGAAGCACCGCCTCATATCCTTGATATGGGTACAGCTTAATATGAACTTCGCCATATCCCATTCCAGGTATTACTATCTCGAGAAGCGCCAAAGGTTGTGGGAAGGCGTGCTCATTGTCGTGTCTGTCATAATGACTGCTGCCGTCTTGGCCTTTGGCGTCTACAAACTGGCCGACGCTTTTTACTCCCAAGCGTCTCTCCTACATCAAGAAGCGCTTACTTTGACTACCGGAATTCTGGCTGCTCAATTCCTCATGTTGATTCTAGGTATCGCCTTGGTCATAGCAGTCTTTTATTTCTCAGATGACCTTCCTTGTTTGATTCCTTTACCTCTCCGGCCCTGGGAAGTCCTAGCCTCCAAGTTCGCTGTCATTCTGAGCAATGAATACCTGGGACTTTTGGTGTTCATCGTTCCTATCTTCGTAGCATATGGAAGGAGAGCGAACGTTGGGATTATCAGCTATACACTTTCCGCAATTACCATATTTCTAACACTTCCCGTAATCCCCATTGCCATTGCCTCGATACTTGCTGTTATTCTAATGAGAATCGTAGGCTTTACAAAGCGTAAGGATATGCTGACTATCATCGGGGGTTTCCTCCTTGTAGCCCTGATAATAGGTGTTCAGTTCTATGTCCAAACGAGGTTGCCCGCCCGCGGCGAGGAACAAGAGTTTATGATGCAGTTGCTTTCTCAGGCAAACAGCCTGGTCGCCATTTTGGGACGGCAATTTCCTCCCAGCATCTGGGCTACTTGGGCTATTTCCGAGGCAGGGACCTCCAGAGGCTTATTGAGTCTTGGCCTCTTCCTCGGTGTAAGCGCTCTTGCCTTCGGCCTGTTTCTGGCTTTAGGAAATCGATTTTTCTACCAAGGGGTCCTATCAGGGTTTGAGGCTCCAACAGCAAGGCGACGCACCTTTCGAGGAAAGCCGGAGCGTATTCGATTCTCCGAGAGAACTCCTTTACTGTCTTTGGCAGTTGCAGAAATGAAGCTGTTTTCGAGGACTCCTGTATTTGTCCTCAACGGATTCATCGGCTTCCTAATGTTTCCCATAATGTTCGTGGTATTATTGCTCTTAGGCAATGATCCGGAGATCTCGGGATTATGGAGCTCTCTTGTGAATGTGCCTGAATTTCATAGCATAGGAACACTTCTTGTAGGGGCATATTTCTTCCTACTTACTGCGTTCTCAGGAATTCCATTTTCACCCTTTTCAAGGGAGGGCAAGGCGAACATATGGTTTCTCAGATCGCAACCCATTTCAGGGCAAGCTGCAGCTATGGGAAAGGCTTTGGCATCTGAGATCATGATCGTAGTCGGGGCAATTCCCGGGTTAGCAGTCCTACAGTACACTGCAAGGCTGCCGGTGGTAAGCCTAATCATAGGAGTAAGCCTTGGCATAGCTGCTTCCTATGCCTTATGTATCTGGGGTGTTCTATTGGACATGGCACGACCGATGCTTGATTGGACGGATCAGCAAAAAGCAATTAAGTCCAACCTCAACACGGTTATTGGTATCACAACCGGCATAGTAGTCTTATTCCTTATGGGGTACCTGGTTAACCTCTTGTTCAAGAGGGGATGTTCAGGCCTTGTCGCACAAGTCGTATCAGGCACTGTCATCGCTGTCGTTCTTGGATCCGGGCTGAGAGTTCTTCAACTCTTTGGAGACAGACTTTGGAGCTCAATAGAACTATGAATCATTTGCCGCTTCTGTCAGCATAATAGTTAGCAGCACAAGATTTATCCACACTTGACGCAGACGTAGCGGAGGCGAATGATATGTTCTACCGGTCCGTCCGGAACAGGCTGGAGCTTGGCACGCCCGGAATTGAGGCTCCAAACGAAAGGCAAATCAGACTGAGAATGGAGGCCGAGCCTTCGCCGGAACCGCAGGAACAGAAGGCTATGACCCAGGCAATAACCTCGTTCGGAGAAACCCGCACACCGCCTCAGCCTGTCAGCAATGTCCATGTAATGAGCATAATCGGACAGATCGAAGGCCATATTATTCTGCCCCCTCAAAACAAGACCACCAAATACGAGCATGTCATCCCGCAACTCGTGGCTGTAGAGCAGAGCCCGTCTGTAGAAGGTCTTCTTGTAGTGTTGAACACAGTGGGAGGAGATGTAGAGGCCGGATTGGCTATTGCCGAGATGATTGATACCATGTCAAAACCTTCTGTGTCGTTAATCCTAGGAGGCGGCCACTCAATCGCCTTACCGATCGCAGTCAGTTGCAAGTACAGGTTCATTGCTTCCACTGCCACTGTAACCATCCATCCGCTTAGACTCTCAGGACTTGTTATCGGTGTTCCGCAGACATACGAGTATCTTGAGAAGATGCAAGACAGAGTCATCAAGTTTGTGTCGGAACATTCAACCATCACTGAAGACAAGCTTCGTGAACTGATGTTTCGCACAGGAGAATTGGTGCGCGACGTAGGCACTGTATTGGTAGGTGTAGACGCAGTAAAACTTGGTCTGATTGACGAAGTAGGCGGCCTCAGCCATGCACTCAGAATCCTTGAGAAACTGATACAAGAAAAGCACGCCAAACCGGAAGCGGACAATTCTCTCCCTGAAACCGCAATTGACGAAGGCGAGGTTCCGGAATGATTCTCTATACAGTTCTTCCCATTGAAGCAGTCTTGGAAGGCCTGGAACACGAAAGAAGCTTTATTGATCTTCAATTGGAAGGCTTAACGATAACAGTTGAACCCATCTCCATGGAAGAAGCGGTAATCGTCAGGGTAATAAGCACGGATCCAAGTCATTACCTCAACCCTCAGCTTTCTCCCGGCACAAAGATTCGCCTGTTTCAGGTTTCCTCTTTCATCACTACTATGCTATAATATGCATGGTATTTTCAGCATATATTGACAGCGAAGCTCTGCTTAACTGATGAGCTGACTGTATTACTCAGAGGTTTGTCAGGACAAGGAGTTATGCAAGATGCCGGCTTCGCTCTGTCGCCTGTTAGCTGGAATACTGCTTTTTTTTGCCGGCATTGCCTTTCTTAGAAAAGGACTCAGGCAGAAAACAGGAGCCCGGGTGGAGGAAGCTCTCAGAAAGCTTACACCGCAGCCTGTGAACGGCATTATAGTAGGCACTCTGGTGACTTGTGCAATGCAGAGCTCCAGTGCTGTAACGGTGATAGTCGTAGGTCTTGTGGACTCGGGAGTAATCGATGTTTACCAAGGGTTCTATATAATAATGGGCGCCAACTTAGGAACATGCTTAACAGCATATATTGTTGCGTTCCAGACGCGGATTCTTGGACCCCTGGCGCTCGTTATGAGCGTTTTCTTTTATTGCAAAAGGAAACAGCGCTCCGGAAGAGATGCGGCTTTAGTGTTTCTTGGCCTGGGATGTATCCTGGAAGGAGTGGAAATCACAGGTTCTGCATTGGCATGGCTTGCCGAAATACCGGACATCCTCCATATCCTGGTTGTATTTGGACAGGTCCCGTTTTTTGGCGTCCTGGCAGGCACGGTATTTACCGGCATCATCCAGAGTTCAAGTGTTGTTACTGCAATACTTGTTGGACTTGTACGGGAAGGTTTGGTAAACTTGAGATCGGCCATATCTTTGGCGTTAGGAAGCAATATCGGCACATGCATGACTACGCTTATCGCCGGTTTAGGGGCATCGTCAGCCGGCAGATTCACGGCCTTGCTTCACCTGGTGTTCAACCTGGTAGGAGTAGTTGCGGTTCTTCCGGTCTTCAGGAGTTTCGTCATGATAATTGAAACCATATCACCGGCAGATCCGGGATATAGGCTTGCAAATGCGCACACCCTGTTTAACTTAATGTCCATCATAGTAATATATCCATGGTGCAGACAGTTTGTGGATCTGGTGAAAGGAAGACGTGAATGGATATAGCAAGTGCAGTCATACTGGCAATAGTTCAAGGTCTAACAGAATTTCTTCCTGTATCAAGCTCGGGGCATCTTGTTATCGCAAGGCAACTCCTTCACATGGATGAGGCGTTACTTACATTTGACATTCTTGTACATCTGGGTACTCTGATATCCGTGGTTCTGGTTTTCTGGAATGATGTAAAGGCTCTAATAGGTGCGGCAGTCGGTATTATCGTCGATATTCTCCGTGGCTGCGGCATAAAGGCTGCCATCTTAAAAGATGATTATCGAAGGCTGGCGTTATTCATTATCATTGCAAGCGTACCTGCAGCAATCATGGGAATGGCGCTTAAATCCATTGTTTACACGCTTTTTTCGTCTACCTTGGCTGTGGGGATTTTTCTTCTGGCAACAGGAACTGTACTCTGGCTCGGCGAGCTCTTTTCAAGGAGCCGCGTCAGATTACCTGACCTTACCTTGGGCAAGGCTCTATGCATAGGTGTAGCTCAGGGATTTGCCATAGCCCCGGGGTTTTCGCGTTCAGGCGCCACGATTTCCGCCGGGCTTCTTATGGGACTTTCTAAGGAAGACGCAGCTCGCTTTTCTTTCCTTTTGTCTATACCTGTGATTCTCGGCGCGGGAATCCTGGAACTGAGAGACATAAGTATGTTACAGCTTGCCGCAGGCTCACGAATCCCTGTCATTCTAGGATTCATTACCAGCATCGTTTCGGGCTACGTAGCAATACACCTTGTGCTGGCCGCTGTCAGACAGCACAAACTTACAGTGTTCGCAATTTACACGTGGATTCTGGGGATATCAGTAATCATCTGGTCAATCTTATGATCTAAAAATATCAGTATTACACCATGGGTGAGGAGGCATGCTCGTGACAATAACTCCCATAGCCGGACTGATAGGTGGACTTGGTCTGTTCCTCTATGGAATGGTTCAGATGGGCAATGGGTTACAGAAGGCTGCCGGAGATAAACTCAGAGGCATTCTTAAAGTGCTCACCAGCAAAACATGGATGGGTGTTCTGGTAGGCGCTTTAGTTACGGCAATTATCCAAAGCTCGGCTGCCACTACAGTTATGTTAGTTGGTTTTGTAAATGCCGGCCTAATGACCCTGACACAAGCTATTGGCGTAATTATGGGCGCGAACATAGGGACAACCATGACTGCCCAGCTGATAGCCTTTAAATTATCAGATTTCGCACTTCCTGCTATAGGCGTGGGAGCTGTCATTTTCCTATTCAGCAAGAGGAGAGCCTACAAGTACTTCGGCCAGGTTATTCTGGGATTTGGTATTCTCTTTCTTGGGATGATGGTCATGACAGAAGCAATGAAACCGCTTAGCGCTAATCCGTCATTAGTTAATTTCGTGGCAGTATTAGGAAAACGGCCTTTCCTTGGAGTGCTGGCAGGCATTATTATGACGGTTGTGATTCAGAGTTCAAGCGCGACTATTGGAGTTTTGATGGCTGCTGCATCCCAAGGCCTGATTACCTTTGAGGCAGCATTGCCCATTCTCTTCGGAGATAACATAGGAACTTGTGTCACTGCGATCCTTGCCAGTATAGGAGCAAGCCTCTCTGCAAAACGAACTGCTCTTGTCCACGTCCTTTTCAATGTATTCGGCGCAGTTTTAGGCCTTGCTTTCTTACCCTTGTTCAGCAGGATCGTAGTATGGCTAACGCCGTTCGGCGGCGTGTCGCGTTTGATAGCCAATGCTCATACTTCGTTCAACGTTCTCAATACTCTGGTATGGTTACCTATGGCAGGTTTGCTCTCCAAGATCGCAGTGACTCTCTATCCGGGCGAAGAACAGATAATTGAACACGGCCCGAAGTACATTGACAAGAGAATGCTAAGGACACCTTCTGCAGCTCTTCAGCTTTCCATAAAAGAACTCGTGCGGATGGCAAGAATCGCCCAAGGAATGGTTGATGATTCAGGCAAAGCCCTCGTATCCGATGATCCTGAGAACATGCTAAAGACTGTGCGGAGTCATGAGGAAATTGTCGATAACTTGCAGAGCGAGATCATCTTCTACCTTTCGACTCTTATGGCGCAAGGATCTTTGACGCACCATCAGTCAACCCAGGTGGCCGCGATGTTGCATGTTGTTAACGATATTGAACGTGTCGGCGACCATGCCATGAACATAGGAAATTTCGCGTCTTATAGGGCGGAGCAACGCATTGATTTCTCGGATGAAGCCAAGTCTGAACTCATGGATCTCTTCAGGCGCGTAGATGAAATCATATCTGATGCAGTGAATGCTTTGGAAGCAAATGACGCTGCCCTGGCTCAAGATGTTTGGGAAAAGGAGAAGGTTATAGACAGCATTGAGGCTAAACTCCGCGAGAATCACTTTAAGCGTCTTAACGAAGGCACTTGCTCACCTGCTTCTGCCGTTATTTATATAGAAGTGTTGGACAACCTGGAGCGTCTGGCTGATCATGCCGTCAACCTTGCTGACGCAGTCGTTCAAAACACTGTCTCCCTGAAAGAATGACCTTCCTTCATAGCAGCAAGATGAAGGATTTTGCGTGGAATACGTAGAACCCGCTATATATGAGGTAAGGGAGGATGCCCATGACCAGGGGTACATTGAGCGATGATAAGAGCGTGAGGAAGCACGCTAGTGCAAGGAATAGGAAGCCACGCTATCAGGGAGTGGTCGGTGCAATTACCGCTACTTTGGCTGTTCTTGCGCTTGTTTCGCTCTATGCTGAGTCTTACGGTCAAGTGGGCGCTGCAGGGGCGGCAGGTATGAAGGTAGCATTTAGTCTTAGGCTTGTTGCAGGCAGACTGGCATTTCTCATCCCAGCCATAATATTATATGTAGGCATCGAGCTTGTGATGGGACGTGACTGGCACGCTGTTATGCCTCGTCTGTTGGGTTGCATGTTTATTGTCCTCTCGGTACTGGGAATAGGTCAATCAGGCGTCATAGGAACTTGGGTATTTGACCGGCTCCGGTGGGCTTGCGGTACTGTCGGGGCGGGAATCGTACTTTGGTTTACTATTATTGCAGGCTCAAGTCTCCTATTTGATATGTCAATACCTGCTCTCTTCAAAGAGTCAGTCAGTATTCTTCTCCTAGGACTTCAACTCATAGCCCGTCTTCTCGTCAAACCCGTTGAGATCTCACGCGTCATAGCGAGAAAGATCCTTTTGCCCTTCTTTGAACCGGATCGTGAGGTTCATCAACAACCAAACAATGAGGAAAAGCCAAGGAGGAAGAAGAGAGCAAGAAGGCAAGCATCTCAACCTGCCACGTCAAGCCAGGCAGAGGAATTAGTCTATATTCCAGGAAAGAAAGAGTTGCCCGCCCAGTCTGGAGGCTATGTCTTACCCCCGGTTACGCTGTTGGGCTATCCTCAGAAATCCGGAAAATCCAGAAAGAGCGATACGCCTGATCACTCTAAGCTATTGCAAGACACCTTAGCGAGCTTTGGCGTACAGGGCAAGGTCACTCAGGTTGATATGGGACCTGTGGTGACTCGATATGAGCTTACGCCCGCACCCGGTATAAAGGTCAGCAAAATCCTGAGTTTAACGGATGATATTGCCCTTGCTCTGGCATCTACAGGCATTCGCTTGGAAGCACCGATACCCGGGAAATCCGCCATAGGCATCGAAGTGCCAAATCCTGAAATTTCTGTAGTGTTTCTTAGGGAAGTAATCCAGTCGTCAAAGTTTCAATCAAATCGCAGTAAGCTGGCAATAGCTCTCGGTATGGATATCGCAGGTAAACCTGTAGTTGCTGATCTTGCCGGCATGCTTCATATACTGGTGGCGGGAGCCACCGGCTCAGGTAAGAGCGTTTGCCTCAATACGCTTATTGCAAGTCTGCTTTTTAAAGCCACGCCTGAAGAAGTGAAATTCCTCATGATTGACCCAAAACGGGTTGAGCTAAGCGTGTATGACGGTATCCCGCATTTGCTCGCTCCGGTCGTGACTGACACGAAAGAAGCAGGAGGATACCTCAGATGGGTTGCTGAGGAAATGGATAACCGGTACAAACTGCTGGAGGAAACAGGGGTAAGACATATAGACAGGTATAACTCCCTTTGTACATCAGGTAAGCTTGCTGATGAAAACGCGACTCCGTTGCCCTACATAGTAGTCATAATAGACGAGCTAGGCGATTTAATGCTGGTAGCTCAGAAAGACGTGGAAGACGTAGTCTCCCAGCTGGCTTTTATGGCACGAGCAGCCGGTATTCACCTGGTGGTAGCGACACAGAGGCCTTCAGCCGACGTTGTCACAGGTATTAT
>JAAYRV010000200.1 GCA_012518595.1 Bacillota bacterium
CGTTAAACATCCTGACATAGTTTTGAAACCCGATGAACTCTCCTATCCTTATGGAATCCCAGCGAAAGAGACTCGTGACTATCAAGGCGCCCATGGGCAGGAGATAAAACACGGTAAAAAGAATGATGGCCGGAAGAACCGCAAGGACGATGAATATTCTCGTGTCGCCGAAACGCTTCATGTCAACCGTCCTTTCATTGCCGGCCTGCGGGCCTTATCGGCTCCTCGGAGAAAGTGATGTCATCGCAGAAGGAGAACCGTGCCGGTAAGACCCGCAGGTGGTTAAGGTCTAGTTTTTGTCAGATATCTCCTGGCAGCGCCTGGCGAACTCTTCCGGAGCCATGGACTTGTCGGCGAGACCCGGCATCAACTGGCAGAACGAGTCTATGACTGCCGGCTTTACTGCGTTGGGTACGATGTCATACTTGAATTTGGCTTCTAAGGCTTTAGGAATGAACTCTTGATTAATGGGATTGTATGTGACCCTGCTCATATCAACTTGTATAGTCGGGGCTTGGCCTGTAATGCTGAGATACGGAGCATAGACCTCTTCGCGCATGAGGAACTCTAGAAATTCGATAGCTGCGTCCTGCTTGACTTTGGTCTTGCTGCCTGAGGCATACCCGACGTTCTCCATTGCTATTACACCGCTGCCTGGCGCCAAAGCATAGACGACTTTTTCTTCGAATCCCGGAGGCGCGCTCTTCGGATCGGAGAATGAGCCTATCATCCACGGCCCATTCGCAATCATCGCAGTCCTGCTTTGCAGGAAGTAGTTTGCTGCTATGCCGTACCCGGCGCCTACTGCGTCAGGTGTTGTGTATTCGTTTAAGAGGATTTGGAGTTTGGCGACAGCGTCGATGAACACAGGATCCATAAAGTTTGCCTCTTCAGGTGTGCCTTCAAGCCATGCTTGCCCTTCCGGGGTGGTGCCCAGGAAATGAGCGATCATCAGCGCGGAGCACCAGGCGTTTTCGCCTGTCATCAAGGACATCGGAGTTATCCCTGACTTTTTCAGTGTTGCACATACTGTAAAGAATTCATCCCAGGTGACCGGGAATTCTTTTATCCCGGCCTTAGCAAATAGATCCTTGTTGTAGAATATGCCGACATATGCTTTCCCAAATGGAACACCGAGAAGTTGACCTTCGTGAGAATAAGTGGCAAGAGATTTCTTGTCATTCAGCCGTGCTTTAAATGTAGGATCTGCTGCGACGTAAGGATTCAGATCCAGGACGCGGCCTGATTGAGCCAGAACATTGAATTCGCTGCGATCTGCTTTGATCATGAATATGTCAGGCATGGTGTCTGCAGCTGCATCTGTACGAAGTTTCTCCCAGCATGCTTGATCCCCTGCTACCCCATCGATTACCACTTTGATTTTCCCTGCGTACTCCTTGTTGAAATCATTGACTGCCTTTTCAACCCAAGGCGCGTCCGGATGGACTCCTACCTGGAAACAGAGGAAGCGGAGCACGACCTCATTGGCTGCGTACGCGTATCCACATAACATGACTGCAAGCGCTACGGTCACAATAACCAACACTTTCCAATTCCAACGCGATTTGCCCACGGTTACTCCTCCCTATTTGAGTGGTATTTGAAACGATGCGGCCTGCTTCGCGCCTTTGATGTGCGGTATGTGAATAGAGGCTCTTCAAACTGTTTCCGATGACGCGCTCTTTGCAGTATCCGAAGCGCTTCGGATACTTAATTCAACACGTCTTTCCGTTATCCTTCTATTTAGAAAATAAAAGTCACATCAGGGATTTATGGGTGAGTGAGATAAGCATACCCCCTGGTATTAGGTTTATAGCCATCAGGAAGTAGGCTATGGGCCAGAAGGCGAGGTGGTCGTCTGAAGACTGACCGGTGACCGGGAGCGGGTCTAATAACATGCTCAGAAGGCATGATAGAGATCAGGAGGCCGGCTGGAAGGCTTGACAGCAATTAGGTAGACACGGCTTGCGCTTAGTCCTCATCAAAGCGGTGCTCCAAAATGTCCTTGATTCGATGTTCAAGTTCTTCCAGATCAAGGCCTGCTTCGTCTTTGATGCTTTTTCGCAGCATCGGGCCTACCTGTTGAATGTCATCGAAGAGATCTTGAAGGAGTTCGAAGGCAGCCATGGCCTCCAGGACTTCCCTGGTTGACTTGACCATACTTGCCAGGATTGAGTTTTCGGTTCTTGAGGCGATGAGGGGGGTGGGGAGCTGATCAATGTACACCCTGGTGCGGCGACCGGGTCCGCGGTCAGTCTCTATGGGGTCAAGGGCGATGATCTTATCTGAACGTACATACTTGCCATAGCCTAGAGGAACAACAGCCTGTTCCCTGATTTCCATTTGAGTTCACATCCTTCAATCGTTCTTTATTCGTTCTCAGTTAGTGTTTCCTGCTAAGGAATAATTCAAGCGTTACGTGGCATCAGGAATTCCGCTAGCATGCCGGTTGGCATACGTATCCAGGTAGTATGGCGTTTGCGGAATTCCTGGACTCACAATAGTCGGTATTGTGCGAGCAGTAACAGGGTGGTATACTTACATTGCCTTATGCTGAGGGTTGCTTGGAACAGCATACTTATTGTCCAGCCTTAGTTATTGCCTCCAGGTGTAGCCCAA
>JAAYRV010000201.1 GCA_012518595.1 Bacillota bacterium
GATGAGCTGGGACAGGGGATCTGCCCTTCTTCCGGAATTGCTGCATCATATATCGTCTGGGCCATACAGGCCCGTGTTGTTGAGTTGCTTCTGGAAAAGGGGAAGAAACCGCATGTTTACATGAGTAATCACCTTGACGGAGCAGAGAGGTTCAATGCGCTTGCATGGGATGAATATGAGAAAGTGGGGTACTAGCGGATATGGGCCTTTCTCTAGGGAATAAGTATTTCGCAATTGCCATAGATGATGAAAGAGGCAGGCTTACCTCCTTGAGGAATAAGGTCACAGGAGACGATTATCTCAAAGTGGATCTGGAATACCCGTTGTACAGGCTCTTTTGTATTTCTTTATCGTCCCGTGAGAAAGTGGAGGTAATCCCTACTAAGGTGACATCAGTTGAGGAGATGTGCGGTGATGAGTATACAGCCGGTGAGGGCAGGCGTTCGTTAGTTGTCAAATTCGAAAGTGCCCCGGTAAATGGGACTGAACCTACACGTATCCATGTCTCGGTTCGTGTGGAAATCAAGGAAGACGATGCTGAGACCCTGTGGTTCTTGGAGGTCTCGAATGATGATAGGCGTTATCAGATAGTCGAGGTTCTTTTCCCGTGTTTCCGCGGTGTATACTTAGGGACGTCCTGGCAGGATGACATCATGATATACCCTCACCACGCCGGAGAGAAAACCCTTGCCCCCATAAGGGAGTATGCCTCTGAAAGATACTTGAATTTTTGGAGGGCGGCGACAAAGCGTGGAGAGGACGGCGTGTTTTTCCGCGAGATAAACTACTGCGGCCTTGCCTCTATGAATTGGATGTGCTATTACGATGAGGAAAACGGCTTCTATATTAGCTCATACGACCCGGATTTCACTGTGACAGGCCTCAGAGTTGAAACCGGAGGCCCGGAGAATCCGTGGATGGGATGGGCTATGAGAAAATACGTCACTGTCAACCCAGCCGAAACTTGGAGATCCCATCCCTATGGTGTAGGTATCACTACAGAAGACTGGCACTTTGGCGCTTTGCGGTATCGGGAGTGGATTGACAGTGTTATTCGGATGCCTGATAATCCTCTGTACCTAAAGGACGAAACCATCCTCAACCAGTGCTACAATTTTAAGAGGGACGGAGTCATCTATAACAGATTCAGCGATATTCCGTCCATGTATGACCGCGGGCTGGACGAATACGGCATGAGGCACATGTTCATAGCATCATGGAATCGATCCGGCTTTGACCAAGACTATCCTGAGTATCATCCAGACATGGAGCTTGGGACATGCTGGGAGCTTTCAGAGGGTTGCAGGTATGTAAATGAAAATGGCGGCTTCGTCACATTCTACGTAAACTCCAGGATATTCCACATAGAATCTGACTACTTCGCGACCCTGGGTAAAGAGTGGACAATCAAGGATGAGGCAGGGAGAATGACTTACGAAGAGTACGGCCCCCATAAGTTCGTAGTGCTCTGTCCTTCAAACAAAGCCTGGCAGGATTATCTCATAGATGTAGGCGGTTGGATGGCAAAAAGCTATGGAGCGACCGGGATATACCTAGATCAGCTGGGATCCGCTGAACCCTTCCCTTGCTATGACAAAAGCCATACCCATGGAGACATAGGTGACTTTAACCGCGGTTACCTTCGAGTCCTAAAAGATCTCCTTGAGAGGATGAGGTCAATAAACCCTGACTCTTTCCTGATGATAGAGAACTGTGGTGATATTTACGGAAGCTATGTCTGGGGAAACCTCACCTGGAACGGAGATCCTTATGACGAATTCTACAATCTCTATAAATATACATTCCCTGAATATGTCCAAGTCAACATGTGTAACCCTAAGAGACATCTCATAGGTGAGGCGAGGGCGGCGAAATTTCACTACGACCTAAACAGGGCCCTCCTCCTTGGGTCAGTATTCTGGGTAGGCTTGGATAAAACAGTGACCCTTGACGATGATTTACATGATTACCTGAAGGCTGCAATCCGTTTGAGAAACAAACTTAACCCATTCTTTAAGATGGGTCGGTTCTTGGATAACGAGGACATACTGGAGAATTCCCCAGGCCTTGACATCGCTCATTGGAGACTGAAAGATACAGGCGATCTTTACATTGTGGCAAATCCTGAAAGAGGTGCAGGCAAACACATTGTGGTGAAGCGCCCTGACTACAAAGAGGGAGAGGTCCTAATCTTTGACATCAATGGCAATGAAGGTCCTGGGAACTATGTTATCGCCGGCGATAACATAGAGATAGGTGTTCCTGATGCAGAGGTTTCCTGCGTGCTAATCCGCCAAGAGATCTGTGCCTAAGTAGATCGCCAGAAGTAACCACCAGCTCCAGAAAGTGTACGTACCGTGCGAAGTTGCCGGTGTTGCACTCGGGGACGCTCTCCAAGCGGGTCGCCTTGACAAAATTCGGCCCGTAGGCTAGTGGCCGAATCTTGACACCCCTCGTTGCAATCACCGGCAACTCAAGACTTCGGAAAAAGAGCGAAGATTAATGAACTCATACTTAGGTACCCCGTGCCTACGCCGAGGCCAAAGGACTGAAAGACTATGAAACTGACGGATCCTTCTCTTTTTGTATACCGGCTAAATAACGGATTCTTCGCCTCAGCATTTGCCGGACGGATAGAGAGACTAAAAAAGAGCAGGTGAGAATGCGCCTGCTAATTAGCGCTATTCGTAGCTGACACAATCTCCAGGGTATCCCTGGCAATAACCAACTCCTCATTAGTAGGAATTATGAGAACTCTGACCTTGGAGCCCTCCCCGGTGATATCGACCTCTTTGCCTTTTGAGTCGTTTTTCTCCGGGTCAATGGCAACTCCAAGGAATCCAAGGCCTTCACACACTCGTTGCCTGAGGAAGGGGGAGTTCTCTCCTATGCCGGCTGTAAATACAATGGCGTCAACTCCATCTAATGCCACAGCGTAGGCGCCGATGTACTTTCGGATCCGGTATTCATATATGTCAAACGCAATTTTGGCGCGTTCATTGCCGCTGTTCACTGCAGCTTCAATTTCCCTCATGTCTCCGCTAATGCCCGATACTCCCAGAAGCCCGCTATGCTTGTTGAGAAGAGAGTCCATTTCGCCGATTGTGAGGTTCTCATGTTTCATTACGTAGAAAACAACTGCAGGATCAATGTCGCCGGATCTGGTGCCCATCATAAGCCCTTCGAGAGGCGTAAGCCCCATGCTGGTATCCATGCACTTACCGTCTTTCACCGCAGCTATGCTTGCTCCGTTACCCAGGTGGCAACTGATAATCCTGAGCCCTTTAGATGGCCTGTTAAGTACTTCAGCAGCCCTACGTGCAATGTATCTATGGGATGTTCCATGAAAACCGTATCGTCGCACTTTGTGACGCTCGTACAGGACGTAGGGAAGCGGGTAAAGGAAAGCGTGCTTAGGCATGGTCTGGTGAAACGCTGTATCAAAGACCGCCACCTGCGGCACACCGGGTATGTTGGATTCGGCAGCCAGAATTCCCATGAGATTTGCAGGATTATGGAGCGGGCCCAGGGGAATGCAGTCGCGGATAGCCTGCTTCACTTCACCGTTGATAAGGACTGATTGAGTGAAGGTCGGACCGCCATGGAGCACGCGATGGCCGACAGCGCGAATTTCTGAAATATCGGCGATGACTCCATGCTCAGGATGGACAAGCATCTCCAGGACTTGTCCTATGGCAGTGGTATGATCCAGGATGCTTGACACCTTTCTTGCGCTGGATCGTCCGGTGGGTGTGTGAGTAAGGATTGCATCGTCAGACCCGATGCGCTCCACAAGCCCTTTTGCCATGACTGATTCGTCTTCCATATTGAATAACTGATATTTCACAGATGAACTTCCACAGTTAAGAACAAATACTTTCATCGTCTTGCCCCCTGATACACGAGGTTTTCCTCTTCCTTCATAAGGTTTCCTTCTTCGTCATACTTAAAGAATCCCTGGCCGGTCTTGACGCCTAGATGACCTGCGCGAACCAGTTTTCGAAGGAGTGGACACGGCCGGAAGGAGAAATCACCCAAATCTCGGAACAGGCCTTCCATAGAAGTCAAGACTGTATCAAGACCCATGCGATCAGCCATTTCCAGCGGCCCTCTCGGCAGACCGAAACCGAGCCTTATTGCCGTATCAATATCAGAAGCAGACGCCACTCCCTCCATCAGTGTGTTCATGGCTTGGTTTAAAAGGGGAGTGATTAGCCGAGTCGTAACGAATCCGGGTGAGTCGTGGACTTCCACCCCAATCTTATCGAGACTTCTCACAAACCTTTTCACTGCTTCAACAGTTTCTTCTGATGATTTGAGACCTCGGACTATTTCTACTACTTCAACACGTACCACAGGGCTTAAGAAATGAAGGCCGATAACTCTTTCAGGCCGCTGTGTTACTGCTGCAAGTTCAGTAATACTGAGAGTTGATGTGTTAGACGCAAGAATTGCCTTAGGATGACAAAGCTTGTCAAGGTCGGATAAGACCTTCTTCTTGACGTTAGGATCTTCCTGGACTGCCTCAATCACCAGATCGCAGGTTGCAACGTCATCAAGCTTTGAGGTAAAGCGAATTCGACTAAGTGTAACTCGTTTCTCAGCTTCAGTAATTCCCCACTTTTCCAGACGCTTGTTTAAGCTGAGTTCTACCCTGGATTTAGCGTCCTCCACAAGTTCATCGGTGCGGTCCACGAGGAAAACTGCAAAGCCCTTTTCTCCGATGTTTTCTGCGATGCTACATCCCATGGTACCTGCGCCAACAATGGCGACTTTTCGGATTCTCACCTCAAGACCTCCCTAGGTTTAGTATGAGGATGCTAGATTTACATTCTAGACAAGGGTCTAATCCCCTTCTACATTCTAGCTTTGAGTTGAAGCGAGATCAACCCAATCAGTTCATGGTTAGTATATAATTGAAAATCGCCGGCTGAGGTTGTCAAGGTCAAGAGCGGATCATAGAAGGACAGGAGGAATTCTACGTAGAATTAATGCATTCAGCAGTCTCTTGTTAGCTGCACATCATGATCCGGCACATCCATACGGATTTTCCGGCTGTTCAGCACATGAATTTCAAGAGACTTTAAGGGGGGCAATGCATGTTACCTAAGACTATGTTGGGTAATACAGGCATTAACGTGACAAAACTTGGATTCGGCGCTCTTGTGATGGGATCCATGCAAGCTAACATGCCGCCGGAAGAAGGCGCAAAAGTAATTAGAAAGGCCCTGGAGCAAGGGATTTCCTTCATAGACACAGCTCATGTTTACGGCACTTACGAGCATATCCGAAAAGCGAAAGAAGGCTGGGACAAAGAGCTTGTAATTGCCACAAAGACACCTGCTTCTGATTATGAGAAGGCTGAAGAACACATAAAGTATGCTCTTCAGGCCCTTGACTTAAATTGCCTGGACATAATGCTTCTCCACGCTGCCCGCGCCGGGGAGGATGTCTTTCAGGAGAGGGCAGGGGCATATCAATGTCTGAAGGACTACAAGAAGAAAGGCTTGATCAAAGCAATCGGCGTATCCAGCCATAATGTTGGCACAGTAAGAGTCGCAGCGGCTCGCGAAGATGTTGATGTCATTCATCCGCTGATAAATGTGGCCGGCACCGGAATTCTAGGCGGAACCGTACAGGATATGGCGTCTGCGATTGAAGCAGCTTCTCACAACGGAAAAGGCATTTACGCTATGAAAGCGCTGGCAGGCGGCAGTCTTTTGGAGAGAATGGATGAGGCGTTCAAGTTCGTCATGGACTTGCCCGGGGTTGATGCTGTAGTAGTAGGTATGGTATCCGAGGCGGAAGTAGACATGAACTGTAGGATATTTCAAGGTGAGTCTATTTCTGAAAAGGAACGCAAGGCCACAGCCAGGGAAAAGCGCCTGAAAATAGTAGGAGTGTATTGCAAGGGCTGCGGACGGTGTGTAGATGCCTGTCCTAACGGAGCATTGTCCATGGTCGAGGGCAAGTCTTCAGTTGATGAAAGCAAGTGCCTGCTGTGTGGTTACTGCACCCCTCATTGCCCTGAATTTGCAATTCGAGTCATATAGTCCGGGGTCACATAGTAGGAATATGCTCTACCGGAAACAATCGGCCGGGTTCACGAAAGCCTATACTTGAGCCGGGAAAAGCGAGGTACAAGGATCTGGCGGGCAATACTCTCGTCATGTAAAGTAAATGTGTGCCTTTGGCGGTAAAATATGCTGCATAGTTGAATACCGGATACTACATAAACTAGAATGTGTTGCATAGTAGGTTTTACATAAAGAAGGTATGTTTGATGCACAGAAACTCAAGTTCGATGAAGGCAAGTATTGAGATAGCGCTAGGAAATGAGGAGTCACAAGAACATGTCGAATACTACTACATGGGGATTGACGACGTTGCTACAGCGCTTAAGGCCGATTTGGCTGAGGGCTTGGATTCTGACGATGCAAGACAACGTCTCCGGCGTTTCGGCCCGAACGAACTGAGAGAACAGCGGGGCCCCGGGATTCTTTGGATGTTCCTCAGGCAATTCATGGAGCCCCTGGTCCTTGTGCTGATTGTGGCTGCTATCGTGTCTTCTGTCTTAGGTGAGATTGCAGAAGGCCTCGTAATCATGGCAATAGTTCTGCTCAATGCGATTCTTGGGGTGACTCAAGAAAGCAAGGCTGAAAAGGCCTTGCTTGCCCTAAAGAAACTGGCCGCTCCCCATGCCAGAGTCAGACGGGACGGCAATACATTGACAATCCCCGCAAGCCGGCTTGTGCCGGGCGACTTAGTCCTAATTGAAGAAGGAGATCAGATCCCTGCAGATATTCGCGTAGTAGACTCTGTTGCATTAAAAGTTGATGAGTCCGCTCTTACCGGTGAATCAGTGCCTGTGGAAAAACACGAAGCTGCTATTTCTCAGACTGCCGGCGAGGATATTCCGTTAGGAGACAGGTCCAACATTCTTCATATGGCTACTGTGTGTGTTCACGGGAGGGGCAAAGGAATTGCATTTGCCACCGGGATGAACACAGAGGTAGGGCATATCGCAGGCTTAATCGGAGCGTCAGCGGACAAGCAGACACCGCTTCAGGAACGCCTTGAAGGCTTAGGCAAATGGCTGGGTGGGGCAGCCCTGGGGCTGTGCGGAATCATGTTCGTCACCGGACTTCTCCGCGGAATCAATACTCTTGAGATGTTTCTGACTGCAGTAAGTCTCGCAGTTGCCGCAATTCCTGAGGGATTGCCTGCAATCGTCACTGTGGTCCTGGCCATCGGTGTCCAGCGAATGGCCGGGCACAAAGCGATAATAAGGAGGCTCCCTGCAGTGGAGACGCTAGGGAGCGCTACTGCAATTTGCTCGGACAAGACAGGAACACTCACTCAGAACGAGATGACAGTAGTCAAGGCTTATGTAAACGGAAGGCTGCTCCAAGTTACCGGCAGCGGCTATAGCCCTCAGGGCGAGTTCATGATGGATGAAACATGGAATTCTGAGTCCGACGGCAAGGTGTTTGATGAGCATGATTCGCAATTGGAAATGCTGGCTAAGATCGCGGCGCTCTGCAATAATTCGGAGCTAAGAAAGAATCCTGAGTCAGGAGAATGGTTTATCGTGGGAGACCCCACAGAAGGCGCGCTTGTCGTCGCTGCCCGCAAGGCAGGATTCAGTGAAGATGAGGAGATGTACGCGCCTCGTATTGGTGAGATCCCGTTTGACTCTGTACGGAAGCGGATGACTACCATCCACCGGTTTCCTGATGGGAACACCCTGGCCCTCGTGAAAGGCGCGCCTGATTCGATCCTCGCCAGATGCGAATTTGTGTTGGAAAACGGAACCGCGCGTCGTCTGGATCACGCAGAGCGGGACAAGATTATGCAGGTTAATCAAGACCTGGCTTCTCAAGCCCTCCGCGTTTTGGCATGTGCCTATCGGGCCCTTGGAACAACCGCCGGAGAGCCTGATGCCGATGAAATTGAACAGAGCCTCGTTTTTGTCGGTCTCATGGGTATGATGGATCCGCCGAGGCCTGAGGCTGCCGAAGCCATAAATACATGTCGAGGAGCAGGTATTACTCCGATAATGATCACAGGGGATCATAAAGATACCGCTCTGGCTATATCGAGAGCTATCGGACTCAGTTCCGGGGGTGAATCCGAAAGTGGCCCGGATCCGGTTCTAACCGGCAAAGATTTGGAAAGCATGTCCCCTGAAGAGCTCAATGAGGCAGTTAAGAGAGTGGCAGTCTATGCCCGGGTATCTCCCGAGCACAAGGTGCGTATTGTTGATGCGCTTCAAAATCAAGGGCATGTAGTGGCTATGACTGGTGACGGCGTAAACGATGCCCCTGCGTTAAAGCGGGCGGATATCGGTTGCGCCATGGGCATAACCGGAACGGATGTAGCTAAAGGCGCAGCTGACATGGTGCTTGCTGATGATAATTTTGCCACTATTGTCGAAGCTGTTAAACAGGGGAGGACGATTTTTGATAACATCAGAAAGTCCATTGCATACTTGTTATCCTGCAATATCGGGGAGATTATTGCAGTGTTTACCGGGATTGCTTTAGGTGGCGCAAGAATACTTACACCTATTCAAATACTTTGGGTCAATCTTGTTACAGATAGCTTACCTGCTCTTGCTCTCGGAGTGGAACCTTCGGAGCCCGGCGCAATGAAGCGCCCTCCCAGACCCCGGCACGAGTCTATTTTCGGTGCAGGAGGGGCAGTGCGCGTCGGACTCTACGGCATTTTTATAGCAGGCATCACTCTTTCTGCTTTTTGGTTAGGAGGAAGAACACACATGATAATGGGCACGGGGCGGGACATGCTTCTTACAGCAAGGACCATGGCTTTTGCCACAATGTCCCTAAGTCAGCTCTTTCATGCGTTCAATCTTCGTTCAACAACAAGATCCTTATTCCGGCTCGGCCTTGCAAGCAACCGGTACATGGTGTTGGCATGGGCTGTATCCACCGGATTGCAGATCATGGTTCTCACCATACCCGGGCTTCGCTTCGTCTTTAACGTAGTGCCGTTGACTCTCAGCGAATGGGGTTATGTGGGTCTGTTGTCTATATCTCCGATTGTCTTCGGCGAGATGCTTAAGGCGTCAATCAGGTAATATGCAGTTGATAGATTGAGATGGCGTCATTACCCCACATCATTGCCGGAGACCTGTAAAGCCTATGGATAACACCTTGGAATACACAGCATCCCCCACCTACTCAAGGTGGATTACCTACTGAAGGTGGGTTGCCTACTGCAGGTGGGGGCTATCTGACTCTTACCTAGTCGACGCTTCCATTCAGGCATCGCTGCTGCTCGATTTTAGATCCCATTCTGTCAAGGGAATCCGGAGAATCACGAAATCAAGTATATTATCGAAAAGTGTGTCCTATTTTCGCGCACGGATTATGGTTTGGTAATCGAAAATAGGACAGCTTATACGAGGTGGACCGCTTATAGGAGGACCGCTTATAGGGTGACATTATTAGAGATCGATCACAGCACAGTTGAAAATGCTTGCATTTAGCGTTGTGTCCGAGTAGAATGTATTCAGCCACACTTGTTCAGGTTTGGATTGTACACTCTGGGCTGGCCGCGGGCTATAGGCACGTAAATGTAAGAAATGAGTGCCGTGGGTGCGACAGGTTTCTGAGCAAGCAGGCAATTACCACCAAAGTGAGGAGATCATCTTACATGGAGTTCAAAGACAAGGTTCTGACGTGTCGCGACTGCGGTGCAGAGTTTGTATTTACAGCCGGTGAGCAAGAGTTTTACGCTGAGAAAGGGTTCCAGCATGAGCCTGTTCGCTGCAGGGACTGCCGTATGGCCCGGAAACGTCAGCGCAATGATGGCCCGAGAGAGATGTATCCAGTCGTCTGTTCAGCTTGCGGAAGGGATGCAGAAGTACCCTTCAAGCCTCGTGAAGACAGACCTGTATACTGCCGGGAGTGTTTTGAAGCCCAGAAATCATCAGGCTGGGGCGCGTAGGTAGGGAAGTCACAACTAACTTGGTCATGCGATAGGCAGCGTCAGGCGCGGCATTTCCGGACGCTAACAACAGCGCGGCACATAGCCGCGCTCTTCTTTTTTCTTTAATCGAGCAAAGGGACTTCCTGACTGAAATACTATTTTGTATAGGAGAAACCAATAATGATAAGTAGAGCACTTTTTTAGGGCGGAAATGGGAACTCTAGAGGTGGTTTTCTCGTCAAGGTATAATAAAGGTACATCATACGGGGGTGAAAGGTTGCGCACATCACTTAAGGGAAGTGGCATAGGCCGACTATTAGGCCCTTTCCTTTCAGGCATTTTGTTCCTGATCATGCTTATCCCGCCTGTAGGCCATGCAAGTTCGAGCCCCACCACACCGGCGGATCCTGTTAAAGTCATACAGTTTTACTCGTACGACACAAGTCAGCCTCTTAAAGACTCGCTCGTCTTAAGAGCCGAAAACGAATGGTATCGCAGATACGAGCTGACATATGAGAGTGAAGGCGATACTGTATATGCTGCATATTTCGAGCCGAAAAAACCGGGAAAGCTACCTTGTGCCATCGGGATTCACGGTATGTTTTCAGAGGATGAGGATCAGTTCTGGCATGTGGCTGACTTCGCCGCGAAACGCGGATTTGCTGTTTTAATGCCAAGCCTGCCTTTTCACCACAGGCGTTCCAAGGGTATTCAGGTAATCTCGGGACAGAAATTCGTAGTGGCACCTCCTGTCGCAGTGCGCAATAATTTCAGACGTGCGGTTATCGATATGCGCCGAGCCTTGGATTGGCTGATGTCCAGGGATAACGTGGATCCGGAAAGAGTCTACATTACAGGCGCCAGCCTCGGTGGTATGGTTTCCATGTTGACATATAAGGCTGATCCGAGACTAAAAGGCGGAGTTTTTCTGGTTGCAGGCGCCGGTTTTCGGGAGATACTTATTAACAGCGAAAACCCTGTGGTACGCAATTTCAGACTCCTTTCAAAGATTGGAATTGCTGATATCAATGAGGCAGCAGATACTCTAATGCTGGTTGATCCTGCTGCTTTACCCGATATATGGCCGAGGCCTGTCCTAATGTTAAACGGCACCATTGATGTGATCTTTCCTATCAGCGAGGTGGTTAGAGCTGCACGGAGCTTTACCGATGTAAAACTGGTTTGGGCGAAGAGCTCTCATTTCTATCCTGTCTCAGGCGGTCAGTATCTCATTACCGATTTTGTGTCCCGCCTGGCAGATATGCCCCTTGAATTAAGGATGCCTCATGGAATGACTGTGAGGGAGACTGTACTTTCGCCGGTGCCCGGCGATTCCAGGTTATGGATCGAGCTGACAGCATCTTCAGAAGGTGTGGATTCAATTTATGAAGCCCATAGATGCGGGTGTTTTGGGATACACCTTGTAAACCGAGTGACTCCCACAGTCATAGTTCCCGGTGAGCTTTGGGAAATGTACCGCACGGAGCTGGAGAGTGTTCCTGCCTCAATTTTTGTGGTTGATTCTGTATCTTCAGGAGATCTTGCCTTTGCGTTGTCATACATACGACTTCTGGAACGTAGCCATGGTGGGGTGTACGTGCTTCAAGCGTCGGATTCGAAGCCTTCTCAGAAAACAGCGCATGGTAGCGGAAGAGGCTTTCCTGCATGTATCGCATGGTTGACTCCTTTGGACGTCGAGATTGCTTGGTTCTTGAGTTCGCAAATGGATAGGTCTGGTCTTGGAAATGTAAGTATTCTGTCGAATCTTGATCTTAAGTCGGACATTGTAGATGATGTCATAGGTTACCTTCGAGGCAGGATCAAAGTATCTGATATCGAGCCTATACCATCTTTAATCTATGATACGGCTATTGATATAAGGTGGGCAGAACCCCCTTTGTGAGGGGCAGGATTTTGCTTTACTGTAGGGAAATATGGTATTAGGAAGCCTAACCCTGATTTTCCCGAAAGGAGCTGGTAAGAATGGAAGTCACCATGAAATCCAAGAACATCGAACTATCAAAGGCTATCAGAGACTATGCGGAAAAGAAGGTCCTCAAGCTCCAGAGGTTTTTTGAAGGGGATTCAGTAAACGCTCAGGTGGTCGTCAGCACTGAGAAAGGGCTTCAGATTGCTGAGGTCACGATTCAGGTGAACGGCCTTCTCTTGCGCGGCGAGGAGAAGACCGGGGACATGTATGCGTCAATTGACGGGGCAGTGGATAAGATTGAGCGACAGATCCGTAAGTACAAGACTAAGATCAATCGCAGGCTCCGTCAAACAGGAGCAAGGATTTTGGAAGCCGAGTTTTCTCCTGGTATTGCCGATTTGGAGGAACGCCAGGAAGAAGCGCGTATTGTCAAGACAAAACGATTTGCCATGAAGCCTATGTCGACTCAAGAAGCGGTAATGCAAATGGAACTGCTTGGTCATGACTTCTTTGTTTTCTCAAACAGCGATACCGATGAGGTTAATGTGGTTTACCGCCGTAGGGATGGAAACTACGGCTTGATAGAGCCTGAGTTCTGAGATTAGAATAGAAATGAAGACTTGCCAAGTCCAAGAAAGGGTTGCCTGCAAAAGGCAACCCTTTGATACATAGGGGGTCCGAGAAGATACATGAACAAAGTATCCCTGGTCATTTTTGAGGGCGGAATGCCGGAAAGCCATGTAGAAGAGCTAGTCACCGCCGTGAGAAAAGCGGTGGTGCTGGATAATCTCGAGAAGTTTTCGAAGGTGCCTGAACTTGACAATATATTCCTCTACACAACTTATGAGGATTTGGCGGTAGCTGCAGCCGACTACGGGGCCAAGAGTCAAATAGTGCCTGCAAGGAAAGAATTCCGATTCGGAGAGGCGTTGGCAAAAGTCATCAGGAAGCAATCTTTGGAAGCTGTCATATATATGGGAGGGGCTTCCGGTGCCCTTATGGCGCCTTCTGAAATTAGCTCCCTTGCGAGAGAATTGGCTGTCTCTCATGGAGTTATGCGTGCCAACAATGTCTTCTCCAGCGATATTGTTGGGTTTACTCCCGCTTCTGCGTTACTTGAGGTAGCGGATTTGCCGGCATCCGACAATGCCCTTGGTATGACCCTGTTTCATCTTAGTCACAGAAAACTGCCTGAGACAATAGGTGCCATCTTTGATGTAGACACTCCCTCGGATATTGCGATTCTGGGGCTACACCCGTCAACCGGTCCAAATGTACGTGCTGTTCTTGGAAAGCTGGATTTTGAACCTCTGAATTCGCGTCTCAAGAAGGTTAGAGAGCGAATGGGCATGCCCCTGTCAGAGATTTGCGTTATTGGTAGAGTCAGTCCCGGTGCTGTGCTATACGTCAACGAACGGCTCCAATGTAGAATGAGGGTTTTCTCTGAAGAACGAGGTATGAAGGCATTGGGACGGGAGGAGCATCACCGAGTGGCCTCACTCTTGGGCTGTCTTGCAGAGAAGGTAGGGTTTGAAGGCTTCGTCAGCGCCTTGGAGAAGGTGGCTGATGCCGTGTTGATAGACACAAGGGTTCTCTTCCACCATTTTGATTTGGAACTGCCTGCAAAAGATAGGTTCAACTCTGACCTTCTGCGACCTGATGCCATAGATGATCCGGTCGCTCGTCGGATTACTGATTGCCTTCTGTCATCGGATATTCCGATTGCTCCAGGCGGCCACTCACTGGTGTCAGGCGGCCTACGGGTTATTGTGGACTCATTGGCGTGCAAAGGAGAACTTCCCTCAGACAGCGCATAGGCGGCGCATGCCGGTAATTCGGTGTTTACCGCGCAGTTGCTGCTCAAAACCGTAAATGATATAATTGACTCGCGTTTTACAGGTTTAAGACAAGCTTTATGATGTCCCTCCATAGAACCAACGGGACTCTTGGTCATGTACGTATAAACCTTGGCGAGGAAGAGGGGATAGGTTAGTGCTTGGGTTCCTGAAAAGGGCTTTTGACACAAACGAAAGAGAACTAAGAAGACTGAGGGCGATAGCGGAACAAGTATCTACTTTAGAGTCCGAGGTTTCCGGGCTTTCCAACCATGAACTTACAGCCAAAACTTTTGAGTTTAAGACAAGGCTGGATAACGGGGAGACACTGGATGAGCTTCTTCCTGAGGCGTTCGCCGTGGTTCGGGAGACTGCAGTCAGGGTGTTAGGTCAGCGCCATTTTGATGAGCAGATCATGGGAGGGGTGGTCCTCCATGAAGGACGAATCGCGGAAATGAAGACCGGAGAAGGCAAGACTCTGGCTGCGACTTTGCCTGCGTACCTCAATGCCTTGACCGGGAAGGGTGTTCATATTGTCACTGTCAA
>JAAYRV010000202.1 GCA_012518595.1 Bacillota bacterium
GTATGGAAAGCCAATACGGGGGCTATATGGGAAAAGTCCTCAAGATAGACTTAAGCACGCGCCGGGTTTCAGAGTATCCGTGGACCGACAGCGAGCGTGAGCTGTATCTCGGCGGAAAAATCATGGCAGCTAAGATAATATCTGATACAGTCAGCCCAGACGTTCAGCCGTTTTCTCCGGATAACCCACTTGTGGTGACGACAGGCCCACTCACCGGGACAGGCGCACCCAGTTCCAGCAGGTTCAATATCTCTACTTTGTCACCGCTTACGAATATTCTGGCATCATCCAACTGCGGCGGGAATTTCGGATTGAACCTCAAGAAAGCCGGATATGACGGGATTATTATCACAGGCAAATCACCTGAGCCTGTTTGGATCGAGATAGATGACGAGAAAGTCTCATTTCACGATGCACGTCCGCTTTGGGGAATGACAACCGGCGAGACGCAAGATGTGCTCCCTCGAAAATCCGGGAAGATAGTGATAGGCCCTGCCGGTGAGAACCTTGTCCTTTATGCATCTATTGTTAGTCAGGAGCGGGTGGCGGGAAGGGCAGGGGTAGGGGCTGTTATGGGATCCAAGAACCTGAAAGCAGTCACTGCCTGTGGCACAAAGAAAGCGGTTCCTCAAAATCCGGAAAAAGCAAGAGAGATATTTAAGAAGTGGGCTAAAGCGCTTAGGGAACATCCGTTGACCGGGGTTCAACTCCCTCAACTGGGGACCGCAGGACTCATTGCACCCATGCATTACAACAATATCCTAGCCACCCGGAACTTTGCAAAAGGCCAGTTTGATGAGTTCGAGGCTGTGTCAGGAGAGGTCCTAAAGGAACAGCATCTCATCAGAAACAGAGGATGCACTACATGTCCCATACAATGCGGAAGAGTCGTTGAGGTAGACGGCAAGCAAGTAAAAGGCCCTGAGCTTGAGACTTTGGGATTACTGGGGCCGAACCTTGAGAACTCGAACCTCGAGCTAATCCTTGAATGGAACTATCTCTTAGATGAGCTCGGTATGGATACGATATCAGCAGGCAGCACCATCGGGTTTGCCATGGAGCTCAATGAAAAGGGTCTTTGGGACAACGGTCTTGTCTTTGGCGAGGTAGACAACCTTTCACAGATATTTGAGCAGATCGCAAGTAGAGAAGGTATCGGAGATCTCTTAGCTGACGGCACGAAGCGCCTTTCTGAAGAATTCGGAGGCGAGGAGTTTGCCATACACTCTAAGGGGCTTGAGCTTTCAGCATATGAACCACGCAGATCAGTTGGAATGGGATTAGGCTATGCTACTTCAAACAGAGGCGGGTGTCACCTTAATGGGGGGTATCTCGTCCTCCTGGAAGGACTTGCTCTTGGCCTCGATCCCCTGACAATCAACTCCAAAGCTGCGCTCACTATCTTGTTTCAGAACGTTATGGAAGGTGCATCTGCAGGCGGTAGCTGCCTATTCACATGTTATCTTGCTATGCCTGCTTTTATGCTGGAGGATGCGAACAGCTGGGTAACCAGGACGCTCAATAAAGCGATGACCGGTCTCGGTCCGTTGATGGCAGGTATTGTGAAAATGCCTGCATGGATGATGCCGTTCCACTTCCCCGGCCTTTGGCATACCCAGGCGATCACCCAAGTAACCGGTATGAAGATGACCTTCGGAAGGTTTAAGGAAATAGGCGAAAGAGGATACAACTTAGAGCGTATGTTCAACGTCAACAGAGGAGTGACTGAGGCAGAAGATGCTCTGCCTGAGCGGCTTACAAATCAGCCGCAGGATCCCGAGGTTCCCAATAGCAAAGTTCCTTTGGAAACTCTGAAGAAAGACTACTACAATATCAGGGGCTGGGATGGAAATGGGTTGCCGAAAAAGGAGAAGCTGGTCAAGCTCGGTATCGAGGGGGTGGGTTGACTGATGATCAAGGTGCGGGTATTCGGCCCACTCAGAGAGACGCTGGGAATAGGCTCACTTAGAGTTGACGCATCTCAGGCAGGGACAGTCAATGAGCTCCTAACGGTAGTAAGCAAGATGACAGGTGCTGCCAAACCGTCAGAACTCCAGAAGGCGTCTATCTTCGTAAATGGGACAAACATCATTTCTTTGAAGCTGTTTAAGACTACTGTCAGGCCTGGCGACGAGGTAGTGCTGCTTTCA
>JAAYRV010000321.1 GCA_012518595.1 Bacillota bacterium
AGACTTCAAAGTCTCAGGTTTCAGTGCTGAGGGGCTTATCGAAACCCTGTGCAAGATGGAAGAAAACGGGGTCAATTATGAGGCTGTGGTCTACACTTCGGGTATAGAAAACCAACCGGAAGTCATAAGACATGTGGCAAACCGCAAAAGACTTCTGGGAAATCCCGCCCCTGTGGTCGAAGCGGCCAGGGATTTCAAGAGAGTGCACCACCTATTGCAAAAGGCGGGAGTAAGTTACCCGAGGACTCTTTACCATTGGACAAGTCCGCCTCCGCCCGGGGAGTGGTTATGTAAGCCGCTTGATTCCGGAGGGGGCAGCAAGATAATCCGGGCTTCCCATGATGAGCCTGTGCCTGCTAATTACATGTTACAGGAGTTCTGCCAAGGGCGACCTGCATCCGTGGCTTTTGTCGCCAATGGAACAGATGCCAGGATTCTCGGATTGAGTGAACAGCTTTGCGGGCTGGAGCAATTCGGAGCTAAGCCCTTTCTTTACTGCGGAAACATTGCGCCTTTGGACTTTTCGTCTGAAAGCGATTCCGGTGCTGCAAGAGATGAAACACTCGGAAAGGTAAGAAAGATGGTTTCCATAATCACGAAGGAATGCGGTCTTGTGGGCGTAAACGGTATAGACTTTCTCCTTACAGATGAATTGGATGTATTGTTTCTCGAAGTAAATCCGCGTTACTCTTCCTCAATGGAGCTCTATCGCAAGGTATACGGACTTGACATTTTCAGACTGCATGTAGAATCCTTCGAAGGTAGATTGCCCGAGCGCCATCTGCTTCGTGAGGAGAATCCAAGCTATTTGGGACCGTACTGGGGTAAGGCAATTGTTTACGCCCCGTGGGACTTAGTGACGAAGGACACAAGAACCTGGTTTAGCAAGGGAATTCGTGATATTCCCTATCCTAACGAGGGGATCCCGGCCATGGCGCCTATATGTACGGTATTTGCCGAGGCTGAGTCAGGAAGTCAGTGTCTTGATGCCCTTGAAGAGCAGCAGGACTGGGTGCTTCAAAATGTCTCTCCTGTGGTATAGTGTGGGTTTAGTTCCCATTTGTTTCACGGGATTTGATGAGAGGGGTGAAATACCGAGGTTTGTTCAAAGATTCCAAGGCATGCCAGAGAGGACAATAGGAGTCCGTTAAACCATTACAAGGAGTGATCTCATGATTATCAATGGCGTACCAATTAAGGACACGTATGCAGAGGCTTTTGATTTTCTCGGGACACGGGTGATTGTCACAGCTGATACCCTCGACTTGGCGATGGAGGCTGCAAGGGAAGCAGTAGGAATGGGCACTTCGATTATAGGTTGTGGGGGAGAAGCAGGTATTGAAGGTGAGGTTAAGAATACTCCCGACGGGAGGCCGGGAGTATCCATCCTGATTTTTGCCCTGGATAAGGAGAAGCTCCATGACCAACTGTTCGGGCGTGTGGGGATGTGTGTATTGACTTGCGCCACTACATCTGCGTTCAACGGCCTTAAGAGTGACGATAAGGTTGAAACAGGCGAAATGTTGCGCTACTTCGGAGACGGGTATGAGTACAGTGAAGACAAGAACGGAGCTACCTATTGGCATGTGCCTATGATGGATGGAGAATTCATCATCGAAGGCGCTTACGGGGTAGCCAACGGGATAGGCGGAGGAAACTTCATCATCATGGGTAAGGACAGGAAGGTATGTCTCGACGCTGCTTTGAAAGCTGTCGAAGCTGCGCGGAAGGTTCCAGGCGTGCTTCTCCCATTCCCTAAAGGCGTAGTCCGTTCCGGTAGTAAAGTCGGTGGCGCGAATTACGATTTCCTTCCTGCTTCCAGCAACCAGAGATTCTGCCCGACAATTCGCGATAAGGTAGAGGATACTCTGGTTCCCGAGGGCACCACGTGTGTATATGAGATTGTCATAAACGGCTTCGATATGGAGTCAGTAAAAGAAGCGATGAAACTTGGAATAAGGGCAGCTTGTATCCCTGGGATCGTAGAAATTACAGCAGGTAATTACGACGGCAAACTCGGGAAGCATCATATTCACCTACATGACATCCTCAAGTAGGAGCTAACGTAGTCATAGGCGCTCTCGGCCATGCGCCCATAAAAGGGCGCCGTCTCGAGCGCCTCCTGCTTCCTACTACAGACTGCTCTTTGGAATTACGTGGGAGGTGGCCTTTATCAAGGAAGTCCATGCCATTCTTGTCACCGGTCGGACTTTAAGACAAGGGATAGGCGTCGCAGAAGGTAAGGATTCTGACGTGTACAGGGAGGAGACAAGCCAAGTTGAGTTAAGCGTCGGAACTATGGCCAGACTTGGCCTTAAACATGGGGATCGTGTTGAGATATCTACAGACTCAGGTGTGGAAACATTTGTGTGCCGTCCATGCGACCTCCCGGATGACGTCGTTTTTGTGCCATACGGCCCTCCGGCAAACAGGCTAACACTCGACACAACCGAAGGAAGCGGTATGCCTGGCTTCAAGGGCATTTCCTGTAGAATCAGGGGGGTCATAGATGAAGATACTTGAGAATATTGTCTGTTCCTTCTGTGGCTCTCTTTGCGACGATATAGCATTAGGAGTGGAATACAACGCCATCTCCAAGGTGAGGGGCGGTTGCGCGATATCCCGGAGGAGATTTCTAGGCCCGATAGACAGGGAAGTCCCTCGTATTGACGGGGAAGAGGCAGGATTCGACGAGGCTTTGGACGCGGCTGTCGAGATACTGGCAAAAGCCAGACATCCGCTGATATACGGTCTATCCAGCACAAGCAGCGAGGCTCAGGCTGCCGCCGTGAAGCTAGGAGAGACTCTGGGGGCAAGCGTTGATTCAACGTCTTCAGTATGTCATGGCCCTGGCACAGTGGCAAAGCAGCTTGTAGGTTTGCCCACATGCACACTGGGTGAGGTCAAGAATAGGGCAGATGTAGTGGTTTTCTGGGGTTGTAACCCTGTGGAAGCTCACCCCAGGCACTTCAGTCGCTATTCAGTCCAGGCAAAGGGACTTCACATAGAAGAAGGTAGGCGTAATCGTAAGGTAATTGTCGCAGATGTCAGGAAGACTGCTACAGCAAGAATTGCAGACATTTTTTTGCAGGTTGCACCGAACGAGGACTTTCAAGTCCTGACAGCGCTGAGGGCTGTCATAGGCGGGGCCGAACTTGAGGGAGAAGCCTTCGGGGGGATAAGCCGGGAGGAAATTCGAACTACCTGTAATGTCCTGCAAAATGCTGATTATGGGGTGTTCTTCTTTGGGATGGGGCTTACCATGACTCAAGGAACCCATTACAATGTGCGACAAGCCTTATCCCTTGTGCGTGACTTAAACGAAAAAACTGCTTTTGCCGTAATTCCTATGCGGGGCCATGGAAACGTGGCAGGGGCTGAGACAGTCTTGGTGTGGCAGACCGGGTACCCGTTCGGTATCAACTTCAGCCGAGGGTATCCGCGGTATAACCCGGGAGAGTTCACTGTGACGGATCTTCTCAGTCGCCGGGAAGTTGATGCTGCGCTGATTGTTGCGTCGGATCCTGCAGCAACCCTACCTGCCCGTGCTGCGAGCTTTCTAAGTGAAATCCCGACAATAGTCATAGACCCGTATTACTCCGCTACAGCGAAACTAGCTCGCGTGTTTCTACCTTCCGCGCCTGTAGGCGTCGCATCTTCCGGAACCGTTTACCGGATGGATCAGGTTCCCTTGCCTTTGAAAAAAGTGATAGATTCCAAGTATCCAAGTGATCACGACATCTTGCTTGCCATTGATAGGGGGGTGACGGCGTGCTCTGCATCAAAGGGGGCTCTGTCTATGATCCTTTGAACGGGAAGGCAGGAGAGATAGGCGACATATACATCTCAAACGGCAAAATTGTCACTCCTGCGCCGGGGGCTTGTGTGATTGACGCAACAGGCCTCATAGTGATGCCGGGCGGAGTTGATATTCATTCCCACATTGCAGGCCCTAAAGTCAATGTGGGCCGCGTGATTTGTCCTGAGCACAGTCGAAGTGAGCCTGTGGCGCGCACTTCAGTTGCG
>JAAYRV010000203.1 GCA_012518595.1 Bacillota bacterium
GATGCCAGACAGTTGATGCATATCACTTACGGCTTAATCCTCCAGGAAAAGGATGGTACCGGAGCTTACCGTTTTCGAGACAGGATCTATAGATGTCTCTATGAGAATGAGGCACTATACAGCGAATGCCTTGTGAAACACATTGGGAATCACATCAAAGCCTTGGGTTCCAGAGTGTTTGAATTAGAGACGATCATAATCTGATCGGCAATCAAACAATATGGATTTGTTCTCTTGGAACTTAGAGGCCTCCAATATCTTAAAAATGGCTTGAAACTCATCTCCCGCATGCCAGGCGTATTATCACAGGGTTTATAGACAAGTGGCAAGGTAAGGAGAATTATCATGAAAAATCAATCAATCTTGGTTACTCCCAGATCCTTTCCGTCGGAGCTGCCAGGCACCTGTAATATTCTTCGCCAGGCAGGTTATGACGTCATACTAAACCCGTATGGGCGCGTTCTCACAGAAGATGAGATGCGGCGTTTCACTGAGAATGTAGTAGGTATCATAGTCGGGGTTGATCCAGTAACTGAACGGGTACTTTCAAACGCAGGCCAGCTTAAGGCAATCGCAAAGTACGGCGCAGGAGTTGACAACATCGACATTAATGCTGCACGATCAAAAGGAGTTCGGATTCGTACTGCTGCCGGTACCAATAGTGTTTCTGTCGCCGAACTTACACTAGGCCTGTTGTTCTGTTTGTACAGGAACATATGGCATTCTACGTCAAGCGTGAAAAAAGGCGGCTGGGGGAGAATGAGAGGCCGTGAGCTTTCAGGATCTATTGTCGGGTTGATTGGGTGCGGTAACATCGGCCACGAGGTGGCAAAGAGGCTTCTTGCACTTGGAGCACATGTTATTGTCCATGACGATAAGCTCCAAGATACAACTTTTCTCCAATCCTACGACGTCCCACGGGTGCCGCTGGATAAGCTTCTGAAAGAAAGCGATGCGATATCGCTCCATTGCCCGGTGACCAAGGAGACGTACCACATGATAGACAGCGGAGCAATTAATATTATGCGTGACGGTGCGTATTTGGTAAATACCTCTCGAGGTGAGCTGGTGGACGAGGATGCCCTGTATGATGCGCTTAAGAGCGGAAAACTGTCCGGCGCTGCGCAGGACGTTTTCTCGCAAGAACCACCGGAACCAGGTTGTAAACTTCTTGAATTGGAAAACTTCATACTGACTGCCCATATAGGTGCCTTTACGAAAGAAGCTGTGCATCGTATGGCGATTACATCGACGAGAAACCTCCTTGAAATGCTGGAGGAAGACATGGGAAATAGGTAGAGTGAAGCCTAGATCTCATAAGTATACACAACCAGGTGTAGTCGAGGCAGTGTCAGGAATGATAGATGCAAGTAAGTATGAAGCTATTCCCCAAATGGGCTGAAGCCCTCGGTCTACATGACGCGGTAATTGAGGGTATAGATATGAAAATCCACGACGAGCTTTCACTTATCCAGCAGTTTCTCAGAGGAGATGAGTCCCGGGGCTTCGAACTAGATTGACATAGTCATTGGATTGTGCTATATAATATGTAAGCTTTCATAAAAGGATTAATCTTGGTGGCCCCGTAGCTCAGTGGATAGAGCAGCGGTTTCCTAAACCGCGTGTCGGACGTTCGATTCGTCTCGGGGCTACCAGTTTTTGTCTTAAGGCTTCTTGAGACATGATTACATACTAACCTTTTGCTCGGGCATTCTCATCTTCTCCAACATGAATTCACTAATTACGAGATTGTTTTATGAGAGATTTGCGGATCTAAGCGTGCATAGGGATATCGAAACTACATATGAAACAACGCTGGGAGGTTGCTTTGGTGGACAGAGATCAGCAATTGCAGGCACTTTGTGACTCAGGAGTAGTCGCCGTGATCAGGGCGAGAAGTGTTGATGAACTTACTTGGGTTTGTAGGGCATTAGTAGAAGGTGGAGTAAAAGGCATAGAGATAACAATGACTTCGCCAGGAGCTACTGAAGCTATCTACCAAGTCTCGAAGCTGCTGAAAAATGAGGCTATCATAGGGGCAGGTTCTGTGTTGGATCCGGAGACAGCCCGTATTGCAATGCTCGCTGGGGCGGACTTCATTGTGGGGCCTGCTATAAATCTGGAAATGATAAGAATTTGCAAGTGTTATAGCAAGATCGTAATTCCAGGCGCGTTTTCACCAACGGAGATCATTACGGCATGGCAGGCCGGAGCAGATGTGGTGAAGGTTTTCCCTGCCACCAAGTTAGGGCCATCTTTCATTAAGGATATTAAGGGGCCTTTGCCCCAGGTGCGTTTGATGCCTACCGGTGGCGTGGACATCAGTAATCTCGGAGAGTTTCTAAAAGCAGGTGCGTCTTTCGTAGGAGTTGGCACAGCCCTTGTTAACAAGGAGGCAGTAGCACAACGGGATTCGGTTAGACTCACAAAACTTGCTACAGACTACATTGAAGCTGCTCGGGCAGCAAGAGCCGGCTAGACGTAGCCAGAGTCGGGGCTTGTGTATGGTTTGACCCAAGACCTGACAGATGAAGCTTGATGGGTGAAGGCTTTGACAGGTCTTGCCCCGAACTCCTTGTAATGTTATTATAGTAGCGAGCATGAGATAGATCTATGAAGATAGTGAGCAGAGCAACACTGTAAGATTTCCGGTAGATATGAGGTCGCGCTGATGCGCATTAC
>JAAYRV010000204.1 GCA_012518595.1 Bacillota bacterium
CGGGAAAAAACATGTCAAAAAGCTCCTTTGTGAGCTCATCATTTAGTGTTGCAGCTCCGATCCCGTTGCCTGACATGAATACGCCGAAATCCTCGTCCGGCACGAGCACGAGCTGGGTGGAAAATTGCCGTATGTCGCCGCCGTGGAAAACTGTGCGGCGTCCGTTCCGCCGGCCTATCATCCATGAGTATCCCATTCCGGGCACAAGAGGATGGTTCGTAAACTGCTGAGACTGCATAGCGTCTACATACTCCGAGCAGAGCACTCGTGCCCCGGCAAGCTCGCCACCTGCCAAATTAGCCATTATGAATTTGGCCATGTCGGCGCCGCAAGTCATTAGCATCCCGGCCGGCACTACGTTTGTATGCATGTATGGCACTTTTTCATACTTGCTCTTGCGCCACTTGTAGCTCGATGAAAGCAGTGTTTCCACCTTAGACGTCAGCTCAAAACTGCTGTGGTCCATACCCAGCGGAGTGAGGATGTTCTTTTCGATGTACCGGGCAAACGGTATCCCGCTGACGCATTCCACTACATATCCGGCTAGTGCCATCCCGTGGTTACTGTATTGAATCACTTGCCCTGGCGGCCGTATCCTAGGTGGGAGTTCAAGCGCAAGGTATTCGCCTAATTCAGGATAGACATCTTGCCCGAATTCCGACACCCCTAAATACCGTTCATCGAATCCTGCAGTGTGAGTGAGAAGGTGGCGCAGGGTAACCGGCTCAGGGTAAGTGTCAGGGATTTTGAACCCATCAATATAGGTATTGATATCTTCATCCAGGTCCAGAAGACCTATCTCCACAAGCTGCATCACAGCCATTCCCGTAAAGACTTTAGACACAGAGCCTGCGCGAAACACTGTTCGGAGAGGATCGACCTCCTTGCCGAATTCTATGTCAGAATATCCGAATCCACGCATAGTCAGGACTTCCCCATCCTTCACCGCAACAAAGACAACCCCCGGAACATGCAGTCGAGTCATTGCAGGCGGCAGAAATTCGTCAAGAAACTTGTCTAAATCTTGGTGGATGCAGGCCGTATCATACGGGAATATGGGATCGGTTCTTACGTCCGCGGCGGCCTTGATCGGCCATAACACAACTACAAACATGAAAAAGGCAAGAAGCCCAGACACCGTCTTTTTCATGAGCGCACCTCCGGCAATCCAGAAGGGAAATGATCTTTTCCATCCTTTCTCCTCATCCGGCGCATCTCCTCCTTATGCAAGACTGCTGCTTCTACCACCACTAATTGGAAGGCAAGCAGAAAAATACATTCCGTGGACGCCGTGATGGCAAGAAGGATATAATAGATGTTGTTATTAAAGAAGAGGTGGTTGCTGCATGCTTAAGAGGATCAATGCCCTTTTCGGCGCGCAAGATATGACCGTAGGGAGGCCGGTATCTGCATTGCTGAGATTCTCCATCCCTTTGCTCATCGGCAACTTTGCGCAGCAGTTGTACAGCACGGTAGATTCTATCATCGCAGGCCGTTATGTAGGCGACAAGGCCCTCTCAGCGATCGGGACGACTCTTCCAATTATTAACCTGCTCCTTGTTCTCCTCATGGCGATTTCTACAGGCGCAGGAATCATGGTGGCACAGTACTACGGGGCCAAGGATAAAGAAGCGCTCTCGCGTTCAATCGGCAATGCGTTGGTATTGGTCTTCATATCCTCACTTTTGGTTATGGCGATTGGCATACCCCTGGCGGGTTCGCTATTGAGGCTCACAAAGACACCTGTGCAAACCTTTGATATGGCCCGTTCCTACCTTACTATTGTCCTCTGGGGAGCTTTGGGTCTCGGATTCTATAACATAGTATCAGGAATCCTGCGTGGACTAGGCAACTCTGTGTTCCCGTTACTAACCTTACTGCTCACCTCATGTCTTAACGTGATCTTGGACATCTGGTTTGTAGCCGGCCTTAACATGGGGGTTGCAGGCGCTGCTTGGGCAACCATCGTTTCAGTGGCCGTCTCTGCAGTCGTATGTATCATCAAACTGTATAGAATGAAAGATGTAGTGCAGATAGATCCTGTGAATCTAATCCCCTGCAGAAAACTGACCGGCCAATTACTGCGGTTAGGGTTGCCGGCAGGCGTCACGCAAGCTATCTTCTCAATGTCCATGGTGTTCGTGCAAGCGCTGGCCAATAGCATGGGTTATCAGGTGGTGACCTGCACCACCTCGGTCATGCGGATTGATGGCTTCGCAATGATGCCCAACTTTACTTTCGGCATGGCTATTGCCACTTTCGTCGGCCAGAACATCGGAGCGAACAGGATGGATCGCGTTAACCAGGGGTCAAGGGACATGTTAAAAGTAAGTCTAACCACGTCATTCGTGCTGGTGGCCTTATTGTCGATATTCGGCAAACACCTGATAAGCATGTTCACTACCACAGAAGATATCATCAACCTCGGCGTAAGACAGATTCGAATATTATCCGCCGGCTACATAGCTATGGCGATCACCCAGGTTTACGGCGGCATCATGCGCGGCGCCGGAGACACCATGCCCTCCATGTGGATTTCTATGTTCACCACTGTCGTAATACGTGTGCCCCTTGCGTATCTCTGGGCATGGCTTACAAGAAGCCCAGCGCACCCTCAAGGGTCGCCTGATGCGTTGTTCTTCACGCTTCTCATAAGCTGGGTCATTGGGGCTGTCTCCACATACCTTTGGTATCGTCGAGGAACCTGGCGAGAGAAATCCCTAATCCCATCTTCGGCTTCGGCGCCCTTGACGGCATAGGGCGCTATCAGATCCTCGCGGTTGGCTCACTGGGTAAGCCAATCGGCCCTCAGGAAGCTGTCAGACTCCTCTGATTGGCCTACTGGGTGAGCCAATCATCGGGTGGGACACCTTCAAATCCACTTGAATGGCTCGCTGGGTGAGCCATGTTCGGCTAAGACGCTGTTAGAAGACGATTCCATATGTTCTCTTGTAGATGAGGAATATTCCCGCCTGGCCCGGCAGTCAAAATTAGCACACC
>JAAYRV010000205.1 GCA_012518595.1 Bacillota bacterium
GGGACGAAACTGGCGCGGGAGGTAGAGGCAGAGGCAGACGAACCTATCCTTCAAACCGAAGAGGAGAAGCGTGAAGATGCCCAGGTATTAAGCCAGCCTGCGGTAAGACTCACCAACGCGGTAATCTCAGAAGCTGTGAAAGCCAGAGCGAGCGATGTGCATATAGAGCCCCAAGAGAAGGACATCCGTGTCAGATATCGAATCGACGGGGTTCTCAGGGAGGTAATGACTTTTCCCCTGAGCTTAGGACCGGCTGTGGTCTCTCGCATTAAAGTTAAGGCAGGAATGGATATCGCCGAAAGACGTCTGCCACAAGATGGTCGAGTCGAGCTTAGGCTTGACGGTGAAGAGATTGACCTTCGCGTGTCGACACTGCCTACCATTTACGGGGAAAAGGCTGAAGTCAGGATCCTAAGATCAAAGGGTGTTGTGGGGAGCCTCGAAGAACTCGGGTTCCTGGACAAAGATGTGAACAGGCTAAAGAGCACCTTGCAAAACCCAAACGGTATCATCCTTGTGACAGGGCCAACGGGGAGCGGTAAGACAATGACTCTCTACGCAGCCCTTCAACACTTGAATACAGAGGAAAAGAGTATCGTCACTATCGAAGATCCGGTGGAGTTCCGTATCCCCGGAGTAAGTCAGGTTCAGACTAATCCCAAGGCCGGACTTACCTTTGCTCAAGGCCTCCGAGCCATCCTCAGGCAAGACCCTGATATCGTGATGGTAGGAGAGGTGAGGGACAGGGAGACTGCTGAGATTGCCGTAAGGTTCGCCATGACAGGCCACCTGGTTTTGAGCACTTTTCATACGATAAATGCAGCAGGCGCTTTGATAAGACTCACTGAAATGGGTATAGAGCCGTATCTCGTAGCTTCATCAGTGACTACTGTTGTTGCGCAGAGGCTTGTCAGAAAGATATGCCCCTATTGTGTCGAGACTTATAAAGTCGATGACGCTACGTGGGACGCATGGAAGGTTTTGGCGCCCGAGATCGCAGGAAGAGTCGAATTAGACCGAGGCCGGACATTCAAGCGCGGGCGAGGATGCAGGCAATGCGGAAACACCGGATTCTTGGGACGGACTGCCATATGTGAGATTATGAATGTTGCCGGAGACATCAGAAGCCTTGTCATGCAAGGCGCTCCTGCTGAGGACATAGAGGAAGCCGCTATCCGAGGCGGAATGACTAAGCTTGCAATAGACGGGGTGTCTAAGGTCTTTCTCGGGATAACCAGCCAAGAAGAGCTGGGGAAGGTGTGCGCGGTTCCAAAAGTGATAGGAGGGTTTTGATGATAGGGTTGGAAGACCTGTTAAAGGCTGCAGCCAAGAGCGGAGCGTCTGACTTGCATATCACAGTAGGGCTTCCGCCTATGTTGAGAGTCACCGGCAAACTCAGTCCTATAGATGAGTTGAAGAGCCTTACTGCTGACGATACTGAACGCTTGGTTATGTCGATGATTAGCGAAGACAACAAGCAGGTTTTTGAGGATGAAGGACATGTGGATTTCTCTTTGGGGATCCCAGGGATTGGGCGTTTCAGGGTAAACGCATACAAACAACGGGGCACGTGTGGGGCTGCGATAAGAGTCATACCCTTTGACGTGCCGAACCTCAGAGATTTGGGGTTGCCTCAAAGCATAGAAGCATTCGTAGATAAGCCCAGGGGATTCGTGGTGGTGACAGGGCCTACAGGCAGTGGGAAATCTACGACTCTGGCAGCCTTGGTGGAACTTATCAACTCGAAGCGCAACTGTCATGTGATGACTATTGAGGATCCCATAGAGTATTTGCATAAACACAAGAAGGCAATAGTAAACCAGCGCGAAATCGGCGAGGACGCAAAATCATTCCCGTCTGCCTTGCGAGCTGCGCTAAGGGAGGATCCGGATGTAATCCTCGTTGGCGAAATGCGGGACTTAGAGACTATGGCAACTGCAATCACTGCAGCTGAGACAGGCCACCTGGTGCTTGCCACCCTCCATACAGGTGACGCTGTACAGACCATAGATAGGATAATTGATGTGTATCCCGAGTACCAGCAGCGTCAAGTAAGGGTTCAACTTGCAGGGACACTGGAAGCGGTAATCGCCCAGCAGCTGATCCCTAAGAAGGACAAGTCCGGCAGAGTGCCTGCTGTCGAAATAATGGTAGGTACTCCTGCTGTGAAAAGCCTTATTCGTGAAGGAAAAACCCATCAATTGAGGTCACTTATTCAGACAGGCGCAAGGTTTGGCATGCAAACAATGGAGCAATCCCTCCGCTCTTGGGTGGAGCAGGGAGTAGTCTCGGAAGAGGACGCGCTTGCAGTAGCGGTTGACGCTGACGACTTGAGGCGCCTTCTTAAGGCGACCTAGGAGCGGTTGGTGCAGGAGGAGGCACAAGATGAAAGCAACCTTCTCATACCGGGCACGGGATGCAAACGGACAGTTGATCAAAGGCACAATTGAGGCGAGGGACGAAGCCTCGGCTTTTGACACGCTTAAAGCCCAAGGGCTTTTCGTTACAGGGCTTACCAGAGACGAAGTAAAAGAGCGTACCGTCATTGCCGTGCCGGAGAGGCTGTCCGGGGGTAAGCTCAACCTGGTGCAGCTTTCGAGGATTGCAAGGCATATGTCGATTATGATGACTGCAGGGGTAGGGCTTTCGCCGGCCCTTCACACCCTTGCTGAACAGGCTGAGTCGAAGCTGGAAAAAGAAGTATTGGATACTGCCAGGGTAAAGGTGGACGCAGGTATGCCCCTTGCCCGTTCGTTAGCTGATACAGGGGCTTTCCCTCAGCTCTTTCTCCATATGGTTGAGGCGGGGGAGGCTTCAGGCAAGCTGGATGACGTCCTTGCAAGGTTGGCTGCGTATTTTGACAGAGACTACGATTTGAGACAGAGGATCAAAGGCGCGATGACATACCCTGCCGTAATCGCCGTGTTTGCCGTGATTATCGTTATTGTTTTGCTTGGCACGGTAGTTCCGAGCTTTGCAGGTGTGCTTGAGGAATCCGGTGTTCCCCTGCCCGGGCTTACCAAGGCCTTGATATCTGTCGGTACATTCATCAGGGCTCGCTGGTATGTGTTGATTGGGGTTTTTGCTCTAATTGTGCTTCTGGCAAGGTATTATGTGCGGACTGATGAAGGCAGTTACCGGTGGGATTCTGCTGTTCTGAAGCTCCCGGTAATAGGAAACTTCACAATGAAAGTCATTGTCGTGCGCTTTTCTGAAACCCTTGCAAGTCTTGTAGGCGCAGGAGTGCCCATATTGCAAAGCCTTGAGATAGTGGAACGAGTCGTAGGCAATCAAGTAGTTGCTCTCGGGCTTCGTGAGGTCAGATCCGGGGTGAGAGAAGGGGCAGGTATCGCGGCGCCTCTTGCGGAAGCCGCGATTTTTCCACCTGTTGTCGCGCAAATGGTGGCAATAGGAGAAGAAAGCGGAGCTATAGATCAGGTTTTGATAAAGCTTGCCGAATTCTATGAGAAGGAGGTGGATAGGGGGATTAAATCGCTCACAAGTATCATTGAGCCTGTTCTCATCGCAGTGGTCGGCATATCAGTCGGCTTGATAGTGGCAGCAGTCATGCTGCCTATGTTTGAGATGGTGCAGGTGCTTTAGGTTGAGGTCTTGAGGTTTTCGGAAACCAGCATTGTGAGTCTCATAATAAGTTTGGGGGAGGAGAGGAGACCATGAAAGATCTTATGACACGGGTCAAGAGGGACGTGCGGAGGGTATTACATAACAACCGGGGTTTTACATTAATTGAGCTTTTGATTGTCCTTGCTATTATCGCGATTATCGCAGGAATTGCAGTGCCCAGGTATACGGCTTCTTTGGATAAAGCCAAGGAAAGCGCATGCGCTGCGAACATAGCAGTTCTTGAGAGCGCGGTAATGAGGTACTGGGCAGACCACTTGGACAGCGACGAGCCGTATCCAGAAAACTTAGCAGCGCTAAAGGACAAGTACATCAAAGACGAGCCTAAATGCCCAAAAGATAACACCACGAAGTACGTGTATACGACAACGACAGAAGTTGAAACAGGTGATGTGACTTTTACAATAACATGCCCCAATCACCCAGTGACCAATGGAGAAGGTGGCTGAGGTACACCATAACAGGCTATCCCTTTAGGGGTTCGATCCCATGATTACTCATATCAAGAGCGACCGGCGTCAATGGGATTCAGGACTTTATCCGGCTTGTTTCGGTAGGGCGTCCTACCGGAACAAGCCGCATGACAAACAGCAAACACCAAATGGCGCTTCCGGGTTTGGGCGAGGGCGTGAAGGCACACGAAAACACATTCAGTGTGGGAGTTGTAGGGCATAAGTTTGGCATAAGTATTGTTGAAATCATCGAAAAGTGAGGATTATTGACAGAGTGCTGAAACTGGCAGGTTTCATAATCGGGGCCGTAGTA
>JAAYRV010000206.1 GCA_012518595.1 Bacillota bacterium
AAGATCTGAGCAATATAATACGCTACCGGTGCTACTCAGCTTCAGACGCACGTATGTCCGGTGCCTTGCTGCCTGTCATGAGCAGTGCAGGCAGTGGCAATCACGGAATCACTGCAGTTTTGCCCGTGTTGATCTTAGGGGAGAAACTAGGCAAAAGCAGGGAGGAAATAGCTTGTGCCATAGCAGTGAGCCATCTGTCAACGAGTTTCGTCAAGAGTCGACTGGGGCGCCTTTCGTCAGTATGCGGCTGTGTTGTAGCGGCAGGCGCAGGGGCAGCAGCAGGCATGGTATATTTGATGGGTGGAGGAGAGGAGCAAGCAAGTGATGCCATGAAGATTGTGCTGGCAGATACCGCAGGTATGGTCTGCGACGGGGCTAAGGAGAGCTGCGCTCTCAAGGTCGGAATAGGCGGGGTCGAGGCTTACACTGCTGCTCTTCTTGCTATGAACGGTAAAGGAGTATCCAGATCCCAGGGAATTGCTGATGATACTCTGGAAAAGACCGTGGAAAACATCGCGCAACTCAATAGCGAAGGAATGTGCAATGCCGATAGGGTGATTATCGAGATATGTGAGGCTCGGGAAAACGATAATCCGTGAAAGATCCTGTGAAAAAAATCCTGTGAAAAAGCCTTGACTTTGATCCCAGTGTCGCATACAATTCCCTAAGATGTCCAAGAGAGCCCTATGAGGCTAACAAGCACCGATGACAGCGATGACTTGGGATAGTTGGATAAGAGCCTGCCTAGCCTCAGGGCTGGAGCAGGCTTTTGTGTGTACATCAGGGAGGTGGATAAGTGGAATTTCGAGAGAAAGCGCTAATCATGGACGAGGCAGCGATCAGGCGTGCTTTGACGCGAATTGCTCACGAGATAAATGAGGCAAACAAGGGAGTGGACAATGTAGCCCTCGTCGGGATAAGACGAAGAGGGGGGCCGCTTGCTCATCAGCTTGCGTCCCTGATCGAAAGCATTGAGGGGATCAAGCCTCCAGTCGGTGTCCTGGATATAACGCTCTATAGGGATGATCTCACTGCTCTGGGGCCTGCGCCGATAGTGCATCGTACAGAGGTGGATTTTAATATCACAGGCAAAATCATAGTTTTGGTGGATGATGTAATTTTTACCGGGAGGACGGCCCGGGCTGCATTGGACGCTTTAATGGATATCGGTAGGCCCAAACGTATTCAGTTAGCTGTTCTTATTGACAGGGGGCACAGAGAACTGCCGATTAAACCGGACTTTGTAGGCAAAAACGTTCCTACGTCTCGACAAGAAATAGTTTCCGTTCTCGTGGAGGAGATAGACGGAGAGAACAAAGTAGTCATTGAAGAAATTGTGGAGTAGCAAATACTAGAATGAGAAACCCTTTAAGCTAGTCCCGTGAGGCTGGCAAGGGATATGGGAGTCGGATCGAGCAACGCCTGTCACCTGCTGATTCTCCATAGACGTTGCGGAGCCATACCCCTTAAGCTTTGCATGAGATGGGACAGTTGCGGGGAGAGGGGGCGTGATTTGTGAGATTCGACAGAAGAAAAGATTTGCTTGGACTTCGAGATGTCACCAGAGAAGAGATTGAAGTAATACTTGAAACCGCTGTCCCCATGAAGGACATTATCAGGCGCGACATGAAAAAAGTGCCTGCCCTCAGAGGAAAGGGAATCATTACTGTTTTCTATGAAAACAGCACCCGCACAAGAACCTCATTTGAGCTTGCCGGGAAGTATCTCAGTGCAGATACTTCCAACCTAGGTGTTTCCACGAGTAGTGTGCAAAAAGGAGAGAGCCTGAAAGATACTATCAAGACCATTGAAATGATGGGTCCTGATGTCTTAGTCATGCGCCATCCTTCAAGCGGAGCGCCTCACTACGTGGCAAGAAATACCGGTATGCGTGTTATAAATGCAGGAGACGGGATAAACGAGCATCCTACTCAGGCGCTTCTTGACATGTACAGTATTCGGGAACGCAAAGGCACGCTGGAAGGCCTGAAAGTGGCTATAGTCGGTGACATCCTTCACAGCCGAGTGGCGCGTTCAAATATCTTCGGCCTCAGCAAGTTCGGATGCGAGCTTAGGGTGATCGGACCGTCAACACTTATTCCCCCCGATGTTGAGAAACTGGGCGTCAAAACCTATGGAAACCTCGAGTCAGGCCTCAAAGGGGCTGACGTCATCAATGTTTTGCGTATTCAGAGAGAGCGCCAGCATGGTGCACTTTTCCCGTCTATTGATGAATACCGGGAGCTCTACATGGTTACACCGGAACACTTAGCTCTGGCCGCTGACGACGCAATTGTTCTTCACCCCGGCCCTATGAACAGAGGTATCGAGATATCCACAGAGCTGGCAGAGAGTCCAAGATGCGTCGTGAACGAACAGGTTTCAAACGGAGTCGCTGTTCGAATGGCCGTTTTGTACCTGATGTTGGGAGGTGGAAGAGATGAAATTGCTGGTTAAGGGTGGCCGAGTCATAGACCCCGGAAACAACGTTGACGAAGTCTGTGATATCCTCATCATAAACAGTAAAATATCTGCTATCGGAAGGGATTTGCGCGTAGACGGAGACGAAGATGTGATAGACGCCAAGGGGAAGATCGTCTGCCCCGGTTTTATCGATATCCACGCCCATTTCAGGGATCCCGGGTATGAGCATAAGGAGGATATCATAACCGGATCTAGAGCTGCAGCGGTAGGGGGCTTTACTACAGTCTGTTGTATGCCTAATACGGATCCTGTTATCCACAACGGGCCTGTAGCAAGTTATGTCAAGCGTAAAGGTGAGGCGGCAGGCTTCATAAACGTTCTCCCAATCGGCAGTATTACGAAGAACCTGGAAGGCGAAGAACTCAGTGAAATGGCAGAGCTGGCTCAAGCAGGGTGTATTGGCTTTTCTGATGACGGCAAGCCTGTTATGAGATCAGATGTAATGCGACATGCCTTGGAATATGCGCACATGCTTAATCTCCCAATTCTCTCCCATTGTGAGGACCTGAACCTTTCCCGTGACGGCCTGATGCATGAAGGCTATTACTCAACACTTTATGGCTTACAGGGGATTCCCGCTGAGGCAGAGGAAATCATGATAGCGAGAGATGTCGAGCTTGCAGCCTTAACCGGAGCGCACTTGCATGTATGTCATGTTTCCACAAAAGGAGCCCTCCATATCATAGAAGAGGCAAAATCCTCGGGAGCTCATGTTACTTGCGAGGTAACCCCGCATCATCTGACCCTTACCGATGAAGTAGTCGGAACGTATGACACAGACACCAAAGTCAACCCGCCCCTTCGTTCAGAGAACCATGTCAAGGCCTTGGTGCGTGCCTTATCTGAAGGACTCATTGACTGCATTGCCACGGATCACGCGCCTCATAATGTAGAGAGCAAGGACTGTGAGTATGCAAAAGCCTCCTTTGGAATATCAGGCATTGAGACTGCAGTGGCCGTAATCATGGATAGGCTGGTTCATACCGGTCTCTTGGATATTACGGAGATGGTCAGGCTCTTTACTGTTGGGCCCAGCCGCGTTTTGAGCTTGGATCTTGGTACGTTGACTCCTGAACGAAAGGCAGACATTACGATAATAGACCCTGACACCATTCGACGCGTGGACCCTACAGCATTCCAGTCTAAAGGAAAGAATACACCGTTTAATGGGATGGAGCTTCGTGGTTGGCCTTGGATGACTATCTCCGGGGGAGAAATCGTAGCCCGAGAAGGACGCCTTGCGTAGAAGCGCGGCGTAGGGGATTAAGGAGTGTATCCATGGATGTTCTTCTTAGAAAATGCCGAAATTATCAGAAATGACCGTGTCGCAGACGGGATTTATGAACTTGAATGCAGCGCGTCTGAGATCGCCGGTAATGGGGATCCCGGCCAATTCGTCCATATGGAAGTCAAACCTTATTCGGTTGAATCAGTGTCTCCGCTGCTTAGACGCCCTTTTAGCCTTTACGGAGTGACGAGAGAGCAAGGCACAATTTCCATCCTGTATAGAATCCGAGGCAAGGGCACGTCAATATTAGCGCAGGTAAAGCCGGGAGAATACTTGAGTGTACTCGGACCCCTTGGACGGGGATTCACTCTCCCTGCCGAAGGAAGTGCAACTCTACTTGTCGGAGGTGGGATGGGGATCGCGCCCCTGGTATATCTGGCGGATCGCCTTGTGCGCTTAAGTTGTGATGTAAATGTCCTGTACGGGGCTGAAACCGCATCCGAATTAGTGGCCCTGGATAAGTTGCAGCAGGAAGGCGCGAAGTGCCATATTGCGACCATGGACGGAAGCAGGGGATACAAAGGTCTTGTCACAGATCTCTTAACCTGCATATCGGAGGGAGAACCAACCCGTATGTCAACTGGGAAACAAGCCTGTACTGACATTGTTTACTCCTGCGGTCCTTTGGAGATGATGGCGCATGTAGCGAAATTTGCTAAGGAGCGAGGCATTCCCGGGGAAGTGTCGTTGGAGTCGTATATGGCCTGCGGAGTGGGTGTGTGTCTTGGGTGCGCATTGAGGCTCAGAAACGGCGATGCAAGCTACGCCAAGGTATGCAGTGACGGCCCGGTCTTCTCCATGGCTGAGGTGGAGTTTGGGGCAGGGGAGGGGGAGGTGCGGCAATGAATCTTGAAACTGATTTAGGTGGAATCAAGCTTGCGGATCCTGTTGTTATGGCATCAGGCACTTTTGGATACGGGTTTGGCTATGAAGGCTTAATAGGCCCCGGCGATGTAGGGGCAATCATCACTAAGGCAACGACAAGAGAGCCTTGGGCCGGAAATCCTCCGCCGCGAATCGCTGAGACTCCCTGTGGGATGCTGAACGCAATCGGCCTGGAAAACCCAGGCGTCGAGGTTTTCTTAAGCGAATACCTTCCGCGATTACGTAAGTCGGGTGCAGTTGTTATTGTGAATATTGCAGGCAGAACCTTCGAAGAGTATGTTGAGCTTGCTTCAATGATTGGGACGGCGAAGGGAGTCCGAGGAATTGAGCTGAACATATCCTGTCCCAACGTGGATATGGGAGGAATGCAGCTCGGGACTTCTCCTGATATGGTCTATAAGATCGTTGATTCTGTGAAGCAGGTGACTCATCTTCCGGTAATGCCGAAATTATCGCCTAACGTCACTGATATCGTTGAGATAGCGAAGGCTGCTGAATCTGCAGGTGCGGACGCTATTTCCATGATTAATACGGTACAAGGGATGGCGGTGGATATTGAGACGAAGCGTCCGATCCTGGGAAATGTTTTTGGCGGGCTGTCAGGGCCGGCCATAAAGCCTATTGCCCTTCGCATGGTCTATCAAGTATATCAGGCGGTGGATGTCCCCATATTGGGCGGAGGAGGCATTATGTCCGCAAAAGACGCGATTGAGTTTCTTTTGGTGGGAGCAAAAGCTGTTTCCGTCGGCACAGGGACTTTCATAAATCCCAGGCTGGCTATGGAGATCAAGGCAGGGATTGAAGACTACATGGCAAGACACGGCCATACCGGTTTACATGAGATTATCGGGGCAGCGATCCTGTAATGTGGGTTGTGGGTCATATGAACAACCCAGCTGTCCGAAGGTTCGCGGCTGTTTGATAACGGCCTGGTTATTTCTACTTACTTGACACAACACCTGACTCGTGGGTATCTAAGGGAGGTTGCATTATGCAGGCGAAAGAAAGAATCATATTGGCCCTTGATGTAGATACGGAAGATGAAGCCATGACTTTGGTAGAGAAACTCCGAGGACATGTAGGCGCGTTCAAGGTGGGGATGCAACTTTATACTGCAGTAGGCCCTGATGTCGTAAGACGCATTCAAAATCTCGGGGGATCTGTCTTTGTGGACTTAAAATTCCATGACATACCAAATACCGTAGCTTCGGCAGGAAGAGTCATGACACGGCTCGGGTGTGCTATGTTCACTACCCATGCTGCAGGCGGGACTCCGATGCTTAGCGCTCTTGCTCAAGCGGTGAAAGATGAGGCTGCTACCTTAGGTGTAGAGCCTCCGCTGGTGTTAGCGGTCACTGTCCTCACCAGCATCGATCAACGAATTCTTGAAGAGGACCTTCTCATTGGCGGGATGTCCGTAAAAGATGTGGCGGTAAGATGGGCGCATCTTGCTGAGGCTGCCGGTGCAGGCGGTGTGATATGCTCTCCGTTGGAGACTGCAGCAATACGGGCTGCGTGCGGGCCTCGTTTCAAACTGGTGACTCCGGGTATCCGTCCTCGATGGGCTGCCAAAAACGATCAGAGGCGAATCACTACGCCGGGGGAAGCTGTCAAGTTAGGCGCAGATTACATAGTGGTGGGACGAGCCATAACCCAAGCAGATGATCCGGTATCCGCAGCCAGGCGAATTGGGGAAGAGATTGAACAAGCAGAGGGTGAACTCGGTGTTAAGTAGAGAAAAAGCTCTTAGAATCTTTGTGGATGCAGGCGCGTTGCTAAGCGGCCACTTCCTGCTTACATCAGGACGTCACAGTGACCATTACATGCAGTGCGCGCAAGTGTTGAAGTATCCGTCTTATACAGAGGTATTAGCTCGCCACCTGGCAGACGAGTTCAGGGATGACGGCATTGAAGTTGTGGTCGGGCCGGCAATAGGCGGAATTATCGTCTCATATGAAGTAGGAAGACAGCTTCAAGTGCCTGCCATATTTGCGGAACGTGAAAATGGAAGGATGACTTTCAGGCGCGGATTCAGACTGAATCCGAATCAGCGTGTCTTAGTTGTCGAAGATGTGATTACTACAGGCGGGTCCGTGCGAGAGGTCATGCAATTGGTAGAGGAGTGTGGCGCAGAAGTCAGAGGCGTCGGTGTCCTTGTTGATCGTAGCAATGGCGCTATCAAATTCGGAGTCAAGCAACGCGAAGTGCTGTCAATGGAGATAGAATCGTGGGATGCTGCCGGGTGTCCTATGTGTAAGGAAGGACGAATCCCCCTTGTGAAGCCGGGAAGCAGAACTTAGATTGGATTTCCCTCAAACGGTGAAAGTAAATGGTCGGGGCAGGCGGACTTGAACCGCCGACCTCTTAGTCCCGAACCAAGCGCGCTACCAACCTGCGCCATGCCCCGACCTGGACTAGCAGCTTGAAAGAACTGTGTCTGACATCCATAGTATACGTGATGCCTACTTCTATGTCAAACTTAATCCGCTTCCGAGGTCTTGGGTGGCCCCGCACGGTACGTACACTTTAGAACTTTTCCAGTGATGGGCACCGTGATTACAGAGAAGGCAATGAAAAGGGAGGACTTCAGGCTATGATGGCGAATATTGCCTGTAGGCGAAAAACAGGACTTGCTTTGCTGCTACGGCCCACACGGGCCGTTTGGTTACTGCTTCAAATAGTAAAATGGCGTGAAGGTCGGTGAGCTATACGTGGCTTCTGATTTGGGGATATCATATGCTTCCTCCTGGGACGATGTAGAGGCTGTACTTCAAGGCATATCTACACTCGTCACATCGGCAATTGACAGAAACATACCTGCCGGAAGCACTCACTCTCAACGAGTGGCAGGGTTGGCTGCATCTATCGCTGAGAAGCTTGGCTTGCCTTCGGGAGAAATAAGACGTATATATTTCGCGGGTCTTTTTCATGACTTCGGCAAGCTCTTTCTTCCGAGCAATGTTTTGATCAAGACAGAACCTCTTTCTGAAGACGACTGGTCTTTCATAGAGCTTCATCCTCAACTCGGAGCTACATTTTTAGAGCGTGTGCCCCCTTTTTCCAATATTGCCAATGATGTTCTGCATCATCACGAACGTATTGACGGACGCGGATATCCGAGACGCCTCAGTGGAGAAGACATCCCCCTTGGCGCCAGGATTATTGCAGTCGTTGAGTCTTTCGATGCCATGACTGCGTCGGATTCCTATCGGGCATGTGTGACACATGAAATTGCTTGTGATACCTTGATAAAAGGCAGCGGTACGCAGTTCGATGGTGGTGTCGTGCAGGCTTTTTTGGCGGTGCTTAGCTGTAGGAAGCAATGAAGCTGTGCTGCATAGTTTTTTCATTGTGAACAAATACTAATATACTTAATCCTTCGGAGGCGAATAGCAGTGCCGGGTAATGAGCATCAGTTAACCTTGCCTATATGGAACCAAGACGAGGTATCAGCCACTGATACCGATAATGGTAATCCGGATCATGAAAACAGTGATTCGGATGTGTGTGACAATGAAGCGTCCGGCCATATCCAAGGCACTCTTTGGCCTGAACTGACACAGGACGTTGCTTTGCAACAAGAAGATCAAATTACGGAACATGGAGAAAAAATGGGGAAAGAGGGCAGGGGAGAGACGTCCGGTGAGGAGCTAGACCTGGAAGGGTTAGAAGCAGAATGTCTTACTTGTGCCAAATGTGGTCTCAGAGCCGGTTGTACACATGTGGTGTTTGGCGAGGGGAATCCCGAAGCCAGGGTTATGCTCGTGGGCGAAGGACCGGGTAGAGATGAAGACAGACAAGGCAGGCCCTTTGTAGGCGCTGCAGGACAATTGCTTGATAAGATTCTGGCTTCTGTGGGCTTGTCCCGGGATGAGGTTCATATCACCAATGTAGTGAAATGCCGTCCCCCTAAAAATCGTATGCCTAATCCTGATGAGGTTCTTGCCTGTAGCCACTACTTAGACGCTCAGATTAACCGGATAAACCCGGCTATTATCGTATGCCTCGGCGCCCTTGCCACAAGAACTCTCGTAGATAAGAACGCTAGAATAACAAGAATAAGAGGCCAATGGCACGAGAAAGACGGTATCCTCTACATGCCTACATTTCATCCGGCAGCTCTCTTACGTGATCCTTCAAAGAAGCGCCCTGTCTGGGAAGACATGAAGAAGGTCAAGGAGGCCCTGGAGAATCTGTAAGCGTAACCTACCCAATGACGTAATTATTGGCCATCTCATGGAATATGTTTATGTTAAGGGATACGAGAGATGCATCCTTTGACATGCATTCGGAGGTGGTCAAATGATTCCGCAAAAGCGGGGGAGGGCAGGGCCTGACAGAATTCGAAGCCAAGATAAAGCCCGTGATATTGACAAAGTTTCTTCGGGATTTTCCGCGGTTATAACCGGTCTTATTACAAGTATTATTGCGGTAGTCGTCATTTTCCTTATCATAGGAGTATACGGATTTTACACTTCATCAGACATCGCTTCCTTAGGCACTCTTGCGCTCTCAGGAACCCTATTGGCGATAGCGTGTGGAGGGTTCAACGCAGGCAAGAAAGCCGGAAGGAGAGGACTAATTTACGGTGGAATAGTGGGTGTCATATTTGCAGCGGTAGCCATAATGATAGGAGTAGGGGATACGCCTCGGGCAATAATTACCGTGACGAGCTTAAAAAGGGTTATCTTATCGATACTTGCCGGGTGTATAGGCGGAATGCTTGGCGTTGCCCTTTCATGATGTAAGATTTTGTATTGAACAAAGTGAGCAACAATGGCGCAAAAAGGTTGGACAATATTTATTTTGAATTTTGATGATGCATGTCCTAAAGGTGTGGTATAATAAAACTGAACTATACTAATTTGCAAAGGGGGGCGCCCTGTCTTGCATGTCTTATACCCTCATGCGACAACAGCAAACACCGGAGGAAGGCATGGGGATGGTTGTACAAAGGATGAGTTTGCCAGGGTGCCATTAAAATCAGAGATTAAGCCGGGGTAAGCAAGTGTGCGAGCCCCGGTTTTTGTATTGTTTTTACATAAGAGATGCCGGGGAGGCAGCGGAGAAACATTCAGCGGGCGCGTTGTTGTCCGATAATGCTTGAGTATCAATAACAGGACAGGAGGGGGTTACGTTTGGTTCAGCTAAATGCCGAGGACGTTGTTAGAGGGTTGAAGAGACTGAAGAGCCTTGCAAAACAGGACATTCTTATCAGTAGTCGTGCGCCTGATCCTGAACTCTGGTTGACAACTGCCACTGCGAGAAAAGAAAAATATGAAGCGCTAATTACATTGGTAGAGGAGCATGGAGTGGAAAGGGCATATCAGATTGCGCTGGATGATTATGTATCTCTGGCTGCGTCCAAGCCCGACAATGACGGGGTCGTGCCTTATGCAAAAGGTGAAGAACAGGCGCTGGAAATATTCTTTAGGACTCTTGGCTTTAATGGGGACATACTGCAGGATGCCAGGACAGATCGAGCGGAAGCAAGAGGGGCCCTTTAGGGCCCCTTCTCAATAGCTTTATCCAGGAGTTTAGTGGATTCGTCTAACGACACCTGTGACCTTGCCCAGGATAGAGGCATTGTCTACGATAATCGGATCCATGAAGCTGTTCTCAGGCTGCAACCGGATTTTGTCTTTCTCTTTGAAGAACCGCTTTATTGTAGCTTCATCGTCAATTAAGGCTACTACTATTTCTCCGTTTTCCGCATTTTCCTGTTGTCTGACGATTACGTAGTCACCGTCTAAGATTCCTGCTTCTATCATGCTGTCTCCTGAAACCCTTAACATGAAAAGCGTTCCCGGTTCACCAAAATCTTTAGGTAATGGGAAGTAATCTTCTATGTTCTCAACAGCAAGCACAGGAAGACCTGCGGTTACCCGGCCCACCAGAGGCACGGCCACTGAAGCGCTGCGCGGGAGAACTCCTGCAGCAGGCAATACCTCAATTGCTCGAGGTTTACTTGAGTCACGTCTGATATAACCCTTCTTCTCGAGTTGTGAAAGATGTCCATGCACTGTGGATGTGGACTTTAACCCAACTGCACGGCCTATTTCCCTTACTGACGGCGGATATCCTTGAGTCTCGGTTTCTTGCTTGATATAGTCAAGGATTTGCTGTTGACGCCTGGATATTGCCTTGGATTTCTTGCGTGGCATCGTCTACACCTCGCTCCGGAAGTTTGTCTAGTGTGATTATAGCACGATGAATCCCTGCTTGCAAACAAATGTTCTGAGATAATCCAAGATAATCGGAATTATCCGGTAGAAAATCCAAAATCACCCTTGACGGAAACACATGTTCGTGTTATTATTAGCTCAACAAGCGAACATATGTTTGCCATAAGCAGAGAAGGGCAGGGGGCGAAGGGCAAAATGACCGGTATATCACAAAGAACTAAGGCTGGGCAGGTAAGTAGAATACATAGAAATGGCAGAACCGGTGTAACCAGGAGATCTGGTTCGTTACGATTAGTAGGGTTACTGGCGCTTGTGACCATGGCTTTAGCAGTAGGGGTTATTGGGTCAAGTGTTGTATTATGTATTGCCGACGCAATGAAATGCACGGATGACTCTCGTTATCAAGTAGTGGAAGTCACTATCATGCCAGGTGATACTCTTTGGGGTATCGCAAAAGATTGCTTCAGTTCTGAAGTGGACCTTCGCGTTGCTGTGGATGACATCATGAGAACTAATAATCTCTCAAGCAGCATCGTCCGCCCTGGGCAGGTGCTGAGAATTGCGGTGCCTATTGATGTCCCAGCAGCAAATCCGGAACCCTACAATATACGTGGCCATGAGTTGTTGGCTGCAGCAGGGTCTTACAGTCACCACAATCAACGTTCCAGCCGATAATCTGTTTTCTCTTGTTCCACACACCCATACTCTGATATACAGCTTCAATTTAAAGGCCCTTAAATTGCGTCTTAGAGCGTCATTATTTCTCAGATTTCAAGCTACAAGTCATTTTCCGTCAAGCATCTCATTTCACGCACCTCATATGTGTTTTACATCTGTATCCATGTAATGCATCTATATTCTGTATTCCATATTCACCCTATGTATCTGTACTATTCTATCTATACTCCGTATCTATACTCATATTCTATATCTACGTCAATCATCTTATATATCACTTATGGCCTCTTCCCCTATCTTCATCGTTTGGATCGCATAATATATCTTATGTAAACTAAGAAAAAATAAACCCGAGATCGCCATATTATGGGTATTCCCTTTCATGATATAAGAGTCTTCGAATACCGACCTTCCGGAAGTCGCGATTTCGTGCAGGCTATTCGTCGTCAGGCTTTTCCATAGCTGACGTTATCTCTGATATTGCTTGTGGGTCCTTTTCTTGATTGAGAGCATTTGTGAGGATTTCTTGCGCTTCAGGTGTTCCGATTCTTCCTATGGCCCATGCGCTATGGGCGCGCACCGGAACATGAGGATATTTCAGAGTCTCTTTCAGATACTCAAGGAGGCTTGGATCCTTCGTATTTCCCGCAGCAATTACAGCATCTCCAAGGATCCGGTTTTTGCGGGCGTAGTTTCTCCCGATAACGTTGCCAATATTCTCTAATGCCTCTTTCCTCGAACTCTGGGTTAAGTCCAGAAGGTTCGGTAATGAGAACGCTTCGAGTTCTTCATGAGGCGGTAATGACAGATTCTTGAGGAAGTGCGCGTTTTGGGGACACACGCGCTGACATATTTCACATCCAAGCAGCCTGACACCGTAGGCTTCTCGGATTTCAGGCGGAACCACTTTGCCTGAGCCCATGTGATTTCGAATGCATCTTCTGAGGTCTATGGCGCCTTGAGGCATTATTGCGCCTGTCGGGCACCTGCTGACACATAGATCACATCCGGAACATTCTGATACACCCCCGCTTGAGTCATCATAAGATGTATCCCCTCTTATCTCCGTGTCAACTAAGATGCCATATAAGGTCATGAAGGAACCTGACACCTTGGAATATACTAGAGAGTTTCGCCTGTACACCCCGAGTCCCGCCTTTACTGCAAGGGCTTTGAGGGGAAGTTTTGAAGTAACCAAGGCGTTGATATCCATCTCACGCAGCCACTTGGCAAACAGCAAGGCTGATTGTTGGCCGTCGGGATACTCACGATAATGTGCTGAATAAGCAGCTATTGATGATGGAAACGGTTCAGCGAAAGGCTTATATGATTTTACAAGAATAAGCGCATGTCTTGCATCAGGCATGAGCTTATCGGGCGCAAACTCCAAATTACGCCTGGACCATGTGTCACCTGGGATCAGGCAATCATGGATTCGCCGCTCTACCTCCCTGCCCCATTCGAACAGAGGTTCGGCGGATGCCTTGCCAATCAAAGCAAACCCCAGCTCAAGGGCTTTGTCGGTTATGTTTTGCATAGTCAGCGATTTGCTCACTTAAACCACCGCCCCGGATCTTTCCGGCAACATGTTTTCTTGGGTCAAG